>CP041667.1:0-328750 GCA_007361935.1 Lachnospiraceae bacterium KGMB03038 | reverse complement strand
GCCGCGGTTTTATTTAGGCGTATATGTTCTTTTTCCGTCTCAAAAAGATCAGATCATCCCAATTTTACATGCGTCTGATAATCTCCTCAAACGCTGCCATATCCTTCTTGCGGAAACCAAACCGATAACCGCTTAATTTATGGATGCCGATTCCATATGTCACTTCTTTGTTCATTGTAACCTTTATATAGACTTCCTTCATCAGGAATTTACCGCGTTCCTCCCTGCGCATATCCACAACGTCCTCTGCAATGTCTGTAATCCATATTCCCTGTCCGTTATCCGCAAGGATTCTTCGGTTGGTCATAGTAAAACGGGATTTATCCGCTCCGAGAAGGTGACCGGAATCAGAAAAAAATCCCAGCATCTTTGCTGTAAAGACTACTTTTTCTCCCGGAAGCAGTTCCGCCTTAAATCGGTTTTTAACCTCCGGCATTGTATCCAAATAAGCCGTATCCATATTCAAATCCCCCATTCCCGCCGTCTTTTTTCAGCACATTCCAAACTAAAAGAAATCAAACGGTTGATATCATTCTTATAAATATCATCCATGCCGCGCTCATAGCCGAACACAAGATCCAGACGGCTCTTCAGCAATTCTGACTGGATGAAAAAGAAAGCCTTTTGATCGTTTTTAATCCGGAAACTATACTGCTTATGATCCCTGTCCGCAAGGATCAGGGCTGTATATTTATAAATCGGAATGATTCCATTCAACTTTTCTACCGTTACATTGGTATAGACCCACAGGATATTTTTTACAGGCACAAGCTGAAGCCCTCCAAGCTTAGTTCCCACAACAGCCTCGCTGGCAGCAAACAGGCCTTCATACATGGGACAGGATGGGATTTCTCTGTTGATCGCGGTAAGCTGTGATGGAGAAAAAGTCTCCATGCTTTTTAGAGTTCTGCTTCTTGAGACCAGCAAGATAATACCGAACAGAATCGCGGGAAAAATCATTGCCATCATAATCAACGACACTTCAAACGGAAATCCATCAATTATAAAGGTCGCAGCGGACAGAATAAAAAGCGCCAGACAGATAAAAAAAGCTATTCGCTGCTTTTTCCGGCTCCTCAAATAAAGACGATATAGATTATCATAGTTCTTTAGCCCCATCATCAATGTCGTCCTCCTTAATGGCAGCCGTCGCTGCCGCTCCGGCTTTTCTTACTAGAGCGTCAGCGATGGAGCCGCATAAACGCGGCCGCCTAATTCCTGATCCAGCATGTAAAGGCTCTTGGCATCTCCGCCAAAAAGCTCCATCTTCTTGATCAGATCGCTTGCGTTCGTCTCTTCTTCTCCCTGTTCCTTAACAAACCAGTCCAAAAACTGCATGGTCCGGAAATCCTTCACCTCATATGCCGCCTCATAGATTCCATGGATCAGGCTGGTGACATATTGCTCATGTTCATATCCGGCCTTTAAAGGATCCATTTTGTCTTTCAGTGAAGCGTCAGGTTTGTCGATCGCCTCAAAGGCAACCGGCACATCATTATTCTGCATATACTGAACAAACAGCATTGCGTGATCCCGTTCCTCCTGCGCCTGGATCTGATACCAGTTGGCGAAGCCGTCTAATCCCTGCTCTTTATAAAAATTAGCAAAACTCAAATACAGATACGCAGAATAGAACTCTTTGTTTACCTGGGTGTTTAATAATTGGGCAACTTTCTCATTTAACATATAAGACATCTCCTTTATGTTTTTTCACTAACAGTATACCCCTGTCATCCGGGATTTTCAATCACAATACGATTCTTCGTTTCTTTTCGTTTCCGGCAAAGTGATCAGGCGGGTGCACACTTGCCTAAGGAGCGCCTCGTCATGGCTGACCACAAGAAGGCCCAGTTCCCGCTCCTTTGCTTCTTCCAGCAGAAACCGCCAGATCCTGGCCTGGGTCACCAGATCCAGCATAGCTGAAATCTCGTCACATAATAAGAACTTTACCTCCGGCCTAAGCGCGCGGGCCAGACAAAATCTCTGCAATTCTCCCCCTGACAGTTCCGACGGGAAGCGGCTCATCCATTCTTCCCGGATTCCCAACTGTTCCATCCGTTCCGCCAGCTTCTCTCCTGTCAAACCTGCCAGCCTCATACTCTCTCCCAGACGCAGAAGCGGATCTGCCGCCATCTCCGGATGCTGCCAGATCATCTGCACGGGACAGACTCCCTTGTATTCCATGACATCTGTTCCGCCTGCCAGGACCCTTCCCTGCTTTGGCCGCTCATAGCCGGCCAAAAGTTTACAAAGCGTTGTCTTCCCCCGGCCGCTGGGCGCCTTTAAGCCCACTCTCTCCCCTTGCCGGATGGTCAGATCCACATGTTCCAATACGGGCTGCTTCTTTCTTCCCCGATAATAAAATGTTAGGTTCTCCGCTACTAAATCCATCGTTTTCCTCCACCCCAAATCCATGTTCCGGCATGGCATGCCATAAAGCCTTTGTAAAGGGATGCTTCAGTCTTTCCACATCCTTGAAATCTTCCGGCCCCGCTTCTTCAATGGTTTCCCCCTGGTAAAACACCGCGATCCGATCAGCTGCCGACAGAGCCATCCTCAGATCATGGGTGATCAAAAGCACCCCCGCCCCATCATCTGCCATCTCCCGGAAATGCCCCAGAATTCTGCGGGCCGTCCCCTCATCCAGCCCAGGAGTAGGTTCATCGGCGATCACCAGTCTTGGTCCCTCCGCCACCGCCGAGGCGATCAGCACTCTTCTGGCCATACCGCCAGACAGTTCAAAGGGATACCTGTCTTCTATCTCCGGTCCCAGTCCATATCGCTCCAGTGCTTCCCGGAACCGCTTCTGTACAGCCGGATCCTTCTTTCCCCGCCAGAGTTGCGGCCCCACCTTCATCAAAGGATCCAGATACGTCACTCCCTGGGGGACCAAAGTGATCTCACGCCCCCGCAGTTCTTCTATCCGGCGGGCAGTCAAAGGCTTTCCCTCATAGAAGACCTCCCCTTTCATCCGGCTGTTATAAGGAAGGATTCCAAGAATCCCGTGGGCCAGCAGGCTTTTCCCCGAACCGCTGGCTCCCACCACAGCCACCACCTGGCCTGGCAGGACTTGCAGGGACAGATCGCGGATCGTCTGCAGTGTCCGGCGTTTCGTTCTCTGTGTATATTGTGTAAAAGAAATGGATAAATGTTTCACCTCTAAGATCGGTTCTCTCTTGCTTTCCATCTGTTCTCCCCCTTACTCATGGACGCTGGCCGGATCTAAAATCCTTCTCACCCGCTCCCCCAGCATGGCAAACATAATTACTACCAGCACCAGAGCTCCTCCGGGAAATAGGGCCAGCCACCATCTGCCTGTGGTCAGATACTGCATACTCTCCGACAAGATCACTCCGATCGCCGGCTGTTCCGATGACAGACCAAACCCCAGAAATGTTACACTCGCCTCATGCAGGATCGCATGCGGAAACAAAAGGACCGTCCCCGTCAGAAATTGGGGGAACAAGTGAGGGAACAGATGCCTCACAGCTATCTGCAGCCGGGAGGCGCCCAGCTTTTCTGCCGCCAGGATATAAGGCGCGCCCCGAAGCTGCAGCACTTCTCCCCGGATCAGTCTGGAAAGGGAGGGCCAGTGCGTCAGCGCCACCCCGGCTGTCACTCCGAAAAATCCCCGGCCGCAGGCTATGGAAACCAGCATGACCAGCAGGATATGCGGAATTCCCATTACCAGGTCGATACACCAGGAAATGCAGGCATCCGCCTTCCGGCCAAGAAGGGCCGCCCCCGTTCCGATCACCACCGCCAGGACCGCGCTTATTCCGGCAGTCAAAAGCCCGATCCGTATACTTAAGGAAAGTCCGGCCAGCGTCCTGGCCAGCATATCCCGGCCCATCCAGTCTGTGCCAAACAAATGATCCAGGGATGGCATTTGATTTTTCTCCGCAAAATTCGTTTCCACAGCCCCCTCGGTAAGCATTATCCCGGAAATGACTACCGCTGCCAGCACGCACACTGCCGCCGCCAGAAACCAGATCGCTTTTTTTCTTTGATTTCCCTGCCGTTCCATCATGTTCTCGCAGCCCCCCTTCGAATCCTGGGGTCCACGATTCCATAAAGCAGATCCGCGATCAGATTTCCGCCAAAAACAATGGCTGCTGTGATCACTGTAATTCCCAGGAGCAGAGGAAGATCACTTCCAAGGCCCGCAGCCACCGCGGCCTGTCCAAGCCCCGGATAAGAAAATACCTGTTCCGCCAGGACTGATCCCCCAATAATCTCACTAAGGGAGGCAAATTGGAGCGTCATTGCCGGAAGCAGCACATTCCGCAGACCATGCCGGACGACCACTGACCTGTAAGCTTCTCCTCTTGCGCGGGCAAAAAGCACATAGTCTGATTCCAATACATCCGCCATCTTTTCTCTGGTATGGAGCGCAATATTGGCTGCCCCTGTAACACTCAAGGTCAAGGCCGGAAGAACTGCGTGCCGGATCCTTTCAGCCGCCGTCACCGCGGACGCTTCCACTCCAGCCGGTACCGCAAACCCAATGGGGAACCACCCCAGCCAGACCGCGAAAACCAGAAGCAAAAGGATCGCCAGCCAGAAAGAAGGGGTACTGGAAATGACCAGGCAGTATCCCCGGACCAGCTTATCCGGCAGACGGCCACGGAACGCTCCTGCCAGCGCTCCCAGGAACACTCCAAGAACACCTGAGATCATCCAGGAGAGCAACAGCAGCCAGAAAGAACTGGAAAGTCTCTGTCCCACTACCTCCAGCACCGGCTGCCGATATAAGAGAGAAGTTCCAAAGTCTCCCCGCAGGACATCTGTCAGCCACCCAAGATACCGCTCCAGCGGAGGCGTGTCCATTCCCCAGTAAGACTGGAGCGCTTCCACCTGCTCCTGGCTCATAGTTCCAAGCGCCACCTGTCCCACATTGGTCTGAAGAGGGTCCAGCGGAGAAGCGCACATGAGCAAAAATGTCACAATACTCACTCCCAGAAGCAGCAAGCCCATCCGTATCAATTTTTTCCCCGCGAATCCAAAACGATGCTTCACCGCCGCTCCTCCTTTACTCTTCTTGTATCCAGCTCCACTGGTCCACATTATTGACGATGGACCATCCGTGCCCATGAGGATGGATTTTCTGCTCTGCCACCTTTAAGCCATCCCGCACCCAATATAAGTGATCGATATTTACCAGCCACACCCAGGGAATATCTCCCTCCTGGGTCACTCCGGCCGTTCCGTCCCACTGGGCCTTCTGCCAAAGCTTGTAGGACTCTTCCAGATCGGCGCTTGCCAGCGCCTGATCCATATATCCATCCACCGTCTCATTGGAATAGGGCGAATACTGGGCCTGATCCGTCCCGTCCACCGCATTGCCGTCTATGGTATGGTAAATGTTGTAAAGTTCCATAGGAGTATGGGCTCCCCATCCCCACAAAAGGGGTTGGGACTGCGCTCTGTCATAAGCCGTATCCCAGCCTACGCCTTCCGTGGTGCAGGCAATCCCCAATTCTTCCATCTGATCCGCGAAATCCTCTGCCAGGGCCTGGCGCACAGAATCCCCATTTGAATAAAGAAGGTTCAGTTCCGCCTTAACGCCGTCCTTTTCCCGGATTCCATCGTCTCCCAGGATCCATCCCGCCTCATCCAGAAGCTTTGCCGCCCCCTCCGGGTCATACGCCACTTCCGATGCTTCATTGTACCAGGGAAGCTGGTCGCAGACACTATAGGCCGGTGTGCCGTATCCATTTAATACATGATCGATCATTTCCTGCCGGTCTACGCCTATATTGATCGCCCTGCGCACCAAGACGTCTGAAGTGAAGTCGTTCCCTACCGTCTTCCCTTCCCCATCTTTTCCTTCCGGAATCGCAGGTAAATTAAATCCCCTGTTGTCCACGCTGTCATAAGAGGCAAGGGTATACCCCTCTATTTCTTCTTCTGAGTACGTCGCCGACGTATAAGCCAAGTCTACCTGTCCAGACTGTGCCGCAAGGAAAGCCGCATCTTCCTCCATAAACAGGATCGTTACCTGCTTCATCTTTGGTTCCTCGCCGTAGTAATCCGGATTCGCCTCCAAGATCACCTGCTGTCCCTTGTCCCATTGTTTTAAAATATAACGTCCAGATCCAATAGGATTCGTCCCATAGGTCTTACTGTCATAGGCGTGCTCCGGCACGATCCCTACCACCGCCATTGTATAAGGCCAGATAGAAAATGGGCGCGTCATATGGAAAACCACCGTCGTATCATCCAGCGCTTCCGCGTGATCCAGCATTGTAAAATCATTGACAGAACTGGACTCTTTCACAGTATTGTAAGTAAACGCCACATCTTCTGCCGTCAAAGGTTCTCCATCCGTAAATGTCACATCATCCCGGATCACCACATGCCAGGTCAGTCCGTCTTCGCTGACACTGTAGTCTTCCGCCAGATCATAGCCGATGGTCAGATCTGCGTTTGTCACCGTCAGCGTACTCTGGATCAGCGGTTCATGGACGTGTTCTCCGGCTCCCCACCCATAGGAAGGATCAAAACCGGCCTCTGGTTCCGAATTAGGATCCATCGCGATCACCACGGAATCCTCAGATCTGCTCTCCGCAGAAGCTGCCCCTCCTGCCGGCTGGCAGCCGGCAGGCAGAGTCAGAACCAACACAGCCGCGCATACCGCCGCAATCCAGCGCCTCATCTATCTTTCCTCCTGTTTTGCATACGCTTTTACAGCTTCTTCCCATACCCGCTGATAGGGGATCTGGTTCTCTCTTGCAAGCCTTGCCACATCCTCATATTCCGGTTTCACATGGACAGCGCCATATCCGGCGGCTTTCTTGATCTTTACAGTTCCCCATCTGGTCTTTGCCTCTTCTATCTCCGGCGCCAGGTAATACTTCCCGCACCTGCGCGCCCGCAGGCCATTGGTCGTCGTCTCCGCCAGGATATACCGGGCCATCTCTTCTTCCTGCTCCGGCCGGCACAGCACCGTCAGCACATGGCCCGGTCTTCCTTTCTTCATAGTCCCCGGAACCGTATAGACATCCAGCGCGCCTGATTCCAGAATCCTGGTACAAGCAAAACCAAGGGCTTCCGGCGTCATGTCGTCAATATTGCACACCAGCTCTATCATCTCTGCCCGCTCTCCAGGCAGCCTTCCTTTTCCTTCCGTTTTAGAAGTATCTTCCGCCGCGGCCGCTTCTCCCAGAAATGCCCGCACACAGTTGGCCTGGCCAAACTCTTTGGTTCCGATCCCGATCCCCACGCCTTGGCACTCCATCAGCGGCATAGGACCAAAAGAATCCGCGAAACAGCGAAGCAGCGCCGCTCCCGTCGGAGTACAGAGTTCTCCTTTGACTTCTCCGCCATAGCTTGGGATTCCCTGAAGAAGATTTGCCGTAGCCGGGGCCGGCACCGGCATAATACCGTGGGCACAGTGTACCGTTCCGCTCCCCACATGGACGGGAGAAACGATGATCCGCTCCGGTTTCAGAAGATACAGGGCATAACAGACTCCCGTCACGTCCGCCACTGCATCCAGGGCTCCAACCTCATGGAAATGAACGTCTCCCACCGGACAGCCGTGAGCCTTTGCCTCCGCATGGGCAATCGCATCATAGACGTCTTTTGCCTGGTTCTTTACCTCTTCCGGAAGATTCAGGCCTTCGATCAAGGTCCCAATATATCCCGGAGCTGCATGGTGATGGTGGTGTCCATGCTCATGGGTATGTCCGTGCTCATGGGTGTGTCCATGCATGTGTTCATGTTCATGTGCATGGCTGTGTGTATGGCCCTCCTCTTCCCCATGTATGGCAACCTTCATATGTGTCCCGGCAATTCCGCAGGTCTTTCCCGGTACCGCTTCCAGACGGACGCCCGGCAGTCCCAGGCTGTTCATTTGATCCAGGAATCCCCGCCGGTCTTCCAAAAGTTCATAAAGCGCCGCCATCAGCATATCTCCCGCCGCTCCCATATTACATTCGATATACAATGTCTTCATCTTTTATTCCTCCTTGATCCCTTCCATCTGATTGATCCTGCTGGCCAGATAACCCGCTCCAAATCCATTGTCAATATTCACTACACTGCAGCCGGAAGCGCAGGAGTTGAGCATAGACAAAAGGGCGGACAGACCTCCGAAGCTGGCTCCGTACCCCACACTTGTGGGTACCGCGATCACCGGACAGTCTACCAGGCCTCCCACCACGGAAGCAAGGGCGCCTTCCATTCCCGCCACTGCTACCACACACCGGGCCTGCATGAGTACATCCAGGTTCGCCAGCAGTCGGTGAAGGCCCGCTACCCCTACATCGTACAGCCTGGTCACATGATTTCCCATGGCTTCTGCCGTTAAAGCCGCCTCTTCCGCCACCGCCATATCACTGGTCCCCCCAGTAGCCACCACGATATTTCCCCGTTTTATCCTCTCTTTAGGAAACGCAATCCCGAGTCTGGCAGCTTCGTGGTATTCGACCGGAACTGACTGCGCCAGATATTCTGCCGTTTCCCGGCTGATCCGGGTCACCAGGATATTCCGGCAGCCCTTTTCTCCCATGGTCCTGGTGATCCCCAGGACCTGCTCTTTCGTCTTGCCTTCTCCGTAGATCACTTCTGCCGCTCCCTGCCGGACGCTGCGGTGGAGATCGATCTTCGCGTAGTCCAGATCCTCAAAAGGGGCCTCCTTTAGGTCCAGCAGCGCCTGTTCCGGCGTTACAGATTTATCCGCCACCTTGCGGAGCAGCTCCAAAATATCACGTTTATTATCCATACTCTTTTCCTCCCATCTCCATCTTATCTGGATTCCTGCCTGGATCTTAGGTCCAGCAGGACTTCTGGAAACCATTGCTCCAATGCCTCTGTCACCCTTTTCCGTTTCTCCATCAATATCGGAAGCTCTCCTTCCGTCACTTGGATTTTGGCCGCTCCATGGAACAGCCGCACCCGGAAATCCGCAAATCCCATTTGCGCCAGGGCCTGCTCGGCCCGCTCCACTTTAGCAAGGTCTCCGGGGATGATCCTGTTCCCGGTCTGGATCCGGGTCGCTAGGCAGGCATAGGCAGGCTTATTCCAAGTAAACAATCCCGCCTCTTGCGAAAGCCTGCGCACCTCTCCTTTTGTAATCCCACATTCCCGCAGAGGCGAGCGGACTCCCAGTTCCCGCAGAGCTCTCATGCCCGGTCTGTCCCCGGCATCATCGGAGGCGTTGGTCCCGTCCAGGATCAGGGAATATCCTTCTCCCTCCACCGCCTGCCTAAGTGCTGTAAATAGCGCTTTCTTACAGTGATAACAGCGATCCGGCCCATTTCTTCCCACCTCATGGACTGCCAGGATATCTACATCCACCACCGTCATTGGAATGTCCAGTTCTTTCGCGATCCTCTTGGCATCCTCCAGTTCAAAATCCGGCTGGAACACCGTCTTTATGTAATACGCCCGGATCTTACAGCCGGATTTCTTGGCTGCGTACAGCAGAAACGCCGAATCTGCTCCTCCAGAAAAAGCCACTGCCGCCTTGGGGATTTCTTGAAAAAATTCTTCTAGTGTCATCTGCCCCTCCTTCATTTTTCCAAAAAAGAAGATACCTGTTTCCTTCTGAAAACAGATACCTTCCTGATATCTCTATTTTACCTCACATTTTTATTATACGCCTATACTGCTTTTGTCCGCGGCTTCTGCCGCCTCTCTCCTGCTTCCTGCCGGAGAATCTACGTTTTATATATTACCACACCGTCTCCGCGGACACAAGACTATTTACTTACATTTGTATCTGCGCTGTCCGGCGCGATCTGTTCCAACGCATACAGGGCCGCTCCCGTCGCGCCCACAATCTCCGGCTCTTCACAGATATACAGCTTTGCTCCCAGCTTCTGTTCCACGGCCCGAACCACTCCTGGATTCTTGGCCACACCGCCTGTCATCATAAAGTCCGGCTCCAGCCCTACCCGGCGCAAAAGACCGTATGCCTTGTTGGCGATGGCGCCGCAGACACCGTTTGCGATATCATTCTTTTCTTTATTATTGGCGATCAAAGAGATCACTTCTGATTCAGCGAAAACAGAACACATACTGGTGATCTCGATATTTTCCGTGGAAGTCAGGGCAATGGCTCCCAGTTCGTCCAGACTGATCTCCAGGGTCCTTGCGATCATTTCCAGAAAACGCCCGGTTCCCGCCGCACATTTATCATTCATGACAAAGTCTTTGACTTCCCCCTGCTCGCTTAAACGGATCGCTTTACTGTCCTGCCCGCCAATGTCCAGGATCGTCCGGATCTTCGGGTTAAAATAGTGGGCTCCTTTTCCATGACAGCTGATCTCCGTCACATTCTCGTCCGCAAAGGGGATGCTGACCCGCCCGTATCCGGTAGATACGATCCAGGCAATATCTTCCCTGGACAGCCCTGCTTTCTCAAGTACATCCTTCAAGACTCTGTCTGCGCTCTCTCCAGATTTGGCGCCGGTACGCACCACAGAAAATGCTTTGATCGTTCTGTCCTGATCCATGATCACCGCATTGGTGGATGTAGATCCGCTGTCAATTCCAAGTACATACATACTGCTATTTCCCTCCATTTTTTTCACCGGTTTCCGTACTTCCCTGCGAAGGGACTCCAAAAACGCTTCGATCCGTGTCAGGATCTGCCCGTAACTCTGCTTTGTATAATCGGTTTCCAGAAGCAGGAGCGGCCGTCCCATCCAGCTTTTCAGCCAGGCATATTCATAAGCATAGTTGTCGCAGAACTGTACCGTATGGTAGATAATGCCGTCCACACTATCCCCATAGCGCCGGATCAGCTCGTCTCGGTTTGCCGCCTGTTCCATCCGCATACAAGGGAACTGGCTAAGAAGCCCTCTTGCGTACTCTCCCAGCGGCTCCGCCTCACTATAGAGGATCTTTCTTCCAAGTCCGGTACAGGTCAGATCAAAAGCCACGTTGGCGCCTTTTTCCTCCAGGATCTTCTTGATACTGTCATTGGCTCTGGCCCCAAGGATTCCAATATTCAGCTTCCGGTCTTTGATGCCAACCTGCTGCTGTTCCTCTTTGTCCCGCAGATATTCAAGGAATACCGCCTCGTCAAATTTCTTTCCTGAAAATGTCTCATAAGCCTGGATCATAGCCCGGATCCTCTGTTCATACAGGATGATCCCGGCTTCCTTTACCAGCCTGGGCGTATCCAGCATATAGATAAATTTCTGGGGGAACTCTTCTTTCAACACATCATACAGCCGCCGGATACTGTCACAGCAGGTAGTAAGGATGATCCCTTCATAGTCCTTCTCCATGACTTCTTCCAGCACCCCCTTAGCAAAACTGCAGATATTGGGATGCATCTTGATCTCCGCCTGGTTAAAATTGGTCACATCCGGCTCGATCCGTTCCATCTTAACGCCCATGGACTCAAACACCTCAATGGGGGCGTATTTGCAAATATATCCTATCATATCGCTTCCTCTTCCTTTTCTTCGGCATCCAGCATTTCCAGAAACGCTTCCAGCCTGGTCTTGATCTGCCCGTCATGGCTGTTGCGCTTGTCAATTCCGTCTCCATCTAAGATCAACATGGGGATTCCTTTCTTCTGCATTTCTTCTTTCAGCAGGACGCTTCCTCCAGAAGACTGTTTACATCCCCAATGGCAGAACTGGATCACCGCATCCGGCTCCAGAGTGTCTGTCAGATTTCCCACCATCTGGGCTTTGTGGGAATAGGACCCGTTGTACATATTCCGTATGATCTTCTTTGCCAGGGCGTGAAACGGTCTGTCCGAATCCAGATCTTCCACCGAGTCGATAATAATATCGCTGGCTATGATCTGGTATTTCTGGTTGGTGTTAAAACACTGCTGCAGGCTTTCCTGGTAGAATGGGAGCAAATGTACCCACAGTATCTTTTTTCCCTCAAATTTGGGATAAGTCTTAATATCTTCGATCATAAAACGGATCAGATCCAGGAACTCCTGTGTCCCAATCAACAGATGCATTCCCATCATCATATACAGATGGCTGATCAGCTCTCCCGGATAATAGTATTCGCTCTGCAGCCGGAAGAAACGCAGCAGCTCCCTGCGGGTCTCATTCTCAATCTCTATCGCTTCTCTTAGTTTCTCTTCCTCAAACTTCTTTCCAAACCGGTTCTCCAATTCATGGGTAAATTCCTGAAGCTGCCCTGCCAGATAGTCCACAGAAGCCTCATCGTCTCCGTAAGGCACGTCCAGGAACGTAAACGGTACTCCCCGCTTTTTCTCCAGATACCGGAAGGTATTTAAGTTCCCGTCGCAGGAAAGAGAAGTGGTGACCGCATACTCCGGCACCGGAACCGCATCGCTGTCAATGGCTCCCACAAATGTCTTATGATAAGAGCAAAGCGTGGGAGCGATCCCTGTATTCTGAGCATAATCAATGAAGTAATCTTCCAGATGGTAGCCGCTCAAATAACAGGCCAGACACTCGATGGACAATGTGCTGAGTCCAAAACACTGGATGATCTCACAGGGTGAGAAAATATTTCCCCATACATAGCTTTCCGGACGGCTTAAGGCATCGGCTACGAAAGCCATCATCATTGCTTCCAGTTTTTGATAGCCCTTTGCCAGATTCTTTTTGGGCAGAATCTTTGTCCGCAGCTTATTTGCCTGGAATCCCAGCAGTATTTTACCCCAGCTCTGCTTGGGATTCTCTATCGTCTGTTCCTTGACATGCTCAATATATTTGTCTACAACCCACATGCTGTCTCCTCCATCTCACGCAATCCAAAAGGAAGTGACCGATCCGCTTTTGGATCTGATCCCTTCCTTTGTATCATTCTTATATAAAAAATCTAATCTTCTATCCAATCCACTGGGCAAGCAGCCCTGCCGCTTCCTGGACCATTTTCGCCATCGGCATATCTGAAATTCCAACTACAATATTATCACACTGCCCCACTGGAAGCAAGATTCTTTTTGCCTGGCTCTGGCCCACCGCCAGCGCCATGGCCGGTGTAATCTCTCCCATCATGGCATCTGCGATCACGATCCCCACAGGTCCCAGGATCACATCTGCTCTGCGGCACGCTACCCGCACCGCGTTTTCCCCTGTGGCCGCCTGATCTGCCCCTGCCCGGAGCATAGCATTGGTAGCGGCGCTGTTGGCGCCTGCCGCCAATACTTCCACCTCCGGGAACTTCTCTTTCACTGCCGCCACTATCTGACGGCCAAGTCCCCCTCCCTGGCCATCGATCACCAATACTCTCATCTATCCACCGTTCCTCCTATTCTATCTTTCGCCAGCAGAATCTCCTGATCCGTGACCCCAGTGTATTTCTTAATATCATCGGAAGAAAGGCCATTTTGCAGCATTGTCTTGATCACTGTAAGGATTCCTTCCCTTCTTCCTTCTTGAATTCCTTCCTGGATTCCTTTCTCTGTCCCCTCTTTTACTCCATCCGCATACAATTCTTCTAATGCCTGGCACATATTGATCTCTCCCTCCATTTTAGAATCACCGATCTCTTTTAACATCCTCTCGGAATGAAGAAACGCCCGCAGCACCTGATAGGTTTCCCCGTCTACATGTTCAAAATATTCTCTATTTCTATTCATGTATCCTAACAATTCTTCCTTCTTACTTCTGTATTTTAACATGCCCAATACTTGTTGTAAATCCGTATGAAACCGTTCCGTTTCCTGTATACTTCCTGCATCCACGAGATTGATCCGATAGTTAGGGATATAGGCTTTTGCCTGCCATTCTTCTCCTGACAAATGTTCCATTTCAAACATATCGTAAAGCTCTGTCGGCCCGTCCCATTTCTCCAAATCATAATAGAACACCAGTGTGATCACCGGATAAATCTTATCTCCTTTTCCAAACCGGGACAGAAACTCTTCACCGGCCGTCCGGCTTTTTATCCCGCCCGCCTTCCTCTCTGCCGCATGCCGGCTCCACAGGGTCTGCATTTGATCTGTATAGGAAAGACTGTCATAAAGCATGTTTCGTACCGGCATTGCGTAATGGACCTTGCTCTGGGATTCACAGGCCAGTACCGCCAGATCCACACCTTTCTTCCATCTCTTTACGACATCCCGGTACCGCTGTACGCTTTTTCTCTTTCCGGCCTTGTCCGGTACCAGGATATCCGTCTCTCGGTCCAGATCCTCCAAGTATTCCGGATGGACCACCTGCCTGCCCCCAAATACTGTGCCGTTGAATAAGTCCGCAAATCTTTCGTGGTCTTTGAGCCATCGATTAACCGCCACATTTTCTTTCCCCATGTGTCTCCTCCTTTTTCTGTTATTCCTTTCATGAAACTGGGTCATCTCCGGCTGAAACCGCCGTGAAACGCTTGAGATACACCGCCTTGCAGGACAGTGCCTGGTCTGGACATTAGAACTTTGAGAGTCTTTTGATCGTCCAGGATTTTGATGTGATATTATTGTATCAAAATCCTTATAAATAAGCAATAGAACTTTTAGATTCAGTTCTAACTTGACAACAACTTGAATATACACTATATTAGTAATTACTTAATTACTTAAATATCATTTTGGGGGAGGATTCACATGAATAGATCACCTCGTATTGCTCAGATAGGAAAAGAGTGCGTTGCCTGCGGCACCTGCCTGCGCGTCTGCCCCAAAGAGGCAATCCAGATCAAATGGGGCATTACCGCCCATGTTGACACTAAGAAATGTGTCGGATGCGGCAAATGCGCGAACATATGTCCCGCAGCGATCATCGGCATCGTGGAAAGGAGTGCAGCGCAATGAAGAATGTAAAGAAAAAGAAATGGTCGGATTATCTTTGGATCGCCGAGTTGTGTTACCTATGTTTAGGTCTTTTTAATATCCTGTTCGCGTGGCTTGGGATGCTGTTTTTCTGCCTCCCTCTTTTCATTGCCATATTCGGCGGCAGCAAGGCCTACTGCAACCACTACTGTGGGCGCGGCCAGCTTCTTGGCCTGCTGGGAGAAAAGCTGAAATTGTCCAGGAATTCCCCGCCGCCCGCGTTTTTACGCAGCCCATGGTTCCGTTATGGATTTTTGACCTTCTTTATGGTAATGTTTGTTCTCATGCTGCGAAGCACCTATCAGGTATTTACCGGCGCGCCGCTTTCGCAGACCGTCACATTATTGTGGGTATTCAAACTTCCATGGCAATGGGCAGATGTAAGCTTTGCCGCGCCATGGGTCGGCCAGTTCGCTTTTGGTTTCTTCGGCGTCATGCTCACCTCTACCATTTTAGGGTTTGTGACAATGGTATTGTTCCGCCCCCGGTCATGGTGCGTGTATTGTCCAATGGGAACCATGACGCAAGGGATTTGTAGATTAAAGAATGGAAGGAAGGCAAAAGAAGATGGAAGAACGTGCAAAGAAAATTGCAAAACTGCTGAAGCTATTGGCAAATGAACACCGCCTGCTAATCTTATGCGCCCTGCTCAAAGGGCGGCTCACTGTAGGCGAGATCCATCAGTACACGCCGAACATTACTGCCTCAGCTCTGTCTCAGCACCTCAATCAAATGAAGATGGCCGGTATCCTTTCTTCAGAAAAACAGGGAATGAACGTGTTCTACTGGATCGAGGACAAACGGGTGATCACTCTGATCGAAGCTATCAAAACAGAATATTGCCAAGAAGGAGAAGCGTAAAAACACGCTCCTCCTTGGTTTCTCATCCTATCCTAACAGCTTTGCGATCGCCGGAACAATTTCTTTGATCTGTGTCTGGGTCGTATTAATACACAGGTCAAAATTCAGCTTGTCTCCCCACTTATTGCCAGTATAGAATTCATAGTATTTCGCCCGTTTCTTATCGATCCCCTGGATCTTCTGTTTCAATTCCCTATCCGTTAATTTTTCATCCTCCGGTCCTTTGGCCCGGCAGCGTTTCATCTTGCTCTCCATATCGGCGTAGACAAACAGACGGAACGGATTCTGTTCTCTCAGGACATAATCCGCGCAGCGTCCCACGATCACACAGTCAGATTTTGCCGCCATTTCTTCGATCACCTTGGCCTGCTCCTGGTAGACCGCCATATTTTGCTCGAACACCGGGTCTATCGCCGGATAGAAGCTTCTTCCGATATGGATCGGGAAGGAGATCACCGGACGGTGCTCTTCGATAGTCTGCACATATTCTTTAGACAGCGAGGTCCTTTTTACAATCTCGCTTATGATCTCCTGATCATAGTAAGCGATCCCCAGTGTTTCTGACAATCTCCGTCCAAGCTCTCTGCCGCCGCTTCCAAATTCTCTGCCGACTGTAATAATCTTATTCATACCGCACAACTCCTTCCTGTCAGCTATTTTAGCTGTTTTGTATATTTTATCATATTTCGCGCCATATATACAGCCACGATCAGCTCTGTAACCGGCATAGCGAACCAGATCGCGTCCGCCCCTGCTGCCGCAGGAAGCAGGTAGATCAGGATTCCGCTGACCGCCAGACCTCTTGCCACCGATACAACAAACGCCGCCTTGGGCTTCATCAGGGCCTGGAAATAATACGTAGAGAAAATGTTAAATGGGAGCAGCAAAAAGGAGATTCCATAACACCGGAAAATGGCAGGAGCAATTTCCAATACCTCAGCGGTGGGCGTCATAAATACCTGGATAAATGTATTCGGGATTCCCAAGCTAAGGCCGGTCCACAACACCGCGAAGAATCCCGCCGTGCCGAGGGCGTATTTCAAAATCTCTCGGATCCGGTCACCTTTCCCCGCTCCAAAATTAGTGGAAATGATCGGCTGGGACGCCTGCCCCACACTGTAAGCGCAGCACTGGGCAAAGGTACTGATATTTACGATCACACCGTAAACGGCCAACGCGCTTGTTCCCAGATATTCCACGATCTGACGGTTAAAGAGGATCGTAAGGATACCCATGGCCACGTCAATGAAAAATGTAGAGAAACCGGTCACCGTGATCTCTTTTAACTTGCTTCCCAATCCCTCCGGCTTTATAAGACGGAGGGTATTTCCTTTCCGGAAGAAATGGGACAGCATGACCAGGAACGTAATCCCGGAACCGATGGCCGTAGCCAGTCCCGCCCCAAAAGCTCCCATCTCACAGGCAAATACGAAAAAGTAATCGCCAAATACATTAAATATCCCGCCGGCCAATACCGCGCCGGTGGCAAGCGCCGGATTCTTATCATTTCTCAGATAAGCCGCCAGCATCTGATTAAACAAGAACAGCGGGACCGCAAATTTGATCGGCCGCACATATTCTCTCGCCAGTGTCAGTGTATTATCCTGTGCTCCAAATATCAGCAGGAGCTGACGGTCAAAGAAAACTACGATCAGCCATATGATCACGGCTAAGATCACAGATCCGATCACGGATGCGGTGAAATATTCATTGGATCTGGTCTCCCCTTCCTTTTCTTTCCCCCGGATGGTACTGAAGATCACGGACCCGCCAATCCCCATCAGAAGTCCAAAGCTATAGATGATATTCCACACTGGAGCCACAACCGCAAGAGCCGCCGATCCCTCCGGGCCATGATACTGTCCCACCATCGCCATATCCACGATCGAGTAGATCGAAGTGATCAGCGTACTTCCAAATGCCGCCGCCAGATATTTAAAATAAATGTTCTTGATCTTACCGTTCAGAAAGTCCATTTTCTCATCCTCCTTCTCAAAAACAGCCCGGAGAGCCTTCCAGCAAAGTCAAATTCCCGCAATAAACTAAAGAAATAAAAAAGCCGGATAAGAAACGGACATCTCAGTCCGTGCCTTATCCAGCCTATCATTTCCATTGAATGATCTGCCCTCCGAGCAAGCACTCTCTATTATAATATATCTGCTTTTAATGTCAACACTTTTATGATACGAAAGTCTGATCCCTTTTCTAATACAGCCGCGCCGCTTCTTTTGACAGATAGAAATGGATTCCTTTTGTCTTCTCATTCCACCGGTCTTCATCGAATTCCGGCACCTTCAGCCATTGCCCAGCCTGATATACAAATCCTTTGTCCCGGCCTGACCACGCCTTCTCAAGAGGCTGTCCGGCTTCGTCCGTGATCTCAAGGACCTTCGCTCTATCTGCCCTGCAGCGATAGGAAGTCGCGGAATTCCTTCTTGCGTCCGCGGGAATATACAGTTTGATCAATGCGTATCTTCCTTTCTCCGCCGCCGCTTTCTTATATCCGATAAACCCGCCTTCCTCTGGACAGACTTGAAAATAGAACATGGTATATTCATTTACTTCTACGTCTTTTAGCACCGCCTGTTTCAAATTAGCCCGGAACAGATTGGCATTTTTAAGATTCGCCTCTGTTAGATCAGCCCCTTCTAATTCAGAATAGCCCAGGTCAGAATATCTGAAATTACAGCCTCGCAGGCAGCTTCCTTTGAAATTGGAATGATAGAGATTCGCCCCCTTCAAATCCAGCCCGGACAGATCCAGGCCGGCAAAACTTGGGGAATTCCCTTTCGCCTCATTTTTCAGCCATTCTTCATGCTGCCTGATCCGCTCATTTAACTCCCTCTGTGTGATCATCGCCATAAAACGCTGCCCTTTCATAAATACTATCACTTATTATAGCACACACAGACCGTCCGTCAAACACTGGCAGGGGTCATACTTTTTATGCGCAGGTCTGATCCGAAGATTCAAATTGCGAGTTATATAGATCCGCATAGAATCCATTCTTGGCAAGGAGCTCTTCATGGGTTCCCTGTTCCGCGATATCTCCTTCCCGCATGACCAGGATCAGGTCCGCATCCCGGATCGTTGACAGACGGTGGGCGATAATGAAACTAGTCCTTCCTTCCATCAGATGATCCATGGCTTTTTGGATCAGCACCTCCGTCCGGGTATCCACAGAACTTGTAGCTTCATCCAGAATCAAGATCTTAGGGTCCGCAAGGATCGCTCTCGCAATGGTAAGAAGCTGTTTCTGTCCCTGAGAAACGTTGCTTGCTTCCTCATTTAATTCCATTCCATAACCGCCTGGAAGGGTCTGCACAAACCGGTGGACATGGGCCGCCTTGGCTGCCTGGATCACTTCTTCATCGGAAGCTTCCAGCTTCCCATATCGGATATTTTCCATGATGCTTCCATGGAAGAGCCAGGTATCCTGCAACACCATACCAAACATTTTCCGAAGCTCTCCCCGGTCAAAATCCCGGATATCATGGCCGTCAACCTTGATGGCACCGCTGTTCACATCATAAAACCGCATCAGCAGCTTGATCATGGTCGTCTTACCAGCTCCGGTCGGTCCTACGATGGCAATCTTCTGCCCTGCTTTTACGGCTGCTGAGAAGTCCTTGATGATCGTCTTATCCGGATGGTATCCAAAGTGTACGTGCTCAAACTCCACATTTCCCTGGATTCCTTCCACGGACACCGGATCCGAGACTGTTTGGGATTCTTCTTCCTCCTCCAGGAATTCAAATACTCTTTCAGAAGCCGCCGCCGTAGACTGGAGCATGTTCGCCACCTGGGCAACCTGCTGGATGGGCTGTGTAAAGTTCCTTACATACTGGATAAAGGACTGGATATCTCCTACCTGGATCACTTCCTGGATCGCCAGATAGCCGCCCAAGATCGCTACCGCTACATATCCCAGATTGCCAACAAACTGCATGACCGGCATCATCATGCCTGAAAAAAACTGAGATTTCCAGGCGGAATTATATAAGTGTTCATTAGTCTCGTTAAATTCACGGATCACATCCTGTTCTTTATTAAAAGCTTTGATGATATTGTGCCCGCTGTAAACCTCCTCCACTTGGCCATTTACATTTCCCAGATATTTCTGCTGTCCCCGGAAATACTTCTGGGAATGTTTCATAACAAAGGACAGCAGTCCTATGGACAGCGGAAGGATCAACAGCGCCACCAGCGTCATCAAAGGGCTGATAGACAGCATCATTATCAGAACTCCTATGATCGTGGTCGCTGATGTGATAAGCTGGGTCGCGCTCTGATTCAGGCTTTGTCCCAAAGTGTCTACATCATTGGTCACCCTCGACAGAATTTCCCCCACAGGTTTCGTATCAAAATAACCCATAGGCATCCGATGGATCTTCTCTGAGATTTCTTTTCGCAGCCGGTAGGTGGTCTTCTGAGAGATTCCCGTCATAAGCAGCCCTTGAATAAAAGAACAGCATGCGCTCAGAAGATAAAGCCCCAGCGTCAGCAAAAGGATCTGTCCGATCTTGGTAAAATCCATCCCGCTTCCCCCGGATACTTTGCTTACCAGACCGTTAAAAATCTCTGTCGTCGCTTTTCCCAGGATCCTTGGCCCTATAATATTAAAAACGGTTCCTCCGACAGCGAAAATCGCTACCAGGATCATCTGGGCCTTAAACATATTCATATAATGAAACAGTTTCTTTAACGTGCCTTTGAAATCTTTCGCCTTCTCGTCAGGCAGTCTACGTCCGTGCATAGCCATAGCCGTCATCCTCCTTCCGATTGTTTTCCCCTGTCAGTTCTTCCTCTGACAGCTGGGAGGCAGCAATCTGCCGGTACACCTCGCAAGTTTCCAAGAGTTCCTTATGAGTACCTCTCCCTGCAATCCTGCCTTCATCCAGGACCAGGATCTGTTCCGCGTGCAGGATCGTACTGATCCGCTGCGCTACGATCAAGACGGTGCTGTCCTTCGTCTTTTCCTTCAGCGCCCTGCGCAGCGCCAGGTCCGTCTTGAAATCCAACGCGGAGAAACTATCGTCAAAGATAAAGACTTCCGGATGTTTGGCCACCGCTCTGGCAATCGACAGCCTTTGCTTCTGCCCTCCCGACACATTGGCGCCTCCTTGAGAGATGTAGCTTTTGTACCGGGTTGACTTCTCCTCGATAAATTCCTCGGCCTGGGCGATCCTTGCCGCTTCCGTCATCTCTTCCTCTGTTCCATCCGGATTGCCGAACATGATATTAGACGCAATATTCCCGGAGAACAGGATTCCCTTCTGAGGCACATAGCCAAGTCTTTCCCTTAGATCGTGCTGGGAAACTTCCCGGATATCCACCCCGTCTAATGTGATCGCTCCTTCGGTCACATCGTAAAATCTGGGAATAAGATTGACCAGCGTTGACTTTCCGCTTCCCGTACTTCCAATGACCGCCGTCGTCTCGCCGGGGCGGGCAGTGAAAGTAATATCATGGAGCACCTCTTCCTCCGCTCCCGGATACTGGAAGGATACATGGTCAAAGCGCAGGACCCCTTTTTGCCGCGGATCAAATCTCTTCCCCTGCTCCGGATCCCGTATCACTGTCTGACTGCTCAGAACCTCCTCTACCCGATCTGCGGCTACCGCCGCGCGGGGAAGCATGATCGACATCATACACAACATCAGGAATCCCATGATGATCTGCATCGTATACTGGATAAAGGCCATCATATCGCCCACCTGCATCTGCCCCTGATCAATGCCATGGGCACCGTTCCACATGATCAAAACAGATACTCCATTCATGATGAGCATCATGACCGGCATCATAAAAGTCATGGCCCGGTTGACAAACAGATTGGTTCTGGTCAGCTCTCTGTTTGCCTGGTCAAAACGTTCTTCTTCATGCTTCTGCGTACTGAAAGCCCGGATCACCGGCAGCCCTGTCAGGGTTTCCCGCATAACAAGATTTACCTTATCCACCAGAGTCTGCAGGATTCTGAACTTTGGCATTGCCACAAGGAAAAGCGCAAGGACTACCAAAGCGATCAGCACTACTGCCAGTCCTATGATCCAGGACATGGATACATTGGTCTGAAACACCTGGAAGATCCCTCCGATCGCCAGGATCGGCGCATACAGCACGATCCTCAGCAGCATTACGGTAAGCAGCTGGATCTGCTGGATATCATTGGTGCTTCTGGTGATCAACGAAGCGGTAGAAAAATGATCAAATTCATTGTTGGAAAATCCAACCACTTTCTGAAAGACCCTGCCGCGAAGATCCCGTCCCGTGGACGCCCCCACGCGGGAGGCCAAAAACCCTGCCAAGATACTGGCCGCCATTCCAAGAAACGCAAGGGCCGCCATCTTTCCTCCTGTTGCGATGAGATACCGGATCTGTATCTGATCCAGATCCATGCCCAATGCCTCGTAGGTGGTCCTGACCGCGCTGACCGCCGCCTGCTCCAGGATGCTGTCCGGCATATCACTCAACTGCTCTTTCGCCTCTTCTGCCAGGGTCTCCCGGCTCTCCTGAGGGAGCAGGCCTATCATATCGAACACCGTCATATCCTCCGACAATGCCTGAGAAGGCAGCGCCGCTGTCATCTGCTCCTTCAGCCCGGAGGTCATTTCGCTGTCAGAGGCAAGGCCTGTGCTTAAGACCATTGGAACTTCCAGGATATCTTTTAACTCTTCCATCTCATCTTTCTGCTCACGGACATCCTCTTTCAGGACATAGGCGGGAATATCATAGGAGTTTTCATCCTCCGCGTAACTGTCCAGGATTTTTTCCTTTTCTTCCTGCTGCACAAATAACAAAAGATGTTCCATCTCTTCTTCCGGAACCGCTTCCGGAACTGTCTCCTCAATCCCGCCCTGCTGGATTCCCACATTCACAATATCTGACATGTACGCCGACAGGGAAAGATCACAGTATGCCTGAACAAATAGGATCAAAATGATCGCCAGCATACTTTTCCACTGTACCGCCGCGTATTTGAACAAATTCTTCATACTTCTGTCTTTCCTTTCTGATGTCTTTATACTTCTCTTTCCAAGTTCTCATTGATCCGCAGCAAAAACTTTCGGAACTGCTGGATTTCTTCTTCGCTCATCTCATAAAAGATCAGTTTCCTCATCTGTTCGGCCACCTGTTTCACCGACTGGATACAGGATTCTCCTTTCTCCGTCAGTGAGAGCCTTAAGACACGCTGGTCCTTTTCATCCGCTTTACGCCGGATATATCCGCCTTTTTCCATCTTCTGGATCGCAGAAGTGATCGATGGCGGAGTCATGTTCAGACTTTCCGCCAGTTCTTTCTGTGACATAGCACAGCTTTGATGCAGGGTAAAAAGAATTCCCGCCTGACTGGCGTTTAAGTCAAATTCCTGATACATTCCTTTCGCCCGATTTATGACCCGGTGCATCACAATTCCCATTAGTCCCAATTCCGGCACCTTATCTAAGTTACATCCCATTTTGCTTTCCTCCTGCATGAATAGATCAACAAAAATTAGTTAGTTTGTTAACTAATCGATATCTTAGTATGCTCAAGGAGAGAAGTCAATTAAAATTTTATAAAAATCGAAAAAGAAAGCGCAGAAAACACTCTGCACTCTCCAGTGATCTTACTTATTAGTTGAACCAAAATCCTTTGTAATCATACTTAAACACCCGGCACCACCAAGTGTCCCCTGTTCCTACCAGCGTCTGGATCTCATCAAAGTTCTGGTCAAACTCCACCGCTGTAAAGGCGCTTCCGCTGTCCACCAGAAGATTTCCTCCCATCTGCTGAACAGAACTTACATACCCTGAATACGTGACCGGAATCCGTTCTTCCAGCGCGAATGTTCCCGCCTCTTCATCCACCAGGTATTTGTCATAATAAGAGATCACCCCATCGGTACCGCTGTAAGTACCGTTATAGCCTTCGTCCTCAGAATAGTCATAATCTCTGGTACTGCTGACGGTATTATTGTTATTGTAAAAATACAGATAATATTGCCCCTCTTTTAGTTCCTCAGACTCTTCATACTCTACACAATGCTGTCCCGCGTTTAAGGAAAACTCCCCTTCTTGTTCCAGTACCAGGTCATCATATCCGCTTTCTTCCCAGAACTGGCTGGAGCCGATCAGATAGCTGACCTCCGGTTCTGTGTAGATATCTTCAATCTTGATGATCGTAGACGTCTCTCTGGAACTGATTATGATACTATCGTCATCTATCAGCCGGATCGAGTTGATATGGATCCAGTCAAAAGGCTCCTCGTCTCCATCCTCCATATCCAAAGTATTCAGATAATCACCAAACGGATCCGCCAGATCAATGATTTCCGTCACTTCCCCGCTTTCCATGTCTACGCTCAAGATCCTGTCTTCCTCCGTATCTTTTCCTTCCTCTGTCGCAAGTACAAGGAAATCCTCCCGGGAACCAAAAATATAATCGTGATGAAGCTGGTAATCTCCCAGCGTATAAATCTCTGTGATCCGTCCCAGCCGATCCATCGCCACAAGTTCATTGGCTGAAGCGCTGAAATAAATCTCATCATCTCCAAATAAAATATTGCAGGCCCGATAGCTTTTGATCGGAATTTCTGTCCGAAGTGTCCCGTAGTTGTCATACAGCAGGATAAAATCCGTCTCTTCATTATCTTCATCTGTCCGATTCCCGAGCATCGTATAAAGCCCGTCTGAAAGCTCTTTGCCGCTCTCCCCTTCTTTTACCTCAAGCTGGGTATTCTCCTCGCTTCCCGCAAGGGATGGCGCATCATATTCCAGTTCCAGAGTCCCCGCCGTCTCTCCCTCTTCATCCTGAAGTGTTAAAGTGATCGTATTGACGGTATCTGGAATCATGCCGATCAAAAGATATTCATGCTCTGTAGTATAATCTCCATATAATTCTTCGCCAAACGGCTCATATCCATCCGCCGAGACGGTATAGGAAGCCTTTGCGGCCGTATCTGAGGTAAAGAACACATACAGTCCTGTTGTATTGGTCCCATAGGGATCCGCGATCACCAGAGGATCTTCCAGTGTGTAGCTGTTCTCCTCTTTCAGCGCCTCGATCTGCTTTTCAATATCTTCCTGATATTCCAGCGTATAAATGGCTGATATGTCCGTTTCCATATCCAGCGCGGTCAGATAATCATTGGTACCTTCCTGCCCATCTTCTTCCGCTCCCGCGCATCCCTGAAGGGACACCGCCAAAACAAACAACATAACTCCCAGTACCAAATAACCAATTATTTTTTTCTTTCCCAAAAGCAACACCTCCATACCGCAATTTTGCGGTATGGAGGTGAACTTTCTGTGAAAATCTCCAGAAATATTTCTGAAAACTGTGTGAAGAGCGCCTTATTTCACCTGAGTCCTCCGGTATACTACGTACAGAAACGGGAAGATGGCTGCCGCCAGGATCAGATACATAGGGATGAGCACATCTACCTGCCGCAGTACCTTGCCGCCAATCTCATATAACTCAAAGTCCCGCAGGTTGGCGCAGATCTGCAGGAGCTGGTCCGGGAACAGACGCAGCGGCTTTGAGAACATATCTACCCGGCCAAGGAACGGGGTTACGCAGGTCAGGGCAAATGGGATGGTAATGGCAAAAACGGTGGAATGGGTCCCGGCCGATGCCAGCATAGACAGGATCAGAATGAACAATGCCCCAATATAGCCTCCCGCGGCGCTTAGCAGATAATCCTGGAAGTAGGTAATATTATAGATACTATACCAGTTCCAGATCTGGACCGGGCAGTCACCCCCGCCCGCTCCCAGGGCCGCCAGCACCACTCCCGCGAAAAGCAGGATCACGCCCCAGTAGATCACTGTGATGATCAAAAGTCCCGCTCCCATTTTCGCCAGGATAGCCCTCCCTCTTCCCGTTCTGGAGGAGAAGAAGATGGCATCCGCTTTCCAGGCAAATTCATCCGAGAAGATACCGGATACCAGAAATCCCAGGATCAATACCAGGATCATCGTAAGCGTGATAAAATACGCGGAATCCATCAAAGCCATCCAGCCATCGGCATACTCATAGTGTACCGGCGTCTTAAATTCTTCATACTTCTGCAGGAGATAGTCTTTCTCATTCTCGGTAAAGTCCACCTGGCCGCTGTCCAGATAATCCTTCAGCGACTGGATCCGCTGCTCGTAGAGCCCCGCCGCCTCATCTTCCGACAGGGCGTCCGCCGTATAATAGTCATATTGTTTGATCCCGCTGAAAGACATACTCAGCATCTCCCGGATATCCTCGAACCCCTGCTTCTTGGAATAAGCTTTGTTCTGTTCCGTGATATCCTCCGACAGCGCTTCATCGGAAGCATTGATCGCGGCGTTCTCCCGAACCGCTTCCCGGATCACCTCTTCCGTCACATCTCCTGCCCACTGATTCTTCATTTCTCTCAAATTCCGGGCAGCCGATATTCCGGTCACCGTATTTCCATCCTGATCCGTGTAGTCCACATAGCGGATCGTAAGGACGCAGGCGATCACAAACACTGCCGCCAGGATCAGAAGAGCCGCTTTATTCAGGGGTTTCGTCAGTACCTTTTTCACTTCAAATAACAGCATCGCTTTCACCCGCCTTTTCTCCAAAATAGTAAAGGAACACATCCTCCAGGGCCGCCTCTTCCGGAACCGCATCCGGAAGCGGACGCTCTTTGGAAATGATCCGCAGTTCCGCTCCATGAGGTTCCGATTTCATATTAGAAACCTTGTATTTCTTCAGCAGAGCCGGAACCATCGGCTTTTCCGCAAAGCATTTCCAGACGGTTTCTTCCATAGAGTCGATCAGCTCTTCCGCCGTCCCCTTCAACATCAGACTTCCTTCCTTCATCAGCCAGATTTCATTGGCAATATATTCCACATCCGACACAATATGGGTGGATAACAGGACCAGCCGGTCCTCAGATAATTCGCTGATCAGATTACGGAACCGGATCCTTTCATTGGGATCCAGTCCGGCTGTAGGCTCATCCAGCACCAGGATCCTGGGATCATTCAGCATGGCTTGAGCAATTCCGGCCCTCCGCTTCATTCCCCCGGACAGCTTCTTCATCTTCCGGCCAGCCACTTTCGAAAGTCCTACCTTTCCCAGCAGTTCCTTTACTCTTTTCTTCGCCACCGCCAGCCGGATTCCTTTCAGGGCCGCAATGTAAAGCAGATAGTCCTTCACGGTAAACTCTGGATAGAACCCAAATTCCTGAGGCAGATACCCCAGCAGCTTCCGGTAATCCGCTCCCATTTTAAAAATATCTTTTCCATCGCAGGTGATGCTGCCTTCCGTTGGCTGCAGCAGGGTACACAGCATCCGCATAAGCGTTGTCTTTCCGGCGCCGTTCAGACCCAGAAGACCATAGACGCCTCCCGTCATGGTCAGATCCATATGGTCTACCGCCGTAACATCACCAAATTTTTTTGTAAGATCAGTCGTCTTTATTTCCACTTCGATCTACCTCCCAGATTCGATTGCACCGGCATAGGAGCCGGCAGACAGTAACTGCCAAGAACACCACCGCGATTCCAAACAGGATCACCCAGACCGGAATCGTGACCGCCCCGTAGAGCCTTTCGTCCAGCAGCACAAACCACCAGATCAAGCTCCATACCATACAAAGGCCAGCCGCCGCCGCTTCCGGAAGCCTCCTGCTTCCGCATAAAATCCCGAAACAGATACAGGCTGTGACCACCATAGGAAACAGAAACTGGATCAAAAGCGTAGACAGCGATATCCTCAGCGATACCGATGCTCCGGCGCAAAACACCGTGATCATCAAAATATCCGTGATTCCAAACAATAAGATCCGAGCCGCGTAGACCTGACGCAGAGAGTAATAGGAGGCCGCCTCGATCTCCAGGCACTGACAGCTCTGATTCTTCCAAAACTCCGGTATAATAAGGATCACAAAGAGAGTTCCCGCCACTCCCATACTCCGATAAGCATAGATCTGATCATCCGCGATCGGCAGAAACGCCCACAGCGCGATCAAGACCAAAAGCTGCAGCAGCCACCACCTTTTTCTGACCAGCTTTAGCTGCAGATACAAAAAAGAATGATATGCCAGCATCCGATCTGCTTCCGCGGCCAGGAAACTCTCCCGGGATGCCTGGATCGTTTTTAGGATCTGCTCTTCTTTTGGTTCCATCTTCCTTTCTTCTTTATAGCTTTGTATCCGTTCTTCCAGATTCATGGCCTTCCTCCTCCTTTCCGATCAACTCCCGCAGCTTAAGTTTCGCCTGTCCCAGACGGTATTTAACCAGTGGAATCCCAAGATCCAGCTCTGCCGCTATTTCCCGGATCTTTTTCTCCTGAAAATAATAGCGGTCAATCACTTCCTGAAGTTCCTGGGGCAGGTTAGCGATCGCCCATTCCAGCAGCACCTTATCTACAATCCCAGATTCCTGGACAGCCTCCGGATCTGGTTCTCCCAGAAGCAATTCTTCTCCCGCCAGGATTTCTTTTGTCTTTTGATACCAATTCTTGCAAAGATTTCCAGCGATGGTGTACAAATAGTTTTTCGTTTTTCCTCTGTGACGATACTCCGATAATCTTGCGAAGAAACGGACAAATGTCTCCTGGGCCAGGTCTAAAGCATACTCTTCATCCCGGCAGTGATAAGAGCAATATTTCAAGATGTCGCCATAATATTTATGAACAAATCTATCAAAGGCCTCATCGTCACCCTGCTTCATTTTCCTGATCAAAAGAAAATCCGCGTCCACAAGATCCTCCTTTCTCGTCTGAAAGTTCAAAACGTTTTGTGCTTTCTATCTGGTATAACCATCTGACTCCCAAAAAAGATAGTATGGTTAGAAAAAATTTTATTTCCCCCTGATTTTTCACAAAAAGAATGCCCTTTCCGTGGTTTTTGGCCTCCACTTCCAGGGCACTCTCTTCTTCTAAAAATGTTTCTATGCGATCCCCTTGCTCTCGTCAGACTGTTTTTCTCTTTGCTGCTCTAACCGTTCCTTTTCAATCACATTCATCACCAGCATTTGGAGCCGGTTTTCCAGGTTGGCGAAGCTGACGTCCGGATCATAGTCCAGCGGCAGGATCTGGGCATCGGGATAGTATTCCTTCAGCTTCTTAACGATCCCCCGGCCTACCACATGGTTTGGCAGACAGCCGAAGGGCTGCAGGATAACGAACGCCCGGCAGCCATGAGCGGCATGATGGAGGATCTCCCCCGGGATCAGCACTCCCTCTCCCGCGTCAAAAGTATGGGGGATCACCGGATCGCTTCTCTTGACCAGTTCCGGCAGACGGCAGGCCCGCTCATACAGCGGATGCCCTTTTGCGATGCGGTCTGTCAGATCATGGGCGATATCAAAAACTTTATTTGCCAGCCTATTCCAGAGTTTCTCCCGCAAAGGCCTATGTATATGGTATTCTTTCACCTGACTGTCTTTGTTAAAGTAAATCTTGCGGATCACGTCCGTCATGCGGGCCTCGATCACTTCAAATCCATTTTTCTCCAGATAGACCTCAATATCATGGTTCGCTCCCGGATGGAAGTTCAACAGATATTCTCCTACGATCAGTACCTGCGGTTTGGGTCTGCCGCGGTCATACGCAACCGCTTTCATCACCTCTATCGCCTGGCGGAAGCCTTTCCGCGCTCCACGGACTCCCCCTTTTTCCATCCCATCGATCAGAAGATCCATGGCCTTCTCAAAAGCGGCATCCGCGCTTCCTTCTTCCTTTTCATAGGGCCGGATTTTCCGCAGCAGTTCTTCCAGCACATCGATCATGGGCAGGCCGACGGCGATCCGAATGGAAGCCGCCAGATTCATCCGGTAGCCTGGATGGAGATTGTGGCTGTCTTTATCATCGTTAGTCAGCACGGGGACCTGGGCATATCCCGCATCATCCAGCGCTTTCCTGAGCAGAGCCCCGTAATGGGTCAGCCGGCAGTCGCCCACGTATTTGGCCATAGCCACCGCCACATGGTCAAGGTCATACCTGCCGCTCCTCAACGCGGCCAATGCTTCTCCGATCACTACCTGAGCCGGAAAGCAGATATCGTTGTGGACATACTGTTTCCCCAAGCGGATAGCCTCTTCCCTGCCGATCTCCAAGGGCTCCGTCCGAAGCCCCTGCCCCTTCATGGCCGCCGACATCAGACGGCTGAAAGCGTGGGATGTATTGGGGACCAGGACTACCCGTTCCGCCTTATCTTTTGTAGTAAATTTCACCGGATAAGGGTCTTCCAGAGCTTTCACTTTTTTTGCGGTTCCCTGGCTGCGCCGCATATTCAAAGTCTCCACAAAAGAGCGCACCCGGATCCTGAGCGGCCCCTGGATGTCGCTTTCATCCAGCTTGACCACCAGAGGCGTTTTCCCTGAGATTTCATTCATCAGCCTTATGATCTCATCGGAGAGATAGGCATCGTGACCACAGCCAAAGCTTACGATCTGGACATATTCCAGCCTTGGATCCTGGGCTGCCAGGATTGCGGAAGACAGCATCCGGGCGTGGTAATTATTTACAATGTCCAGCCTGCTCCTTTTCAATTCCACTTCACTGAGTTTTGGCAGTGAATCTGCCGTCAGCACGGGAATCCCAAGGTCTGTAAAGAAGGAAGGCAGATCGTGGTTCACCAGGGAATCCGTCTGATAGGGCCTGGCCGCCAGCACCACCGCGTATTTCCCTTCTCGCTCCGCCTCTTCCAAAACCTTGGCCCCCGCTTCTTCCATCTGCCTGCGGAAGCTTGCCATAGCCGCTTCTGCCGCTCGGACTGCCCTCTTCGTCTCCTCTCTCGGTACCTGGAATCTTTCTTCCATATAAGAGATCAACTGATCCTTGCGGTCTTCCTTGGTATTCCAGAAGAACAAAGGCGTCTCCAAAGGGATTCCCCACTCTGTCTTGGGATTGTCTGAATTGCGGATGACCAGCGGATATCCCTTGACCACCGCGCACATAGACTCGCTGGTCTTTTCCTGATTTTCCGGCGCCACCGTACTGATGGAGGGGAAAAAGATTAGGTCTGCTTTCTGTTTCACCAGATTCCGCATATGTCCGTGGACTAATTTAGCCGGAAAACATACAGTATCCGAAGTCACAGACCGCAGACCGCTCTCGTACATTTTCCGAGTGCTGGGTTTTGACAAACATACCCCGAAGCCCAACACTTTGAAAAATGTAGTCCAAAAGGGCATACTATCCCAGAAGAACAGCACTCTTGGAATTCCGATGGTCGTATTTCTCTCAGTCCTCGGTTCTGGATATGGGTAATCCTGGAACAGAAGTTTCCGGCGAAGCCCAAACAGATCCGGCGTCTTCTCCTTTTCCTGCTGCTTGTCCCTCAACCGGGACTGGACCGTCTCATCTTTGGGATCTCCCACGATCTCTCCCTTCTCACACCGGTTATTCGTCACCCAGGAATTCCCGTTTGAGAACCGGATAATGCTGCGTCTGCAGTGATTCCCGCAGAAGGGGCAGGGTTCATCCGCCTGCTGGGTATACGTGAATGCCTCCAGGTTCTCTAATCCAATGAACGTCCTCTGCCCATCCTGCATCCGTTCTTTGGTCAGGAGCGCCGCGCCTATGGCTCCCATAACGCCGGGATACGGCGCCCGGATCACCTTTCTTCCCGTATACTGCTCCAGCGCTCTTAATACCGCGTCATTCTGGAAAGTCCCTCCCTGGACTACGATCTTATCTCCCAGGCTGTCCAGATTGGAAGTCCGGATGACTTTGGTAAACACATTTTCAATGATCGATCGGCATAGGCCCGCCATAATATCTCCCGGCAGCTTTCCGTTTCTCTGCTCCGTCACAATACTGCTGTTCATAAAAATCGTGCAGCGGCTGCCTAAGACGGCCGGATCCTCTGATTTGAAAGCCGCCTGCGCGATCTTCTCCACCGGGATGTGCAATGTAGAGGCGAAATTCTCCAAGAACGATCCGCAGCCGGAAGAGCAGGCCTCATTGACCACAATATTGGTGATTATCCCGTCTTTCAGCCAGACCGCTTTCATGTCCTGGCCGCCAATATCCAGAAGAAAGGTAGCTCCCGGATAATATTTCAGCGCCGCCTTTGCGTGAGCTACCGTCTCTACCACATGGCACTCCGCGGAAAATGCCCTGGCAAAAAGCTGTTCGCCGTATCCGGTGGTACCCGCCCCCAGGATCTCCAGATCAGCTCCCGCGCCGCGGTACTTATCCCGCATAGCAAGAAGGGCTCTCTTGGCTACGGCAAGAGGATCCCCCTCATTAGGCGCGTAAAAGGTGTCCAAAAGCTGTTCTGTTTCATCCATCAATACGAATTTTGTAGTTGTGCTCCCGGAATCAATACCAAGATAGGCCCGTACCGTCTCTCCCGCCTTGGGCTGATATGGTTTCCAATCCGGCAGGGCGTGCCGCTTCTCAAACTCTTCCCGCTCTTCTCCTGATCGGAAGAATGGCGTTCCCTGCTTTCCGCTTTTTTCCTCCTCTTTGATCCAATCCAGATCCTCCGCCAGCCGTTCCGGCTTTCGCGGCCGCTCCTGCCGCCCTTTTAATTTCTTTAGCGATAGAGCGGCCCCCCAAGCCATCATAAGTTCCGGGCGTTCCGGGATCAAGATCTCCTTTTTTGTCAGCCCCAGGCGGCTGGCGAACACTTGGATCAAGACCGGATTAAAGGTCAGCGGGCCTCCCTCAAAGACTACCGGGCTTTTGATATCCAGCCCCTGGGCCAGTCCTCCGATGGTCTGTTTCGCAATGGCATGAAAGGCGGACAGGGCCAGATTTTCTTTAGATACTCCCTGATTCAGAAGCGGCTGTATATCTGTCTTAGCGTATACGCCGCAGCGCCCTGACACAACATAGACGGTATCCCCCTTCCCCGCCATTTCGTTAAACTGCTCGATCGGTACATTTAAGATCGAAGCGATCTCGTCGATAAACGCTCCTGTTCCCCCCGCGCAGCTTCCATTCATCCGCATGTCCGATGCCTCAAGCTGATGGGTCGTCTCATTTTCCCGAAAGAAAATAATCTTCGCGTCCTGGCCGCCAAGCTCGATCGCCGTTCCTACGTTCTCGTATCTTGTCTGGAGGGCGATGGAGTTGGCCACAACCTCCTGTATATAAGAGACCTTCAGCTCATCCGCCAGATTCTTCGCTCCAGATCCTGTCAGAGCAAGATAAATCCTGCTGTCCGGGAAACGCTCTCCCAATTTTCTAAGCGCGTCAGAGACGCTTTTGATCTGGTCCGCGTGATGGCGTCTGTACTCGGAATATAAAATCTTTTGTGTCCCCGAATCCATAGCAGCGATCTTGGTGGTAGTACTCCCCACATCGATCCCCACATCCAGGATACTTTTCTCTCGTCTCATCGTTTTCTATTCCTCGCTCTCTTTTGCAGCTTTCTGTTAAACAAATCTAACCGGTTTCTATTATAGCACTATCTTTCCGTTCTCTCTAATGATTTCTTTAAAATTTTACTTCTTGCTTTTGCCAGTTGATCTGCTCCAGCATCCGGTAGAATTTCCGGTACCGCTCCCGTTCTTCCTGTCTGCACACGCAGTAGTAGGTGGTCTCCGCCGATGGATCCCGGATAGGGATCAGCTTCTTCCCCTCCATATTCCCGCTCCTTCCAGCCATGATATCTGAGGCGAACGATGGGAAGGCGCCTGTTCCCGCCACTTCTCCAAAAGCGTCATACTCATTCATCAGGAGGAAATGAGCGTTTGGCAGTTTCTCCCGGCACATTTCATACCAGAATCCGATCTCTGTGTACAGAAGCAGGTTCTGCCCGTCAATGTCTTTTAAGGTAACTTCCTCCCGTTCTGCCAGCGGATGGGTATATGGCACAACAAGAGACAGGGTTTCCTTCCGGTAGGGAAAGGCGTACACTCCTTCTTCTTTTGGCTCTTCATGGAGGACCGCCATCTGATACCTGCCTTTATCGAGGCCGTCCAGCAATTCCTCATCCCAGTTCCGGATCTCTGATGCAATGGTCATCCCTGTGTAGCAGCGGGAGAGCACCGGAACCAGATCCGCGATGGGGACCGGCGCGCAGGAGCCCAGAGTGATCGTTCTCCTGCTCCGGTCCAGAAGTCTGACCCGTTCCACCATATCCCGCTCTTGTTCCAGGATCTTCTGCGCGTACTGAGCCGTCAGCCTTCCATTTTCATTTAGCGCGATCCGGTTCTTAGTCCTTTCAAATAACGGAACCCCTATCACTTCTTCCAGCTTCCGCATAGAGCGGGTCAGGGCGGGCTGCGATAAATGCAGCTGTTCCGATGCGGCAGACAAAGTGCCGTACTCTTCAAAAGCGACCAATTGTTCCAAAAGATAGATTTCAATCATAACTTACTCCTTTAATCTTTCGATTTATTTAATCTAAAACCATCGTTCAAACCCATCAGTATTACTTTTGATTATAGCACATTTCTAAATCCATATTGTACTTTTTTCTTTCCTCCAACTATAATCGAATCAAGATCAAGAAAGAAAACATTTTAAGGAGGTTTTTATCATGGAATATGCAACTTTAAATAATGGAATCCAGATGCCGTTGGAAGGTTTTGGTGTATTTCAGGTGCCCGATCCGGCCCAGTGTGAAAACGCCGTCCTGGATGCCATAAGCAGCGGTTATCGTCTGATCGACACCGCCGCCTATATGAATGAGGAGGCGGTTGGCGCAGCCATCAAAAAATGCGGCGTACCAAGGGAAGAACTTTTTATCACCACCAAGCTCTGGGTACAGGATGCAAGTTATGAAGCAGCGAAAAAAGCGGTACAGACTTCTCTTGACAAACTGGGCCTTGATTATATCGATCTGTATCTGATTCACCAGCCAATGGGCGACTACATCGGCGCTTACCGCGCAATGGAAGAACTCTATAAAGAAGGAAAGTTACGCGCCATCGGTGTATGCAATTTCTATCCTAACCGCTTGGCTGATCTCTGCGAGACCGTAGACGTGATCCCGGCCGTTAATCAGGTGGAGCTGCATCCATTCTTCCAGCAGGAAAACGCTCTGGCCCTTATGAGGGAATATGGTATTGTTCCGGAAGCCTGGGGACCATTCGCAGAAGGGAATCACGGAATCTTCACCCATCCGGTTCTGTCCAAGATCGGGGAAAAATACGGAAAGAGCGCCGCGCAGGCAGCGCTGCGCTGGAATATCCAAAGAGGCGTCGTTGTAATTCCTAAATCTGTCCACAAAGACCGGATGGAGCAGAATTTTGACGTATGGGATTTCACCTTGTCCGAAGACGATATGGCTGAAATCGCCAAGTTAGACTTAGGGCACAGCGAGATCGTAGACCACTCTGATCCAGGCTTCGTAAAAATGCTGCACCAGATGAAGATCCACGACTAATTCCGCAAGGATAATATAAAATCAGGCACAAGGGGAACCGCCCCTTGTGCCTAATTTTTATTTTCCAAAAATTTCTGCCGCCTGCTTCATATTCTCGATGATGGAGACTCCAAATGGACAGCGGGTCTCACAGGCTCCGCACTGGATACATTCTCCGGCATGGTGAGGCAGCACTTCATAGTGTTCCCGCACCGTCTCCGGCACATTCCCCTGGGCTTTCGCCAGATTCAGGAACTTCGTCACAGAAGCCACGTCAATCTTCTTGGGGCAAGGCGCGCAGTGACTGCAGTACATACAATGACCTTCCCAACTGATATTTGGAAAAGAGGCAAAAGCGGGAGCATAATCCTTCTCTTCCTCTGAGGCTTCCTCATAGGCCAGACTTCTCTGAAATTCTTCCACACTGTGAGCGCCCGCAAGAACCGTAGCCACCGCCGGGCGGGTCAGCGCGTAATGCAGGCACTGGCCGACTGTCAGGGCCTTACCGGCAGGGGACATAGACGCATCCAGAAGATCTCCTCCTCCGAAGGCTTTCATGACCGTTACGCCTACACCAAGCCGCTGACAGGTCTCATAAAGTTCCTGCCTCTGGGGATCCATATTCACCAGAGGCTTTTCATAATTTTCATCCGCCCACAGTTCATTCACATCCTCGCTGGCCGGCTGAAGGTCATAGCAGGGATTTACGCTGAACATCAGCACTTCAACGTCTCCGCTTCTCACCGCCTCCAGCGCCACTTCCGGGTTGTGGCTGGAAAGCCCGATGTGATGAATCACGCCTTTTTCTTTCAGCTCTTTCACATAAGCAAGGACGGGGCCTTCCGACACCGTTTTCCAGTCTTTCATGGAATCCACATAATGGATCATTCCCACATCGATATAGTCCGTCTGAAGCAGGGAGAGCATTTCTTCCATTCCCTCTTTCACTTCATCGATCTGACGGCTCCTTTTATACTGGCCGTCTTTCCAAACGGAACAGACATGAGACTGGATGATGAACTTCTGCCTTCTTCCCTTCATGGCCTCCCCAATGGCCGTCCGGACCTGAGGGTTCGATGTATAAAGGTCAAAATAATTCACTCCCCGCCGTTCTGCCTCGTCTAAGAGCCGTTTTGCTCCCTGGCAGTTGTCTTCCGCGAATCCCTCGCAGCCAAGTCCGATCTCACTGACTTTTAAACCTGTGTTCCCCAACTCACGATATCTCAATATAGTTCCCTCCCTGTTATATAAGTCTTCCAGATAAAATATCAGGGTCAAAAAAATTTTTGACCCTGCTGTCTAGTTATAGTTTATCAGACAAATATTCTTTTCGTCAATGCCGCTCTACTTAAGGGCAGCTCCGTCTTTAAAGGCATTTCCCACTTTCTCGCCCAATCTGTAATATCCGAAATGCACGGTGTCGTAAGTGATGGGCGAGAATTTCTCAAGGCTCAGTTCTCCATCTTCTCCCAGCACACTCTCGTCAATGCTGACATTCTTGATCTTTCCAAGGAATTTTGTTCCTCCGATCACGTCGATCAGCTCACACTCCAGCGTCAGCGGAAGCTCATTGATGACCGGCGCATGGACAAAGTTGCTTTCTGTAGTAGTAAATCCCGCCTTCTCCATCTTGTGCTCTTCCTGGTTCGCGGAAACAATTCCCACATAATCGCAAGCCGTCATGTGCTCCACATCCGCCACACTGACGGTAAAAGCCTTGTTCACCATAAGATTTTCAGTTGTTTTATGGCTGGACAGATCGATCATGATCTCGTCTGCCCCTACGATTCCTCCCCACGCCGCGTTCATGGCGTTAGCTTTTCCATTCTCGTCATAAGTTCCAATGATCATGACCGGCTGAGGGAATAAAAACGGTTTTGCTCCAAAGTCTTTTCTCATAATCAATAATAACCTCCTTTGATCATTTTCTGTACATACCATTGTAAAAGCTCCTTTTTCAAAAGTACAATGCCAATTTCGCAAGCTTCTATAACTGGGACGCATAATGAAAGGCCAAAAAACCCTTAACTTCCTCTTTCCTCCAACAATAGGTTGACCACTACCGGCCCAATGATGTTATAATATGATACCAGGGTCTCAAAGTCCTGCATTTCATGCCCGCATGAATATGCAGGACCTTGAGACCCGCAAAAACAGGAAAAAGGCGCCTGGCAGGGCGGCTTTTGACTGGTTTATAGAAAAAGAAGTTTTTGAAGAGGAATGTTATGTCTACACTAAGAAAATTTATCCAATATTACCAACCCTACAAAGGTGTTTTTTTCTTGGATCTTTTCTGCGCCACTTTTATCAGCGTAGTAGATCTTTTATACCCGCAATTCTTACGCAGCGCCATCAACGGTCTTTTTACCAGAAGCGCCGGGGAAATCATCTCCGCTCTTCTCCCCATCGGCATCGGGCTTTTTGTCATGTATGTCCTTCAGAGCCTGTGCAAGTATTATATCAGCTATCAGGGACATATGATGGGCGCCCACATGGAGCGGGATATGCGTGCAAAGCTTTTTGACCACTATGAAAAGCTTTCTTTCTCTTACTATGACCAGAACAATTCCGGTCAGATGATGAGCAAGCTGGTCTCTGACCTGTTTGACATTGCGGAGTTCGCCCACCATGGGCCTGAGAACCTGTTTATCTCCTTGATCAAGATCGTGGGATCCTTTATCTTCCTGTTTCTGATCAACTGGCAGCTTGCCATTCCTTTGCTGATCCTAGTCTTCTGTATGCTGGTCTTCTCCATCAGCCAGAACAAACGGATGCAGGCCACCTTCCTGGATAACCGCCGGAAGATCGGGGACGTCAACGCCAGCCTTCAGGATACCCTGGCCGGCATCCGCGTGGTACAGTCTTTTGCCAACGAAGATGTTGAAAGGGAGAAATTCGCCAAAAGCAACCAGGGATTCTTAAAGTCCAAGGACGATAACTACCGGTGTATGGGAACCTTTACCGGAGGCAATCTCTTCTTCCAGGGTATGATGTACCTGGTGACTTTGGTATACGGAGGATATCTGATCGCCCAGGGACGGATGGACGTGGTAGATCTGTCCATGTACGCCCTCTATATCGGCATCTTCATCAGCCCTATCCAGATCCTGGTAGAATTGATGGAAATGATGCAGAAAGGACTCTCCGGATTCCGCCGTTATCTGGACGTGATGGAAACTGAGACACAGATCCAAAACGCGCCGAATGCAAAGCCCCTCACCGACGTGAAAGGAACCGTTTCCTATGAAAATGTCTCCTTCCATTATTCAGACGACGATACGCTTGTACTCTCAAATGTTTCGTTTGAAATCCCAGCAGGCCGTTCGGTAGCTCTGGTAGGACCTTCCGGGTCCGGCAAGACTACCATCTGCAATCTGCTTCCCAGATTCTATGACGTGACCGGAGGCCGGGTGGCCATCGATGGAAAAGACGTGCGGGATCTGACGCTGGAATCTCTCCGCGGCCAGATCGGCATCGTTCAGCAGGACGTCTATCTCTTCTGCGGCACCATCCGGGAAAATATCGCCTACGGAAAGCCCGGCGCTTCCCAAGAAGAAATCATGGACGCCGCTAAAAAGGCCAACATCCACGACTTTATCGAAAGTCTGCCTGAAGGGTATGACACCTATGTAGGCGAGCGGGGAACCCGTTTGTCCGGCGGACAGAAACAGCGCATTTCCATTGCCCGTGTGTTCCTGAAGAATCCGCCGATCCTGATCTTAGACGAGGCCACCAGCGCCCTGGACAACGAAAGTGAACGCTGGATCCAGAAGAGCCTGGATGTACTGGCCCATGACCGGACCACCATTACCATTGCCCACCGGCTGTCTACCATACAGAATGCCGATGAGATCCTGGTAGTGGCGGATAATGGCATCGCGGAACGGGGGACCCACGAAGAACTGCTGCGTTTAGGCGGTATCTACGCAGGATATTACCAATAAAGCCAGGATACCTTCTTCCTAAGGTGTACTTTTAATCGTGGATTTTGTAATTCGCAAGAAGCATTTCCGCAATTCCCGGCGCTTCCGGGTCATGACTTCCCTTGCCTGTATCCAGGGCGCGCAGCGTTTCCATTTCGTCCTCTGTTAGTTCAAAGTTGAAAATATCGATATTTCCCGCGATCCGCTCTGGATTTGTAGATTTAGGAAGGATGATGAGACCGTCCTGCACCTCGAAACGCAGAATGACCTGCCCCGCGTTCTTTCCATATTTGGAGGCAATCTCTGTAATCGCCGGATTTGAGAGAAGAGCCTCATTTCCATGGCCCAGAGGCTGATATGCCTCAATCTTGACGTCATCTTTCTCCAGAAGTTCTCTTAACTCCCGCTGCTGGAAAAAGGGATTGCATTCCACCTGATTGACCGCGGGAATGGTGGCAAATTGAGGGACAAACTCCTTCCAGATCTTCGGCGTCATATTACTTACCCCAATGGATTTCAGTTTTCCTTCCTCTTTTGCTTCCTCAAGCGCTTTCCACGCGCCTGCCACATCGCCGTATGGCTGATGGAGCAGGCATAGGTCGATATAATCCACTCCCAGTTTTTCAAGAGATACGGCGATTCCTTTTTTCGCCGCCTCATATCCATAATCCTGAAGCCACAGCTTGCTGGTGATAAATATTTCTTCCCGCGGGATCCCACTGTCTTTTACCGCTTTTCCAACCTCTGATTCATTAAAATACGCCGCAGCCGTATCTATATGCCGATATCCCGCTTTCAGCGCCTGCAGCACCGCCTGGTAAGTCGTGCCGTCGTTGGGGATCATAAATACTCCAAAGCCTACCGCCGGAATACTATTGCCATCATTCAAAGTTATTATTCTCATATTGATCACTCCTTTCTTTATCTTTATTTTAAAGCGCTCTTTTTAAAATGTACAATTCCAAATCCGCATTTTAGTATAACCAAAACGTATACTATTATCTGAAACAAAACCGCTATGCTCGATCTGACACACAAAAAGCGAGGCAAAAGCCCCGCTTCCTGTTATATCCTGCGGAAAGACAGATCCAAGCACTGATCATCATGCTCCCTGCTCCGCAAAGTTTCCGGTATACAACTGGTAATACTTGCCCTTCTCCTGGATCAGCTCGTCATGAGTTCCCCGCTCGATAATGCGGCCTTGTTCCATGACCATGATACAGTCTGAATTCTTGACGGTAGACAGCCGGTGAGCAATGACAAACGTAGTACGTCCCCTCATCAGCGCATCCATGCCGGCCTGTACCAGCTTCTCTGTACGGGTGTCAATAGATGACGTAGCCTCATCCAGGATCAGCGCCGGAGGATCGGCAACCGCGGCTCTTGCGATCGCAAGAAGCTGTCTCTGACCCTGGCTTAAGTTTTCCCCATCTCCGGTAAGCATGGTATCATAACCATCTGGCAGACGACGGATAAACCCGTCCGCGTTGGCAAGCTTAGCCGCGCTGACGCACTCTTCATCTGTAGCATCCAGCTTTCCGTAGCGGATATTTTCCATAACCGTCCCTGTAAACAGATGGGTATCCTGAAGCACCATTCCAAGAGATCTTCTCAGATCCGGTTTCTTGATCTTATTGATATTGATACCATCGTAACGGATCTTACCGTCCGCGATATCGTAAAAACGGTTGATCAAATTGGTGATGGTAGTCTTTCCTGCTCCGGTAGCGCCGACAAAAGCAATCTTCTGTCCCGGCTTCGCCCACAGGCTGATGTTATGGAGCACGATCTTGTCATCGGTATAGCCAAAGTCCACATCATCAAAGACGACCCCGCCTTCCAGCTTGGTATAAGTAACGGTTCCATCCGCCTTGTGGGGATGTTTCCAGGCCCACAGATTGGTACGGGTATCCGCTTCTGTCAGATTTCCGTTCTCATCTTCCTTAGCGTTGACCAGCTCCACATATCCCTCATCTACTTCCGGCGTCTGATCCATCAAGTCAAAAACACGCTGCGCTCCGGCCGCCGCATTGACAACGAAGTTGATCTGCTGGCTGACCTGGGTGATGGGGTTAGTAAAGCTTTTATTCAATCCCACAAAGGTAACGACAGTACCGATGGTAACACCTGCCAGACCGTTGATCCCAAGGATCGCTCCAACGATGGCGACCAAAGCATAGCTGATCCACCCGATATTGGCATTGATGGGCATCAGCAGGTTTGCGTACCGGTTAGCCTTATTCGCGCTGTCTCTCAGCTTTTCATTGACTTTATGGAAGTCTTCCATAGCCGCCTGCTCATGGCAGAATACTTTAACTACCTTCTGGCCGTCCATCATCTCTTCAATAAAACCATCCACAGCTCCCAGATCGATCTGCTGCCGGATATAGTATTTCCCGGATAATTTAGAAAAATTAGCGGTAACAGCCAACATAACGCAGGCCGTCAGGATTGAGATCACCGTCAGCGCCGGGTTCAGCACGATCATGGTGATCAGCGTGGCAGTCATCGTGATCAGAGAATTGATGATCTGAGGGATGCTTTGGCTCAAAAGCTGCCGAAGCGTATCCACATCATTGGTATAAACTGACATGATATCGCCATGGGCATGGGTATCAAAATATTTGATGGGAAGCGACTCCATCCCGCGGAACAGATCGTCCCTCAGATGCAGCATAGTCCCCTGGCTTACATTGACCATGATCCGGTTATAAGTAAACGCGGTGACAACACCGATTCCCATAATACAGGCCAGGCGGATCAGATCAGATGCCAGGCCGCTAAAATCTCTGGAGCCATTTTTCATCATTGGCGTGATATAATCATCTACCAAAGTCTGCGGAAATGTGGCGCCCACTACGGTAGCGATCGCCGTGATCAGGATGCACACGACCACAAGCGCAAATAAGTATTTATAATAATGAAGCATATATCCGATGACCCGGCTGATCAATTTTGTAGCGGTCGCTACTCTGGGTCTTGATTTCTTTCTGTCTCTCGTCTCGCTCATAGATCAGTTTTCCTCCTTTCTTTCCTTTAAGCAGGCTGGTCAAAATCGCCGCCGCCTTCGATCTGCGAATTGTAGATCTCTTGGTAAATGGCGTTATGTTCCAACAGATTGTCATGGGTATCAAAGGCATTGATCTTCCCTTCGTCCAATACCAGAATCCGATCCGCGGACTGAACGCTTGATACACGCTGGGCAATAATAATCTTAGTGGTGCCTGGGATCTCTTTTTCAAAGGCCGCGCGGATGTTTGCGTCCGTCGCTGTATCTACAGCGCTGGTAGAATCATCCAGAATCAATACTTTTGGCTTCTTCAAAAGCGCGCGGGCAATACACAGCCTCTGCTTCTGACCGCCGGATACATTAGATCCGCCCCGCTCGATCCAAGTATGGTATCCCTGGGGCATCCGATCGATAAATTCATCAGCGCAGGCCGCCTTGCACGCTTCGACACATTCTTCTTCCGTGGCATCAGGATTTCCCCAGCGCAGGTTGTCGAGAATGGTACCGGAAAACAATGTGTTTTTCTGAAGCACCACAGAAACTTGGTTCCGCAGGACTTCTGTATCATATTGGCGGACATCTGTACCTCCTACACAGACGGAACCTTCATCCACGTCATACAGTCGGCAGATCAGATTGACCAGGCTGCTCTTTCCAGATCCCGTTCCTCCGATCACACCAATCGTCTCTCCGCTTTTGATATGAAGGTCGATGTCTGACAGGGCGTTCTTCCCACTGCCATGCTTATATGAGAAATTCACATGATTAAAATCAATCTGTCCGTCAGCCACACTCATGACCGGATCTTCCGGATCGGTCAGGTCCGGCCTCTCGTCCAGGACTTCCTCAATCCGTCGGATACTTGCCATAGACATGCTGATCATAACAATGACCATAGAAAGCATCATCAGGCTCATCAGAAGCGACATAATATAGCTGAATAAGCTGGTCAGATCTCCAGTTGTTAACGTCCCGCCCACGATATACTGGGCGCCGAACCAAGAGACCGAGATGATACAGAAGTAAACCGCGATCATCATTGCCGGACTGTTGAATGCCAGCAAAGCTTCCGCCTTTACCGAAAGGTCATAGAGCATCTTCGAGGCCTTCCCAAACTTCACATTCTCATGTTCTTCCCTGACGAATGCCTTGACTACGCGGATGGCAGTCACATTCTCCTGAACGCTGGCGTTCAGATCATCGTACCTGCGGAATACCTGACGGAAAATCTTCAATGTAACTACCATGATCGTTCCGATCACAATGATCAGGAATACGACCGCGATCAGGAACATTGCGCTTAACCGAGGGCTGATGATCAAACACATGCCGAAGCTGAATATCAGGTTGAGCGGAGCCCGCACCGCCACACGGATCACCATCATAAACGCGTTCTGGACATTGGTGATATCCGTAGTCATACGTGTGACCAGACTGGGCACACTGAATTTATCAATATTAGAGAAAGAAAACGTCTGTATATTGGCATAAATAGCTTCTCTTAGATTGGCCGACAGACCGGAAGCCGCGCTGGCCGCGTTTTTACCCGCAAGACCGCCAAATGTCAGACTTAAAAACGCCATAAGCACCATAAGCGCTCCATATCTGTAGACAACGCCAAGGTTATGAGCCTCCAGGCCGTTATCTATGATCATCGCCGTAATAAAAGGCATTAAGATTTCCATGATCACTTCAAGAGCGGTGAGTCCTATACATAAAAAGGTATCCCGCCTATAAGCTCCTAGCTGCTGTAAAACTTTTCTCACTGTAAGGTAACCTCCTGTCTTTGTTTAGATAGCTTTGCTCCGTTCTGGAGAAATATTTCAGAAGCTTTCCCGCAAGCTTCCACAGCTGTACTCTCTCTGCTTGGTCCAGGGCGCCGCAGATCTCCGACTCCATCCGAGCCGCCCGGCTCAAAAATCTGTTCCCTTCCTCAATCAGTTTCGGGGTTGGAAGCAGTTCCTTTTTGCGAATATCATCCGGATCCTCCCGAAAAGAAATATACCCTTCTTTTCTTAATTTTTTGATCAGTGTAGAAAGAGTGGATTTAGACACTCCCATTTCATGACACAATTCCGTAAGATAGGTTCCCTGAGGGTGGTGTCTTAGGATGTATACCATGAAATATATCTGGGATCCGCTCATATTCTTGTACTTCAGATCAGCTTCCATCTGCGCTGTCAGATTCAAGCCGATCTTCTTCAATACGAAGATCAGTTCTTCTGCTCTGAACTCTTCCGTCATTTTCGATACGCACCTCCTATAAATCTTTTCATGGGATTGTTCGCGTTCAAACAGTTCACAACCTAATCATTTCCCACAGAAAATTTTATCTCTGAATTCTCGAAATGTACAATTGAAATTTGTTATCTTCTATAAAAAACTTTTATAGATCTATCTGCCTGCTCTTTCCAGTGTCTTCTTAAACTGAATGGAAAACAGGATCGCCGTGAATGTCACCGCGATCAAATCCGCGATCGGTTCCGCCACATAGACAGCCATCGCCCGATCCGCTCTTAAAATCAGAGGCATAATATAAATCAACGGAATCAGCAGAACAAATTTTCTCATTACAGCAACAACAATGGATTCCGTCGCTTTTCCCAGCGCGTTAAATGTCAACTGGCAGGCTATCTGTATTCCCATCAGGAACATAGACCCCATATAGATGCGAAGCGCCGTCTTAGTATATTCCACCAGGGTGGCATCCGAGGTAAACATGGCCGCAAACCCTCCTGGCAGCAGCATGACCAGAGTCCACAGCAGAATGGAATATCCCAAGCTGACTTTCAAGAGCAGTTTAAAGGCCGCCCGGACTCTCTTTGTGTCTCCCGCCCCATAATTATAGCTGATAATAGGCTGCGCCCCCTGCCCCAGACCTTGAAGAGGCAGCATTGCGAACTGCATGACGCTTGTAAGGATCGTCATTGCGCCAACCGCGATGTCTCCGCCGTATTTCTGGAGAGAACTGTTAAAGCAGACAGAGATCACGCTTTCGCTGGCCTGCATAATGAATGTTGCCGCTCCAAGAGCCAGACAAGGCAGTATGATCTTGGGATTCAGTCGGAGATTTTTCCTTCTTATCTTCAGGAATGTTTTCTTTCCGCACAGAAAACGGACTACCCAGATGCAGGAAAGCGCCTGAGATATGATCGTCGCAAGGGCCGCCCCCCGCACATCCATATCAAAACCGAAGATGAAGATCGGATCCAGGATAATATTGGCAACCGCGCCGATCAGAACCGACAGCATTCCTGTCTTCGCAAAGCCCTGGGCAGTGATAAACGCATTCATTCCAAGGGTGATCTCTACAAAAATCGTTCCGATCGCATAGATATTCATATAGTTGACACCGTATCCAATGGTGTTCTCACTTGCTCCAAACGCCATGAGCAGATCTTTGTTCCAGATCAGCAATACGGCAGTAAGTACAATAGAGATTATGATCTGAAGCGTAAAACAGTTCCCCAGGGTTCGTTCCGCAGATTCCTTATCCTGCTTTCCCATAAATATAGAGGCCCGCGGCGCCCCGCCATATCCAACCAGAGCCGCAAACGTAGAGACGATCATGATCAGCGGCATACATACTCCTACTCCGGTCAGCGCCGCAGCTCCGATCTCCGGAATATGTCCGATATAAATCCTGTCCACAATGTTGTACAGCATATTGATCAACTGCGCCGCAACCGTTGGCAGCGCCAGCTTAAGGAGAAGCCTCCCCAAAGGTTCTGTCCGTAGGAACTCCTTATCCGCATTGTTCTGTGCGTTTTGTTCTGTCTGTTTCATACCTGTTCGCTTCCTTCCATTGCTTTTCTTGTATTCGTAAATACCCTGCGCAAAAATTCTGTGTACGTCTCCAGTTCTTCTCCGCTGAAGCCTTCCAGAATAGTACTCAGGAATTCTTCTCTCACTTCGTTGATGCTTTCTGTCACCGGTCCTGCCAAAGCGCACAGCCTAAGATGGATCTTCCTTCGGTCTTCCTTATCCGGCTCTCTTTCCAGCAGAGATTTTTGTATCAGAGACTCTACCGCCTTTGACACAGCCCCCTTGGAAAGCATACGCAGCTCTACGATATCAGCCGCCGTATCTTTTCCCGGATTATTCTGCAGAAAGCTGATGATATCCGCTTCAATGACCGTAAGATCGTGCTCTGTACAGACCTTTTTCAGCATCTTGTCATACAGACGGAACAGACTTCTAAGTCCCATAAATAATTCCGTTGTCCTCTTCACCTCTATACCTCTTTTCTGTAATTAGTTTCTAAAAAAACCGTTTCCAAAAGAACATTATACTCAAGTGTATTGAAAAGTCAAGCTCGCTGAAGGCACAATAATAGGGCAGAACATACATATTCAAAAAATATGCTGTCTGCCCTAATTCCATACAGTCAGATATGAGTCCGTTCTTTATTCCTTCCATATCCCTGCCGTAAGTTCCGAAAAATCAATCTGAAGTCTTTCCTCAAACACACGGACAGGTACTTTATCCTTGAATGTATACAGAGAAATATATGGAGCAGCCTCCCCTTCAAACCAGTAACATACAACCATCTCTCTCTTTACGTCCACGATCCAATACTCCCGCACTCCTGCGGTCATGTATTTCTGCACTTTGATCCCATAGTCCCGCTTCCTGGTGGATTCAGACGCGATCTCAATACACAGATCCGGCGCGCCATAGACCCCTTTTTTCGTAATCTTTTCTCTCTGACAGACCAAAGCGAGATCCGGCTGTATCACCGTCTTGTCATTCCGGTCCAACTGCACATCCAAAGGAGAGGGCAGGATCCGGCACGGTCCTCCCTGCTGCCGGATGAACAGCTTGATCTCGAAAAGAAGTTCCGTGACCAGTTCCTGATGGGTAAAACTGGGGGCTTCAAGGAAGAATAGCTTTCCATCGATTAATTCCGCCCTCACATCTTCCGGCAGCTCTCTGTAATCCTCCAGCGTATATTCATCCTGCCTCTTCGCGAAATACGGCGCTCTGCTGTCCCGCAGCGCTTCTTCCCGCGCATATTCCTCCGCAAACAGAACAGCCTCCAGCGCCCGAATGGTATCATAACGGGGGGAGCGTGTCTCTCCGCTCAGGATCTTGTTGATCGTGCCTGTGGGGACGCCGGAAAGCTGGGAAAGCTGTTCCGTTGTCAGTCCCAGTTCTTTCTTTCTTTTATTCAATTCTTCGTACAGCATAATCTTCCCTCCCGCATTCTGGATCTTTCAATCTGTTTCTATTTATATGATACATCCATATACGGGTGCTGTCAATTTGTTTTACCAAATACGGGTAATTTTTGTAACTATTCAGCCATGCGGCTGACTGATAAAAACAGCACGGCAAGTTTACTTGCAAAGGGACTGTTTTTTATCAGTCAGACATATGGCGTTTAGCCATAAGCGAGGATTTAGCCACGATAACTGCGAATCCGAGCTGTAAGGCCAAATAGCTGCAATTCTTCCGTGGTTTAGTTCAGCAATTTATTCCCTTTCTCACAGATCTCATAGATCTCATCGTATTTCTCTTCGATCAGGGGATCGATCTTCTCTGTCTGCCTGCGGGCCCGCCTTTTGTATACAAAGTACGGAGCTATCCATCCCAGGAATCCCGGAACCGCCAAAATGGCGCAAAGCATAACATGTGGAGGATCGGCCGTCACCGCAAAGGTGGCTCCCGTCATAAACACAGTCCCTAGAAATCCTACGGTCAACGCCTGCGCCGTAGGAATACTGGTCTTCTCTTTCTCCAACTGCCGGATTTCCTCTACGCAGGCCTCAAAATTTCTCTGTAAACGAGTAAGTTCCATTTTATTCATGATCTTGCGGTCCCGTTTCAACCGAACCACTACTTTCTTATGATGGGAAACTCCCGCCTTCTTGGGATATCCTTCCGGCGTTCCTCCATTTATATTCTCATCCACTTCCCAGCCAAAGTTTGCATAACTGTCGATCAGGAAGGACATCTGACCCATGTCTGTGGGAACTTCTTTATATTCATAGCCTACAAATCCTCTCATCTTCTGTCCCCTCCAATCTCTTCAGGCGCCGGATCAGCCGCTTGCAGTGTTACTGTGAATGTGCTTCCTTTTCCTTCCTGGCTTGACACCCGGATCTCTCCGCCCATCAAGTCTAAAATCCGTTTGACCAGCGCAAGCCCCAGACCGTTTCCTTCTTTTGAATGAGACGTATCTCCCTGATAGAATTTGTCAAAAATATGCCTGGCGCTTTCTTCACTCATCCCGCAGCCTGTGTCAGAAACAGACACTTCGATCTTTCCTTCCAAGGCCCTCTGCCGGATCGTCACGTTTCCTCCCGGCTCTGTAAACTTAAGCGCATTAGAGATCAGGTTGTTCCACACCACTTCCAGAAGACTTGGATCTGCCTGCACGATCGCCCGCTCTTCCAGGTCCACTTCCAGGCCCATCTCCTTTTCGTCCCACAGTTCCTCATATTGCAGGATACAATTTTCCAATTGTCCACACAGATCGTATCTCTCGATCTCCGGATCGATCTTTTGATTTTCCAGCTTGTTTAATTTTAAAATATTACTGATCAGATTTGACAGGCGGGCCGCCGCTTCCTCAATATCTCCGGCATATTCCTGCCGCTCTTGCTCTGTTACATTTTTCTTCTGCAGCAGTTCTGCGTAATTCTTGATAATGGCGATGGGAGTTTTCATCTCATGGGACACGTTGGAGATAAAGTCTGTTTTTAACGTCTCTACGCTCCCCAGCTCTTCCACCATCTTGTTAAAATCCAAGATCATCATATCCAGATAGTCTAAGTTCGCGGCCGTATGGATCGTGGGTATATATACGGAAAAATCGCCTTCCGCCACCTGTTTGGCCGCCTCCGCCATCCTGTGCATTGGAACTTCATAGGTATCCTTCATCTTCTTTCTTGTGAAGATCGTCAGCCCCACTGCCACAATTCCCCAATACAGCATAGGTACCAGTACTTGAATGAGTTCGTTCCATCCCCGCTCATTCATCATAACAATCAGGCCCACATGGATCCCCGACATCAGGAAGAGAACCCCCAGGAAAACGGCGAAAAGGGAAGGCGGAAAAAGGGTATTTTTGATCATATGTCGGCCTTTTTCGTCTCTTCCCTTCATAACAGCACCGCCTTATAGCCCAGTCCCCGCACTGTCACGATCTTAAACCCGTCGCACCCGGACAGTTTGTTTCTGAGCTTGGTCATATATACATCCACTGCCCGAAGGCTGGTATCACTGTCCACATCCCAGAATTCATCCATTAACTGGGCCCGTGAAAATGTTTTCTTCGGGTAGGACAACAGCTTATAGATAATATGAAATTCCCTTGTAGTAAGGCTGATCTCTTCTCCGTTCACCTCAGCGCTCATCCCGTCCCCGTCCAATTCCAGATTCCCTACACGGATCTTATGTTCTGACTCTATATTCGCCCTTCTTAACAAGGCCCGGACACGCAGCAGCAGCTCATCCAGTTCTACCGGCTTTACCATATAGTCGTCGATCCCAAGGCGGAAGCCTCTCTGCTTAGATGGAAGATCGTCCTTCGCCGACATAAAAAGAATGGGAATCCTCTCGTTGACCTCCCGCACCGTCCTTGCAAATTCAAGTCCATCGATTTCCGGCATCATAATATCCGAGATGATCAGATCGTATCGCTTCTCATACATCTCATCATAGGCGTCAGAGGCATTGAGGCAGCCTTTGGCCTGGAAGCCGCTGTCATTTAGATAGGTACACACTACCCGGTTCAGTTTTTCGTCATCTTCCACAACAAGGATATCTATCATTTTCTTTTCCTGCCTTTTCATTACTTTGGATTTTAGTATAGACAGGATATATTTCCACAATATTTGAGTTTTGTTTCTAAATTGTTAATTTTAGCCTTCTTGGTCCAGCATGATCCAGCCGGCGCCGCTTCTTAACCTTCCCCAGGTATTCTCGTTTTTATCCTTTCTTTTTTCTACAATCTCTACCGGAACCTCTGAATATACAGACCCACCGGATACATATTCCTTTCCTCCTTTTACTCAAATTTCTTCATGGCCTTCCCGATCTCCACCTCGGTACGGGTATCCACGCTGGATGTCACCTCGTCCAGAATCAGGATCGGCGGATCACACAGGAATACCCTGGCAATGGTAAGGAGCTGTCTCTGTCCCGCCGGTTTCTCTATCACCGCCGAATTCCAACGGTCAAAAATTTTTCCTAACAGACTGCTTTCCCGGCTTCATAGGCCAGACTAAATGCGGGTGTTGTCTCTACTTCTCCTTTTTGGTACACACCCTCTCCGTAGATTTCTCCTTTCACACGGGCGCCTGGCAGACAGTCCGTGAACCCTCTCATAGCATCCATGGTCCGCTCCATCGCCTTGCGCCCTGCCGCGGCTGTGGCGATAAAATAAACATCCTTATTTCTGATCTCCGTATAACGGGGAAGGGTCCGGTCGATCATGGTCTTTAACTGACCGTCCATAGAATAAAAATATACCGGGGTGGCAAGGACAAGCACATCTGCTTCTACCATCTTATCCAGCAGTTCTTTCATATCATCTCTCTGGATGCAGGCTTTGGTTTCCCGGCATCCGTAGCAGGCTACGCAGGGATTGATGGTCAATTGGCGCAGAAACACCTTTTCCACTTGATTTCCAGATTCCTCCGCCCCTTTCTTAAACTGTTCGCATAAAATATCAGAATTCCCGTTTTTCCGGGGACTTCCGGATATGATCAGCACTTTCTTACTCATTGCTTTCTACCTCCTTTCTGGTCTTATTATAGAAAAAACGGGCCTTCATAAGAAGACCCGTTTAGTTTCGCAGTTAAAACCTTTTGGTTGATACTCTTTACTCTGTCTCCAAAACAGACTCAATATCTGTCTCTTCCAGCTTAAAGATCACTGGACGCAGCCCGTCATTACAGCTGCAGATCGCCACTCCCGGTTTGCGGATCCAATCGCCGTAGTAGAACAGCTCTTCCCCCATACCATGAGAAAGGGCGAATACATACTGGTAGATCGCTTTCCACGCCTCGTCGCAGAGTCCCTCCGGCTTTGCGTAATCCGCATAGAATACCTGGCCTTCTTTCAGCATGGGACAGGCTGTCAATCCTTCAATCCCGTATTCCTTTGCCAGTTCTTCGTCCAAGGTTGTCTTTAAAACAGTAATCTTACACTTTTTCATAGAAATGACCTTCCTTTCCTTACAATTGCAGTCTGTTTCCTCCTGTGCTATCATAAAACCATCCCGAAAGAAGGAGGTTCTGCCATGCTGATCCCACGCTATTTTTTCACAAATACTTTCGCCGGTTTCTACGAATACTTTCTCACCCAGCCCCATATCAGAAGAATTTTTCAAAAAGAAGAATATCTGTGGAGGCTGGACGAACCGCTTACCCACGTCTACTATGTAATATCCGGCGTTGCCGTCGCCACGCTGGAACACGAGGACGGTTTCCGCAAGATTTCTTCCTTCCACAGCAGCGGCACGATTTTCCCTGTCAGCCATCAGTCTTCCTTCAAAATCGAGCAGTCCATCGCTGTAACTGCCGTATCGGAGATGGAAACCCTGTGTTTTACCAATGAAGCATTTCTTCAGATGCTCTGTGAAAACAGGCAGCTTATGCTCTGCACCCTGAACTGGTACGCTTCTTATGTAAATCTTCTCCTTTACGAAAGCGCGCACCAGGACTACAACAGCTCTTTCATCAAATTGTGCAATCTGCTCTATCTTTTCTCGCAGAATTCTCCTTCCGGCCAGGAAGGGCGCATTGATCTGACACAAGAAAATATCGCTCAGATCCTGACTATGACACGTGTAAACGCAGCTCGCAATCTGGCCCGGCTTCGGGATGAAAAGATCATCATTCCTCACCGCCGATGGATTGAGATCATCGACCAGCAGGCACTGGAGGCTTACTGTTCTCTGGAGACCCTCCAGCCTTAGAGGGCTCCGGATTTTTTCTTATCTGCTCACTCCAGTCTACAGGAAATAGCCATTTCCTTCTGTATAAAAATTTACACAGTTTTAAAAACACTCCCGGAAGATCTCCAGAATCTCTTCCGGCTCCAGCTTCCGGTAACTCCCCAGAGATACATGGCAGGAATCCGCGATCTCTTTTAACTGATCCTCCTGTTTGACCCCCAGTTCTCTCAGGCTTGCAGGAAGTCCTACTTCACGGATAAAGCCCTCCAACGCTTCGATTCCCTCTTTTGCCAGTTCCTCATCCGATTTCCCTTCCTGCCGGATCATCCATACATTTCTGGCGAATCTGGCGAATTTTCCAAGGCCGTCTCTGTATATATGGCGGTAATAGGACGGCTGCAATACCGCCATTCCCTGCCCATGATTACAGTCCGTATACGCGCCGATCTGATGTTCCATCAGATGACAGGTAAAGTCACATTTCTTCCCAAGCTTGATCAGGCGGTTCTCAGACAGCGTAGAATCCCACAGAAGGTTGCTCCTTGCCGTATAATCCTCCGGGTCTCTCACCGCAGCCTTCAGATTTCTTATCACACTTCTCATCAGCGCCTCTGAAATCTCGTCGGATACATTCTGTTCATCCGGTTCACTGAAATACGTCTCCATCATGTGGGAAAGGCTGTCGAACGCGCCGGATACCATCTGTTCTTTCGGCACGGTAAACGTATAAGCCGGATCCATCAGAGCAAATTTAGGATTACATTTTGGATAATCATATCCTGTTTTCACCTTCCGGTCCTCGTTGGTGATCACGGCCGCTCCATTACATTCACTTCCGGTTCCTGCGGCGGTCACGATCACACCCGTCTGAACCGGCTCAAAATCCACGATCCCCTTTCTCTCCCAGAAGTTCTCCCAGGCATCACCATCAAACCTGGCCGCAAGGGATATGGCCTTACAGCAGTCCATGACAGACCCGCCGCCAATCCCTAAGATCAGATCCACCTTTTTTTCTCTTGCCAGTTTTACTCCTTCCAGGACTTTCTGATAGGTAGGGTTAGGCATGATCCCCGGAAATTCCACCACATCTTTGCCTGCTTTCATCAGGATATTAAGGACCTCGTCATAGATTCCATTTCTCTTGACAGACCCCTGCCCGTATGCCATCATGATCGTCTTATGGTCCTTGACCAGGCAGGTCAGGAATTCTTTCACACACCCCCGGCCAAAGTAAACCTTCGTCTTATTTTCATAGATAAAATTATTCATCTTTCATTTTCCTCCTGCCCATTCTCGATCTGATCCTGCCAGAAGGCCGCCGCATCGCCAATCCATCCTTCAGCCGGAGTCCCGATTCCCAGCCCAAATCCATGCTGGACCCCAGGATAATGATGAAATTCCGTCTCGATCCCTGCCGCATCCAGGTTCTCGATCCGCTGCTCCATGGTCCTCCAATTGGCAATCCTATCATCTTCTCCCACACAGGCGTATGCGGGCGGGTCATTCTCCGTATAGTCCGTATGGCCTGTATACTGCATGATCACTGCTCCTGGCCTTGGCAGGTCTGCCCCGCCGTAAGCCGCCGGGCCATAAGATCCCAGATAGGCTGCCATCCTCGCTCCGGCAGAACCGCCCCATAACGAATAGCAGTCTGTACTAACTCCCAATTCTTCCGCATGTTCAAAGATAAATGTAATCGCGGCGGCCAGGTCCTCGCACGCCACATCCGCTCCTCCGGTCCGGTATTGGAGCGCAAAGGCATTGTATCCCTGACGGCTTAATTCCAAGGCATGGGGGAAGCTCTCATGGATAGAGCCCACATACGCAAATCCACCGCCTGCGTTCACCACAGCAAACGGCGCGTTTTCCTCTCCCCGAAAGAAAAACAGCCCTGTGTTCTCCTTATCCGGGTCCTCCTGCTTCTCTTCCTCAGAATAAATGTCATAGAAGATCGTCTCGCCTTCCTCTACACTGGTCTTCATAGCGTTGATCACGTCCACCGTCGTATCCGGGTCGATATCATTGTGATATGGAAGCAGTGAATCAATATTCTCAAGGGTCATATCTTCGTCCGCCTCTCTTCCATCCAGTGGGAACAAGAATTGTCCAAATCCCTCAAAATCCGGATCAGATACCACATCTGCCACTTTCGTCTCCCTATTCACAGGTCCTGTGGATTCCGCCTTTTCCTGCTGCTCTTCCCCAGATTCTGCCTGTTTCTGGTTTTCCCCGCTCTCCCCAGTTTCCGGAGCCGCTCCCAAAGAACAGCCTGTTATGCAAAGCGCCAGAATCATGAAACACACTGCTATGATTCTTTTCATATCTTTACGCCTCCCGTCTTGTTTCTATTTCTATTGCTATCGCTGGCATTATTGTACAAAAAAAGAGACCTCAGCAGAAGTCTCCATTAGTTTCCCAGTTAATACCTTATGCTTTATACTAAAAACGCGCTTCGCTCTAAACAGCTTTTTGCACCGCTTTTAAGAATCTTTTCACTAATTCAGAAGGTTCCTGTGAGTACAAGATCCCATAGGGGATCGTGTATTTCCATTCTACCGGAATGACCTTCAGCAGAGGATGTACGTCCTTCCAGTTTTCCACCGCCATAAGAATATCGTTGCTATTCTCGCACTGGTTAAAAATATCCACACTGTAAATATCAAAATCCACCACATGGATCTGCGGATGATTCTTCCAGATATCATCCCTTAGTTCATCTACGTATTTACTCCAGCCCCGATGCATCATCAAGAAATTCTCTCCGTGCAGATCCTGAAGTGTAAGGACCTCTTTTTCCGCAAGCCTGTGATTGATCGAAACCGCGCAGCAGATTTTCTGCCTGGATAGTTCCAGCCCGCTGCACTGGCGCAGTTTCAGCATGGTCTCGTCAAAAATCCCCGCCACCACGTCAATATTTTTCCCAAGATTCTTCAGGATCTCTCTGGCATTTTCCAGGCTGTTCATGTAGGGAACCATCTGAAGCTTGATATCCGGATATTTTTTCTGCACTTTGGACCAAGTCTGGATCAAAGGGGCCGCCGGAGTCATGGGCGAAGTTCCGATACGGATCACATTATCTTTTTCCTCCATGGCCCTCTTCGCCCGTTCTACAGATTCTTTACAGTACTGAATAATATATTTGGCATCTTTATAGAGGGATTTTCCTGCTTCTGTCAAAGACAGCCCTCGATGGGTCCGGACGAACAATTTCAATCCCATATCTTTCTCCAAGAGATTGATCTGTTTTGTAACGGCCGGCGGAGTGATATACAGCGCTTCCGCCGCTTTATTAAAGCTTCCCAGGTCCGCCACAACGATAAAGGTTTCCAGCTGCAGATTGTACATAATCGTCCTCCCTTCTTTAGCCCCTATGATATCACTCTATTTTCCAAAAAGCCAGCCCATGATCTCATCATCTTTCGCAAAAAGACTTCCGCCGCCATGCTGGTTTGACGCCCCTTGGCTTTCAAAGTATTCTGCCGGCTTTATATCCAGTACCAGAAGTTCATCGATCTCTTCCTCTGACAGCCCTTCTTCCTGATATCGCCTATATAGATTATCATAGGCCTCCTGCGTGGGGCCCGATCCATAATATTCATCATCTTCTCCGATCACCAGATAAACAGGGGTCCGGCTTTCTACCACCGGATCATATGCTCCGTCCCACTGGGAGCTGCACTGGAGATAAGCGGTGAAAAGTTCCGGACGCTTCCCCATTACCAGGGACATGGTCTCCCCTCCGCCGGAATACCCTTCTGCATAGACTTGATCCGGATCAATATTATAATTGGCTAGGAAATACTCCGCCAACGCAATGGTCTGATCCGCGGAAGTCTCTCCCCAGTCCGAAAGTTGAGGCGCCACAATAATCATCTCCGAATTATATTCCCTGGCAGTAAATCCAAAATCTTCCCGATACAGGTTTTCCCCCACCCCGTGAAAATACAGGCCCTCATATCCCGGAAGCGTGAAAAATAGAGCATAGGGCTCGCTGCCGTCATAGCTGTCCGGAACATAGAGATTGTAATGAATATCTCCGTTTTCCTCGGAGTGCAGTACATGATCCAAAGTAAACCCCCGATATTCCTCTGTTCCTCCTGTAACAGCCGCCGCCCCTCCCTGAGACTCTTCTTCGTTTTCCTCCTGGGAGGCCACTGTTTCTGTCTCGCCGCCTTTCCGGTCCGATCTTTCACAGCCTCCCAGAAGGAGCAGACCTGCCGCCAAAAAACATATAACTATTTTATATCTCATTTTCTTATCGCCTCTTTTCTATAGAACTTCTACCTTTTCTCTGTCTGCTTCAATCTCCGCCATGTATGCATATACATTCCCAGGGAAACCGGCAGCATGATCAGTTCTACGATCAACTGGGTCCATATCATTCCATACAAACCCACCGTTATATCCATCAGGATCAGCAGGGGAATATTCAAAAGCCCCTGCCTGCTAAACGTCAGGATAGCCGACTGAACTCCTTTCCCCATTGCCTGAAGCGTATAACTGATCAGGAAGTTTACCGTTGTAAATGGGACGGACAGGCAAGCGATCCGAAGGAAACTTGCTCCCAGCGCGCTGGTTTCCGCCTCCGGAATAAACAAATGGAGGATCGGATGGGAAAATACCGCGAAACAAACCACAAAGCAGGCAGACATTGCCGCCGCGGCTTTCCACGAAAAGAATGACACCTCCCGCATCCGCTTATAATTGCCCGCCCCATAATTATATCCCACCAGCGGCATAAATCCCTGGCACAGGCCCATGGACACATTTAGCGGAAATTGATCGATCCGTTTGACGATCCCATAAGCCGCTACCGGAATATCTCCATATCCGGCCGCCAGTTTTACGATCACCATATTGGATGCATTTCCCAGAGTAGTGGCAAGCGCGGAAGCGATTCCTACAGAAAAGACCGGACGGATAAATCGAAAAGTAAAATACTTGGGATTCAGAGATACCGCGCTTTTTTTCCCTAAACGTACATATATAGCCACAAAGAACACTACCGATGCAAGGTTGGAAAGCGCGGTAGCCGCCGCTGCCCCTGTCACATCCAGATGAAACCCAAAGATCATAACCGGATCCAATATTACATTCAGTATTCCTCCAAACATCATTCCGGTACTGGCCCATCTTGCGTGACCTTCACTTCTAAGCAGATGCCCCATCGTCAAACTCAGCATAGTAGGGACGCCTCCCAGTACTGCCACATAGAACAGATAGCTTTCCGCATATCCGTAAGTGTCCGGACTGGCTCCCAGAAAAGACAGCAAGGGCTCTCGGAAAAGGAATGTGAGAACCGAAAACAGAAGGGTTGCCGCCGTCCCTCCCCAGATGCCAAAGGCAGAAACATTTTTAATGTCCCCATGATTATTTTTCCCCATCATTCTGGAGATCAGGCTTCCCGCTCCCAGGCCGAACAGATTCCCAATTGCCGTAAGCAGATTGAACCAGGGAGAAACCAGGGATACCGCGGCTACCATATACGGATTCCCGATCTGGCCGACGAAAAAAGTGTCAGCCAAGTTATAGATCATTGTAACTATCTGACTGATGATCGTAGGGATCGCCAGCATTGCCACTGCTTTTGGCACCGGCAGATCCTCAAACAGTTCTTTCTCCGATATCTCTTCTTTCCTCATTCCACATCTGCCTTCTTTCCTCTATTGTTCATCTTTCTTCCTATTTTTCTGCCAGAACCGGAATGCATCCTCGATCCACCCTTCCGCCTCTGTTCCGATCCCCAGACCAAAACCATGGCGCAGGCGGGGATACAGATGGAATTCTGTATCAATGCCCAAGTTTTCCAGACACTCCAGTCTCCGCTTCATCACACGCCAGTCGGCAATCCCATCCCGGCCTCCCACACAGGCATATGTGGCTGGATCTTTCCTTGTGTATTGGCTGTGCCCTGTATACTGCATGACCACGGCCGCCGCTCTGGGAAGCCTCTTTTCTCCGAATCCTTCTGTACCGAAAGATCCAAGATAAGCAGCCATTCTGGCTCCCGCCGATCCTCCCCATAAGGAGTAGCCCTCCGTACAGATTCCCAGTTCCTTTGCATGGTCAAAGATAAAGCAGATTGCCCTGGCCAGATCCTCACAAGCGGCATCCGCGGTTCTGGTCCGATATACAAGGGCGAATCCATGACAGCCTCTTCTGCTTATTTCCAGCGCATGTGGAAGGCTTTCATGAATCGATCCCACATAGTAGAATCCGCCTCCCGCGCAGATAACCGCAAAAGGCGCGTTGGGCTTCCCTGAGAAGTAAAATAGACCCGTGTCTCTTTTCTCCGGGTCTTTTCTTTTTTCCTGTTCTGAATAAATATCGAAAAAAATCTGATCACCCTGGCCGCGCCGTCTCTTCATCTCGCTGATCACGTCTATGGTTGTATCCGTGCGGATATCATTGTGATAGATCAGCATAGAGCCGGCATCAGCCAGAGTCATGGAGGCAGACGGCCTCCCAAAAGCCGTTGGAAAGATCAGTCTTCCATAGTCTTCAAATAGTGGATCGTCTATCACATCTATGATTCTTGTCTTTGCATTCAGCACTGTTCGTTCCATCTCCCATCCGTGATCAGTCATGCTTCCGTCTTCCGTCCTTTTTAATATATTTTCTTACATACATTCCATCAGGATATCATAGATCTCATCTCTGCTAAGTTCCCGCGGATTACATTTGATCACATTGCAGGTATCCGCCACTTCTCTCAAGACTTCCGGCGTGATCTCTATCTTTGACCGTAATTCTCCCATCTTGGATGGAAGACCGCACTCTTTAACAAAATCCGCCAAAGCTTCGACCGCCTTTTCCGGCGTATCCACTCCAAATACTGCTTCGCCAAATCTCTGGAATTTTTCTTTTGCGTCTTTTACGATATGACGGTAATAGACCGGCTGAATCACAGCAAGGCCCTGTCCATGATTACAGTCTGTATAAGCGCCCAGCTGATGCTCTATCTGATGGGCCTGGAAATCTGTCAGCCTCCCCACCTTCAGAATTCCGTTTTCCGCCATTGCGGAATCCCACATCAGGTTCCCTCTTGCCTGGATATCATCCATCTTCTCCAGAAGCCGCCGCATGTTTACTACCGTGCTGCGCATGATCGCAAGGGATACATCATCCGACACATTCTCCTGATCCGAATTCCCAAAATAAGTTTCCATGGCATGGCTTAAGGTGTCAAATCCTCCGGAGATCACCTGCATAGGCGGAACCGACAGGGTGTAAGCCGGATCCAGAATCGCGAACACTCCACCGATTCCCACGATCAAGCCTTTCCACTTCTTATCCTCACAGGTGATGACAGCGCCGGAATTCATCTCCGCCCCGGTTCCGGAAGCTGTTACGATGGCTCCCATGGGAATCCCCTTGGACGGATACTGATGCTTCGTATACTGGGCTTCCCAGATATCTTCCTCCATGACGGCCTGGGCCGAGACCACTTTGCAGCAATCCACCACACTGCCGCCGCCAACCGCAAGGATAAAATCTATCTTTTCTTTCTTTGCAAGTTCTGCCCCTTCCTGTACTTTCGCATAAGTTGGGTTTGACATGATACCGGAGAAGTCAAACACGGTTTTGCCTGCTTCTTCCAGAATCGATCTTATTTCTTCGTAAATTCCGTTTTTCTTGATGGAACCGCCGCCGTAAGCCAGCATTACATTTTTCCCATAACCGTCAACCGCTTCCGCCAGATGCTCTTTGGCCGCTCCTTCTCCGAAATAAACTTTTGTGGGGTACTCATACGTAAAGTTCTGCATTACAAATCTCTCCTTTCTTCCTGATTTTCATTATAAGCCGATTATTCCGACGGTTGAAGAAACAATAAGTTCGTAAGTATATACCCGCAAGTTTGGTCTATTTTCTTGTATATATTAGGTAAGTATTTTGCTCCTTCGATATCCAAAGCGAAAAATTCTTGGCTTCCAGAAAAATTTTAAAAAATTTAGCACTCACCTCTTGACAGTGATAATAACTAGTGTTATAGTACAGATAGAACAAAGGAAGGGAATGAAAAAAGAATTCCCACTCCAGCGTTTCCACTTGCTTACAACACTTGAGACAACTTCAAGAGTGCTGATGGCAGCCGCGCAAGCGGCGCATATAAAGATGTTTCAATCAGGAAAGGAGAAATGACTTATGATGATGCCTAGTATTTTTGGAGAAAACTTATTTGATGATTGGATGGATTTCCCATTTGATAACTTTGACAGAGCATTCTGGAACGGAAGGAATCCTCTTTATGGAAAGCACGCAAAAAATATGATGAAAACAGATGTCCGTGAAACGGACGCAGGATATGAAGTTGATATTGACCTGCCAGGCTTTAAGAAAGATGAAATCAACGCTCAGCTTGAAAATGGCTACTTAACTGTTTCCGCCTCGAAAGGTCTCGACAAAGACCAGAAGGACGACAATGGAAAATACATCCGTCAGGAACGGTATTCCGGCGCGATGAGCCGCAGCTTCTATGTAGGCGACGATCTTACGCAGGAAGATGTAAAGGCCAAATACGAAGACGGTATCCTGAAACTGACACTTCCAAAGAAAGAGGCTTCACCGGCTGTTGACGCCAAGAAACAGATCGCTATTGAAGGCTGATTTTAGAAGGAGGAATGACTTATGTTAGTACCAAGCGTTTTCAATGATAATTTATTCGATGATCTTTGGAATGACTTTCCTTGGTTTGACGATAGAAACTTGAGAAAAGTTGAGAAAAAGCTGTATGGCCAGGGGGCTAGACATATGATGCGGACAGATATCAAGGAACATAAAGACCGGTATGAAATCCTGCTGGATCTGCCAGGCTTCAAGAAAGATAATATCCAGCTTTCTTTGGATAACGGGTATCTGACCATCAGCGCCGAGAAAGGATTAGAGCCGGAAGAAGATAAGAAATCCGGGCGTTATATCCGCCAGGAACGGTATGCGGGCGTCTGCCAGAGAAGCTTTTACGTAGGAGATGATCTGACGGAAGAAGACATCCGCGCTAAGTTCCGGCATGGAGTATTAAAAGTCACTGTTCCAAAGAAAGAGGTCAAACCGGCCGTAGACGCGAAGAAATATATTGAGATCGAAGGCTGATAAGAAGATAGATCACGGGAGGACTGCCTCGGCAGCCCTCCCGTTTTACAGTTTGGGAAATATCCCTTCCACTCGTTCATATAATTCTTCAAAGACAGCCTGCTGCTCCTGGTACTTCTTCACATGTTCCGGGATCGGTTCTGTCACCTTGGGATTCCAGGACACCAGACAGCGGCAGGCCTCATAGATGTCCGTATAGATTCCAATACCCACAGATGCCATGATCAAAGCGCCAAAGCACGCTTCTTCCTGTACCGCCGTAGTATGCACAGGCATATCCAGCATGTCTGCCTGAATCTGTTTCCAGCAGATTCCTTTTGCCGCGCCCCCGGAGGCCACTACTTTTTTCTGGGGGACTTGCATCTCGTCAAAAATCTTTTTGCATTCTCTGAGATTATACAATACCCCTTCCATCACGGCCCGGACCATATAAGCCTGGTCATGTTTCATACTAAGCCCCATAAAGACGCCTTTGGCCAGAGGGTTATTAAAAGGAGTCCTCTCCCCTGCCAGATAGGGAAGGAACAGCAGCCCTTCACAGCCAGCCGGAACCTGGGACGCTCTTTCATCCAGGCTGGCAAACTCTCCTTTTGTTTCCAGGATCTTATTTCTCAGCCAGCCAAGCGTATTTCCGCCGTTCAGCGCGCCGCCCTGATAGATCCATAGGCCGGGGATCGAATGGCACCAGAGCTGGCAGCGCATCTTTTCATCCTGTACAGCCCGGCTTGTCACAACCGCTAACTGAGAGGCGGTTCCTATATTGCAGGAGACGATCCCTTCTTCTATCACGCCGTTTCCGACTAGCTGAGCAGCGCAGTCTCCGCCTCCCGCAGCTACTTTCGTTCCGGCAGCCAGGCCCGTTTCCCTCTCAGCTTCTTTGGTAATGGTTCCTGTGATCTCACAAGAGCCGTATACCTCTGGCCAGATATCTTCTTTTAGATCAAGCCGCCGGATCAGTTCCCAGCACCACTGGGATTTTTTGACTGAAAACGCTAAGGTTGCGCTGGCGTCACTTTGATCGGTAGCAATCTCTCCGGTCAAACGGTAGCGGATATAATCCTTGGGAGACATTACAACCGCGATCCTGTCATACTCTTCCCGGTGATTCTTCTTCATCCACAGAAGAGAACAGATCAGCATTCCGGCAGAAGGCTGGTTAAAAAGTTCCTCCCCCAGAAGACTTCCCGCCGTCCGATAGATCTCTTCTCTTTCTTCTCTTGAACGCTGGTCCAGATGGATGACCGCCATTCCCACAGGCCTTTTTTCCCGATCCAGCGCCACCATTCCGTGCATCTGGCCAGAGAACCCGATCCCGGCGATCTCTTTCCCCCCAACATCCGCAGAAGCAAGGGCTTGGCGGACCGCCTGTTTCGTACACTCCCACCATTCTTCCGGATCCTGCTGGGCATAACCCACGATAGGGGTCTGTACCTCATAGCCTTTTTGGCCAATTCCCTTTGGATTCCCTTTTTCGTCTGTGATCAATGCTTTTACGCTGGAAGTTCCAAGGTCGATTCCCATTAAATATCTCATATTTATGCCCTCTGCTTTCTCTGAAGCACTTCTTTCACCGCCTGTTTGATATGCTCTTTGGAAATCCCAAATTTGTCAGCAAGGAAACTTCTGCTTCCCACTTCTCCAAAACAGTCGGGCACACCGATCCGCTTAAACGGCACGCCCCGGTTTTCCGACAGAACTTCCGCGACCGCAGAACCAAGTCCCCCAATCTTATTATGGTTCTCTGCTGCCACAATAGCTCCCGTCTCATCTGCGCAGGCAAGGATCAACTCCTGATCGATGGGCTTAATGGTAAACATATCTACCACTCTTGCCTTGATTCCTTCCTGTTCCAGTTCTTCCGCCGCCAGCAGGGCTTCCTTTACTTCTATGCCGGAAGCGATGATAGAAGCATCGCTTCCCTCTCTGACGATAACGCCTTTTCCTATGGTAAATTCCTGGTCTTCCTCATAGTACACAGTCTTCTCTTTTCTGGGGAAGCGGATATACATAGGCCCGTATTCCTGAGCCATTTTTACCAGCAGTTTTTTCAGCAGGGTCTCCTCCGCCACATCCAGGATGACCATTTCCGGGAACGACCGATAAAGCCCCACATCTTCAAACGGCATGTGGGTTCCTCCGTTCGACTCGGCAGTGATTCCAGGGTCAGATCCCACAATCTTTAGATTCGCCCGGTTATAGCAGCCGGACAGAAATACCTGATCCGCGCATCTTCTGGAGGCGAAGGTTCCAAAGCTGTGCATAAAAGGAATTTTGCCTTTTACCGACATTCCTGCCGCCACTCCCGCCATATTCGCTTCCATGATCCCAAGATCAAAGGCCTGCTCCGGAAATTGTTCAAACAGTCCGGCCGTTCCGATCGCTCCGGCCAGGTCTGCTTCCAGATAGATCACATTCCGGTCATTCTTCATCAATTCCCCCAGCGTCTCCGCAAATACCTTCCTAAGTTCCTTCATACCGCGCCCCCTTTATTCTTGTCCATCCAGTTCTTTATAAAAATCTGGAAGTTCTTCTTTGCTTACCGGGATAGAATGGCAATTGGCCATCTCCTCATATTTCCTGATCCCAGCTCCCTTTATGGTATGTAAAAGGAGTACAGAAGGGATTTCTTTTTCTTTCTGCGCCTCTAAGATCGCTTCATAGATCTTGTCTGTATCATTTCCATTCTCTACTTCTATGACACGGTATCCGAACGCTTTGAATTTTGCCCCAATATCCCCCAGACCGCAGACCTTGTCTGTCGTCCCGTCAAGCTGTTTCCCATTTACGTCCACAGCAGTGATCAGGTTTGAAAGTTTATGATGGGCCGCAAAAAGGAAGGATTCCCACACCTGGCCTTCATCCAGTTCTCCGTCTCCCAGGATCAAATAGGTATAATTCCCGGCATGGTTCAGTTTATCCGCAAAAGCAGCTCCCGCTGCCAGAGAAGCCCCCTGTCCCAGTGAGCCGGTAGTCATATCTACCCCCGGAGTTTTCAGTCTGTCCGTATGGCTTGGCAGCGTCGTATTATTCTGGTTCAATGTTTCCAGAAGCGCTTCGTCAAAATATCCTTTTGCCGCCAGAGCCGCATACAAAGCTGGTCCGCAATGTCCCTTTGAAAGGACGATAAAGTCTCTGTCCTTTTTCGCAGGATCTTTGGGATCAATGTTCATAACTCCACTGTACAGTACTGCCAGCATATCCGCGATCGACAGAGATCCTCCTACATGCCCGGTCCCCTTTGACGCAATGCTCCGCAGTATATTTTTTCTGATCTTTACTGCTAATTCTCTTGCTTCTTGTGCTTGATATTCCATGCTTCCTTATATCCCTTTCCATATGCGTCTGCTGTTTTAATGGCTGAATATACCAGATCCGTAGTTACATCAAATGGCATGTTTCCCCAATTGCTGTGCATGGAGGCTTCCGCGATCTTCTGGATATTGCTGTCTGTATTCTCCACAAACAAATCTTCCAGGCAGACGGGAAGTCCTACTTCCATACAGAAAGAAAGTACTTCTTCTAACTTCTCCTGAGGGGCGCACTCCATCATCAACTGGACAATGCAGCCAAAAGCCACCTTTTCGCCATGCATAGTCTTACTGCTGTTTTCCACCGCCGTCAGGCCGTCATTGATGGAATGGGCGCCTGATGTAGCGTTATTTTCAAATCCAAGTCCGCTTAACAGGATGTTGGTCTCAATAATATGTTCCAGCGCATCTGTGACCACATTCTGATCACAGGCGGTCTTTGCAAATACCCCATACTTCATCAATGATTCATAACACGCCCTGGCAATTGCCTGTCCCGCTAAAGTCTGCCGGAATCCTCCCGCTTTATGATAGACAAGATTCGGCGTATTGGATTTCCTGGTAGATTCCGCCTCGATCAGCGTGGCAAGCGCGTCTCCCATACCAGATACCAGGAACCGCGTCGGCGCCTGGGCAATGATCTGGCTGTCCACCACCAAAACACTTGGGCTGTGGTCATAAAAGAATTCTCCCGCATGGGAACCGTCGGTCCGGTAGATTACAGACAGTGAACTGGTGGGCGCATCGGTCGCCGCTATGGTGGGAATCACCAGGAACGGAAGATTTAATTTCGTTCCCACAGCCTTTGCCACATCAATGGTTTTTCCTCCCCCGATTCCCAGCACTACGTCCGGCCTGTCTTCACTGAATTCTTTTGCCTTTTCATCGATCAGCTCTTCTGTCACTTCGCCAGAGAAAGCCACGGCATTTACCACATATCCTTCTTCCTCGTATAAAGCTTTGAGTCTTTTTCCAAACTCATCGTATAGAAACCCATCGATAAAGGCAAGAATTTTTCTGCCAAATTTATCGGTATAAAATTTTAAATTGTCAAATTCTCCCGGTCCCTGTACATACCGTTCCGGCGAACACCATCCCCTTGACATTTTGGAGAAATCAGACATGTTATTCCACCTCCATCAGAAACATTTTATGATCACTTTTCCGTCTTTCGCATAGAGCTTTGATTCAAAAACCTCCTGGATCTTATCCAGCGGAATGATCCCTGTAATAATGTCCTCTACTTTGACACGGCCTCCGGAGAGCAGACGTCCCGCACGCTCAAACGTATCTGGATTAACAAAGGATCCTTTGATGGTAAGCTCTTTTTTGAACAGTTCAAATGGTTTTAAGCTCATAACATCGTCAGGACCGGTCAGGCCAAACAAGACCACTGTCGCCCCTTTTCCGGCGTATTCCACCGCATCTTCTGCTGTGGAAGTAAGCCCTGCGCAGTCGATCACCTTATCGATATTCTGAATCCCGTTTTCTTCTGCTATCTCTCTTATATTTTCCGCCTTTGGATCTATGCAGATATCGGCGCCCAGTGTTTTCGCCTTTTCTCTGCGGCTGTCATTTGGTTCTACCGCAATGATCTTCTCTGCTCCGGCTGTCCTGGCAAGCTGTACCATAAGAAGGCCGATGTTGCCTGTTCCGATGATCATAACGGTGTCGCCTACCTGGACGTCCGCCAGATCCATGCCGTGGAGACAGCAGGACAATGGTTCTGTCATTGCGGCCGCTTCGTAGCTTACATGGTCCGCGATTTTATATACGGTTTCCTCCGGTACCGTAATATACTCTGCAAAGCCTCCGTCTCTCGCAGTTCCCAGTCCCTGCATATCCGAACACAGGTGTTTCTTCCCATTGGCGCAGAAATAACATTTCCCGCAATAGGTATTGGGATCTGCGCTCACTCTGTCTCCTACCTTGACTTTTGTGACCCCTTCTCCGATCTCTGCCACATCTCCGGACAATTCATGTCCCAGGATGACCGGCGGATCTACTTCTGCGGACCCCTTCTCTCCCTGAAAGATATGTACGTCTGTCCCACAGATGCCGCAATATTTTACCTTGATCAAAACCTCATGGGCTTCCGGTTTTTTTACAGGTACTTCTTCTACCACAAGTTTCCCTTTTTCATAAAATCTCGCTGCTTTCATTTCTGCCCTGCTCCTTCCTGCTTTCCAGCCTTTTATCACACCGCTGTGCTTTTTATCATTCTTTTCCCCGGTCTGTAAATACCTGAAGGAATACAGCCACGATAATGATGAATCCCATGATGATCTCCTGTGGATACGCAGGAACAGACAAAAGATTCATGATATTTCCGATCAACGCAAGTGTCAATGCTCCGATGGCCGTCTTTGTGACAGATCCCTTTCCTCCAGCCAGGCTGGCGCCGCCGATAACGCAGGCCGCAATGGCATCCAGCTCCTGCCCTTCTCCGATCGTGGAGTTTCCTACATTTGACCTGGCCGCGATAAAAATCCCCGCCAGCATGGATAAGAATCCGCTGATCACATATACAGACAGAAGATATCTTTTTACACGGATTCCGGAAAGCTTCACGGCTTCGCTGTTGCTTCCCACAGCGATCACGATCCTTCCATAAACCGTATATTTCTCTACGATCACAAATGCGATAAAGATCAAAAGTGTAATGATGATGACCGGATATCCCAAATCTCTGGAGGTCAATGTGTTTAATGTATTTCTTTCCAGATTGACCGGCGTCGCGTTGGTGATCGTATACGCCAATCCCCTGGCAATAGTCATGACCGCAAGGGACGCTACAAATCCCTGGAAATTACAGTAAGCCACTAAGAATCCGGTAAAAGCTCCCATTACAATTCCGGCGATCAATGTGATCAGAATCGCCACTCTCCAGTCTATGCCCATCTGTGTGGCAAGAACTGCTGTCAGCGATGATCCCAGCGCCATAACACTTCCCACTGACAGATCGATCCCGCCTGTCAGTATGACCATCAGCATCCCCAGCGCGACCAGGATAGGGCTCACCTGCTGCAAAAGAATATTCCTTAAGTTTATGTAAGAAAAGAATTTGTCCGAAAGCAGACAGCATATGATAAATAACGCCAAAAAAATGATATACGTATTATTATCCAATAGCAGCTGCTTGATCCTGCTTGTTTTTTTCATCACCTAGTCTCCCTTCACTGCATACTTAATGATCGTATCTTCAGTCAGTTCTTCTTTCTTCAGATCCCCGGTGATCCTGCCCTGTGACATGATGATCGCCCGGTCGCATGTCCCGATGATCTCCGTCATCTCTGAAGATACAATGATAACCGCCGTCCCTTGTTCCGCCAGACGGTTAATGATCTCATATATTTCTACTTTTGCCCCAACGTCCACACCACGGGTAGGTTCATCAAATATAACGCATTTGCAGTCCGCCCAGATCCACTTGGCAAAGCTGATCTTCTGCTGGTTTCCACCGCTCAAGCTGTTGACATCGTCATTCAGCCCTCCGTATCTTGTGGACATCTTCTTCAGCAGAGACTCTACCTGCTGGTTCTCATATCTGCGCCTGATAAAGCCGTGGTTTGTGACTTTCTTTAAAGCGGTCAAAGTCGTATTCACTTTAATACTCTGGTTTACAAGAAGCCCCAGGCTCTTGCGGTCCTCAGCCAGATAGCCAAGTCCTTTCTTTACCGCGTCTTTTGGCTCTTTTGCATGCAGCTCTTCTCCTAGGAAATAAACCTTCCCGGAACTCCGTACGTCAGCTCCAAACACCGCGCGCATGACTTCCGTTCTCCCCGCCCCTACAAGGCCGGAAAATCCAAGGACTTCTCCCTGTCTTACTTCAAAACTGATATCCTTTATTTTGTCTCCAACGTTCAAATGCTCGACTTTTAAAACAACGTCTCCGATCTTTGCGTTCCTCTTGGGGAACATCTGAGATAATTCCCGTCCGATCATGGACTGGATCAGTCCTTCTGTCGTTGTGTCCTTCACCTGCCCCCTCTTGACAAAGCCACCGTCTTTTAACACCGTATAAGAGTCACACAGCTCAAAGATTTCATTCAAATGATGGGAAACAAAGATAATGCTGACTCCCTTTTCCTTTAAAAGACGGACCAGAGAAAACAATCTGTCGATCTCTGTTACCGTTAATACAGCAGTAGGCTCATCCAGGATCAATATTTTGGCATTTCTCGTCAGACACTTGCAGATCTCAACGATCTGCTGGTGAGCCACGCTCAGCCGTCCCACCTTGTCGGTAACCTGAATATTCTCAAATCCCAGATCTTTCAGGATCTCTTTTGCATCTTCCCTTAATTTCTTCCAATTAATAAATTTCTTACCGCCGGAGAGACGGTCAATAAAAATATTTTCTGCTACCGTCAGATCCGGAGCCAGCATGAATTCCTGATAGATCACAGAAACCCCCAGCATTTTGGCATCTAATGGAGAGGATATATTTACCTGCTTCCCGTCTATGCATATAGTTCCAGAATCGCGGGTATAGACGCCCGACAGTATCTTGATCAAGGTGGATTTCCCGGCGCCGTTTTCACCGATCAGCGCATGGATCTCTCCTGGAGCCACCTGGACAGAAACATCGTTTAGTGCCTGTATTCCGCCAAATCTTTTACTAATATGCTGCATTTCTAACCGATACTGTACATTCTCCATAATTGCTCCTTTATACAAGCTGGGCCGTTTTACCGGCCCAGCTCATAGTCCTCATATTTTCAATGATTAAAAACCGTAATCGTAATGTTCATCTACATTTTCCGCGGTAACGGCCGCTGCTTCTGTCATTGTAATGTCGTCGTAAGACTCTGGATCTTCACCATCTACCAGAATCTCCTGAGCAATCTGCATTCCCAGCTCCGCGATCTTAACCGGGCTGTTCTCTCCAATTGCCAGGATCTTGCCCTCTTTGATCGCGTCATAGCCGTCTTTGCTTCCGTCCGCCGCGCTGATAAGCTGCGCGGTACCGTCTGTTCCGTAGGTGATGCCCGCATTGTCCAGCGCTGTCATCGCTCCGATCAGCATCGGGTCATTTTCTGCCATTACAAGGTTCACATCTGGATTTGCTGTGATCAGGTCTTCCGCCGCAACCAGACCTTCATCGATAGTCCAGTTGCCCCATCCCTGACCGGTAATGGTAAACTTAGCTTCTTCATTAGAAGCTTTTCCTGAGCTGACGAGAGAAGCTTCCATCTCTTCAGCAGCCGCCCAGGCTTCTTCTTCCGTACATCCTGTCCGCTCCATGATGATTCCAGCGATCATACCGTCTCTTCTCTGAGTTCCGGCAATAGATCCTGTGTTTCCGCTCAAAAGAACCGCGCTGATCTCAAAGCCCTCGTCCAGAGTCGCCGCATAATACTGCCCTACCGCAAGTCCGTTCTGCTCATTGTTTGAATATACGGTAGTAACCTGCATACTCATATCATCTACGCCAGAGTCCAGATTGATCACTGGGATTCCCGCATCGTAAGCAACCTGCTGGCTTGCCGTAGCCGCGCTTGGATCTACACAATCCAGGAAGATCAGATCAACACCGGAAGCGGTCAAAGTTTCCATGTTCTCCAATTCTGTTGTTGTGTCGTCGTTTGCATCCAGCACTGTGCACTCCCAGCCCAGTTCTTCACACTGTTCTGTAATGATGTCGCCGATGGTCGCGTAATAAGCGCCGTTGGTAGTTCTCAGCGCAAATCCAACGGAAAAGCTCTCATCAGAGCCTCCTTCCGAATCCGAACCGGAATCGTCGGATGAACCACAGGCCGCAAGTCCCAGAACAAGCACAAACACTAATGCGATTGACAAGATCTTGCTTCTCAGTTTTGCAGTTGATGATTTCTTTTGCATGTTTTTTCCTCCCTTTCGCTTCTTTTTTGTTCTTTTTTGACGTTTTCGTCTTTATAAATGCATAATATCACATATAAAAGCATTTTTCAATCACTATTTTCAAATTTTAGCTTATTTTGAATCACTATTTTGTCAATTTCAATCATTTTCAGCCAAACGTTATTGACAGAACACATTAATTGTCCTAATATTAATGGTATAACTGTATCAACAAATACATTTCAGAAAGGATAACATTATGACACACAAAGAAATCTTATCAAAAGTAGATCACACACTTTTAGCTCAGACCTCTACATGGGAGCAGATCAAAGAAATCTGCGATGATGCCGCCAAATACGAGACCGCATCTGTCTGCATCCCTCCCTGTTATGTTAAAAAAGCTAAAGCATATGCTGGAGAAACTATAAAAATCTGTACCGTGATCGGTTTCCCCAATGGTAATTCCACTGCGGAAACAAAGGTATTCGAGACTCAGAACGCCATCGAAAACGGCGCGGATGAAATTGATATGGTCATCAATATCGGCGCGCTGAAAGATAAGGATTATGGATTCGTCCGAGATGAGATCTGTGCTGTCAAAAAAGCCTGTGGACAGCATATCTTAAAAGTGATCATTGAAACTTGTCTTCTGACAGAAGATGAGAAAATAAAAATGTGCGAGCTTGTCACCCAGGCCGGCGCGGACTTTATCAAAACATCTACCGGTTTTTCCACCGGCGGAGCAACTTTTGACGATGTAGCGCTTTTCGCCAAACACGTAGGTCCGGATGTACAGATCAAAGCCGCGGGAGGAATCTCTTCTTTCGCGGACGCCGAGAAATTCGTTGAGCTGGGTGCTTCCAGGCTTGGAACCAGCAGGCTGGTCAAGATTGAAAAAAATCAGTCGTAACACCTGTTTCATTCCTTTTCCTGACAGCGAAGATGTTGGAACAGATTTTGATTTATGATATAATGATAATAGATACCAGGGAGTAAAAAACAGCTTGATTTTGGAGATTTTTAAACGTATTTTTACCCCCCCCCCTAAAAAATAGGTGATTATTTGGTATCTTGAAATATCTTAAGATCATAAACGGGGAGGACAAGAGATGGTAGCACTTGAGAGGCAGAAATACATTATCAATTATTTAAAAGAACATCAGGTCGCTTCAACAAAACGGCTGGGTGAGCTGATGAACGTATCTCTTTCCACTGTCAGACGGGATCTGAGCGACCTGGAAGATCAGGGGATGCTGATGAAGACTCACGGCGGTGTGAAACGTGCTGAGGCCGCTTCCTCTATCCTTTATCACGATACGAAGTGGACGCCTAAACCGGACAGCGCTCTGAAAGACAAGGAAGGCATCGCAAGAAAGGCTTCTGAATTTATCAATTCCAATGATATTATATTTATTGGGGCCGGCATGACCTGCAATCTTCTCTGCAAATATATTACAGAAAGCGGCAAATCAAACATCACCGTCGTCACCACCAATATTACGGCTGTCATGGAACTGGCCTCGAATCCGCAGGTTTCTGTATTGCTCTTGGGCGGCAATATCCACACAGAGACAAACCACATCGAAACCATCGGGGAATATACCTCCGATGCGCTGGCAAAGCTGTATTTTGACAAAGTATTCTTCACGGTAGACGGGGTGGATCTTCATTATGGATATTCCATCATCAACCGGGCGCAGCTTCCGTTGTATGGGTATTTGTTCCAGAACACACGGCAGTCATTCCTTCTTGCCAACACAGGCAAATTCGACCGGAGGACCTTCACCTATCTCTGCAATTTGGACGAAGTGAACACGGTGATCGTAAATTCCGATGTTCCCCAGGCGTATCTGGAGTATTACAAGGAGAAGGGAATTGAAGTTTATATGGTTTAGAAAGAGGAAAGCTGTCGGATCGCATTGCTGCTGCGATCCGACAGCTTTTTATTCCCCATACTGCCGCGCCAGGCGCTCTCCTTCCCGCCGCATCTCTTCTACTACCTCATCCGGTCCCAGGATCTTCACTTTTTCTCCCAGCGAAAAGATCCATCCCAGGAACTGACTGCTGACCAGAACCGTCACGTTTACTGTAAAATGCTCATCATCTGCCGGTATCATCATGACAGATTTGCCAAACCGGTCAATGATCACTCCCGCAAGGCTGTTCTCCACCAGCAGCTTGACGTCCTGCTCTTTACCGCCAAACATGCCGAAACTCTTCTTTGCGTAATCCGCCATATCCAGTTTCTGAAAATGTTCCTTTCCCTCTCTTGCTTCCTCCGTCATCTGAATATGGAGCATCTTATCTACCCGGTAATGCCGGATCTGTCCAGCCTCCGAATCATAGCCCACCAAATAATAGTTTTCATCGTCCCAGGACAAGCCCCAGGGACTGATGTGATAATACGCCCCATTCCGCCGAAGCTCCATCTCTTTTTTCGTGTTCCATTGGTAATACTGGAACCGGATCTTCTTATTTTCGGAAATCGCGTTATGAATGGCATCCACCGTATAGTAGATACTCTCATTCATGGTTTTGATCCGTCCCGACACATACACCTGACGCTGCAGGCTTACCGCCTCATATCTGCTGACCAGCTTCTCCAGCTTGCGGATCAGGGCGTTGGTCTTCTTTTCCGTGATAAACTTGGAGGACTGGATGACATCCACCAGAAGTTTCAGTTCCGGCAGTTCAAAAGGCCGGTCCGTCACATGATAGTGATATCCTTTTCCAACCGGTTCTCCCTCCACTTCTATTCCCAACACCTCCAGATCCCGGAGATCCTGGTAGATGCTCTTCCGGTCTGCCGTGATCTCGAATTCTCCAAGGGCGGCTATGATCTCCGGCATGGTGATATAATGCTCCTCATCTGTCCGCTCCAGCATGATCTGCGCAAGGCGGTATAATTTGAACTTCTGGTTCGCTCCCTTTGGCATAGCGCATCCTTCCTTAAATCAACGTTTACATTACGGCCAGTATACCACAGGCGGGAAGATTATTGTACATCACTTTCGTTTTTCTTCTCATTTTTACAGCCCTCTGCCAGGCTCTTCTTACATACTTTGCACAGCACGCCGCCTGGCGTTATCAAAACAACCTTTGCCGCCGCGGTATCTCCTATCTTATCATACAGGCGGCCGGCGCTTCTGGATTCCCCGATCACAGTATATGGACTGTTTGCCACATAGCCAATCTTGCCAAGGCCTTTCATTTTCACCTGGATCGCTTCCTTATCATAGTCGTTGTCCGGCTCTTTTTCCAGCTCCAGCTTCATTCCCCGCTTCAGAAATCCATTTCCCAGATAATACTTCGTCCCCGTTAATGTGAAATAAATCTTTGACATTTTCATCCTCTCCTTCTTTTCTCTTTCCTCTTTACTCTTCTATCCATTCCTGGTAATCCGCTTCGCTGGCAAACAACTGATATTCTCCATCCACATATCCCATGTATCCATCCGGTGTATTATATCCTTTCATTTTCTATCCGTCCTTTCGTTTTCTTGTTACGGATAGAATACAGGATAAGCTGTCCAATAAAAATACCAGCAAAAAGGCAATCCCCTCAGGGATTGCCTAAACAACATATCTTAATACAATTTTGCTCCCGCCGGAATCCGGTCGTCTACCATCAAGAAATTCAATCCTTCTTTTCCGTCTTCTTCATGGATCGCTGAGATCAACATTCCGCAGGAATCAATTCCCATCATCTTCCTTGGCGGCAGATTGACGATAGCGATGGCCGTTTTTCCTACCAATTCTTCCGGCTCATAATAATCATGGATTCCGCTTAAGATCACTCGGTCTGTTCCTGTACCATCGTCCAGAACGAACTTTAAGAGTTTCTTACTCTTTGGTACCGCCTCACATTCTTTGATCTTGACTGCCCGGAAATCTGATTTGCTGAAAGTGTCGAAATCAACCATTTCCTCAAAAAGCGGCTCGATTTTCACATTGGAAAAATCAATTTTTTCAGCCGGCTTTTCTTCCGTTGCAACAGTTTTTTCAACCTGTGCTTCGTTATTCGCAGCGTTCTTTGCTGCGCCCTGTGACTTCATTGTCGGGAATAACAGCACGTCACGGATAGCCGCGCTGTCTGTCAGCAGCATACACATCCGGTCGATGCCAAAACCGATTCCGCCTGTGGGCGGCATCCCAATCTCCAGGGCGTTGAGGAAATCTTCGTCTGTGGTGTTGGCTTCCTCGTCTCCCTGGGCCAGCAGTTCTTCCTGCGCCTTAAAGCGCTCTCTCTGATCGATAGGATCGTTCAGCTCAGAGTAAGCATTGGCCATCTCCCATCCGTTCATGAAGAACTCGAAACGCTCTACATATTCCGGGTCCTCTGGTTTCTTCTTGGTAAGCGGAGATATCTCGATCGGATGATCCATTACAAATGTAGGCTGGATCAAATGTTCCTCTACATATTCTTCAAAGAATTTGCTCAGGATATCGCCTTTTTTGTGGCGCTCTTCGTACTCGATCTTATGCTCGTCCGCCAGTTTCTTTGCGTCTTCTGTCGTTTTTACTTCATTCCAGTCGATGCCTGTATATTTTTTCACCGCTTCAACCATGGTGATCCGCTCAAAAGGCTTGCCCAGATCCATTTCTACGCCATTATAGCTGATGGTAGTGGTTCCCAGAACTTCCTGAGCCACATGGCGGTACAGATTTTCCGTCAGATCCATCATGCCGTGGTAATCGGTATATGCCTGATACAGCTCCATCAGGGTAAATTCAGGATTATGTCTGGTATCCAGCCCCTCATTACGGAATACCCGGCCGATTTCGTATACTTTCTCCAGCCCGCCTACGATCAGACGTTTCAGATATAATTCCAGAGAAATCCGCAGTTTAAAGTCCTCTCCCAGAGCATTAAAATGTGTCTCAAACGGACGCGCGGCAGCGCCTCCCGCATTGCTGACCAGCATAGGAGTCTCCACTTCCAGGAACCCTTCTCCGTCCAGATATCTCCGGATCGCACTGATGATACGGGAACGTTTGATGAATGTATCTCTGGCTTCTGGATTCATGATCAGGTCTACATACCTCTGACGGTAACGCATATCCGTATTGGTCAGACCATGATATTTTTCCGGAAGGATCTGCAGGCTTTTGGATAAAAGAGTGATCTTTGAGGCATGGATGGATATCTCCCCTGTCTTTGTCTTAAAGACTTCGCCTTCCAGCCCGATGATATCACCGATATCCAACTTTTTAAAATCTTTATAAACATCTTCTCCAACGCTGTCTCTTGCCACGTAAGACTGGATATTGCCTGTCTGATCCAGGATATTACAGAAGGAAGCTTTGCCCATCACTCGTTTCTGCATAACACGGCCCGCCAATGACACGTGCTTGCCTTCCATTTCTTCATAATTCTCTTTTACATCTGCCGCATGGCAGGTTACGTCGTAACTGGTGATAAGAAACGGATTTTTCCCATTTTCCTGTAAATCTGCCAGTTTCTCCCGGCGCACTTTCCTTAACTGATTTAAATCTGGTTCCTGTGCTTTCTTCTGCTGTTCGCCCACGTTTTTCTCTCCTTCCTAGGTGAATGAACCCCTCATGCTGCTGAGGGGTCTTTTGTCATTCTTCATTTGCGGTTTGTTCACATTACATGGAACGGCTGATCTCCAGGACTTTGTACTGCATTGTCCCGGCCTGGGTCTCTACGTCTACTACATCGCCTGCCATTTTACCCATCAGCGCCTGGCCTACTGGAGATTCATTGGAGATCTTGCCTTCCAGACTATTTGCCTCTGTTGAGCCGACAATCTTAAACTCCATATCCTCTTCAAAGGTCACGTCATGTACTTTTACCGTACATCCTACATTAATTTTATCAAAATCAACTTCGTCTTCTACAACAACTTCCGCGTTTTTCAGAATTCCTTCCAGTTCCTCGATCCGGGCTTCAATATCCCGCTGCTCGTCTTTTGCCGCATCGTACTCAGCGTTTTCCGACAGATCGCCCTGCTCTCTTGCTTCTTTGATCTTGCCGGCAACTTCCTTTCTCTTTACTACCTTCAGGTTCTCCAGCTCATCCTCCAGCGCTTTCAGTCCTGCATAAGTAAGTAATCTCTTTTTCGTTTCCATGTGTCCTGCTTCCTTTCTTTTTCTACTTTCTCATAATCCATTTGGCCCTCATTTTTGGCCATTTTTATGAAATATTTTCGTAAAATAAAGGCACTTTCATAATTTCATTATTATACATAAAGGCCCCTCCAATGTCAATATATTTTTGCCCTTAGTTCCGCCTTATTGCCCTATAAAATCAGCCTTACGGCGTCTCTTTCATGTACTGATTCAGTATATGTAAGACAAGGAGGTTTTATTATCTTGTCAGTGGATTTTTTCGGACAAGAGCTCTTTCAATTCCTCATAGGATTCCGTCCGGTTAATGGCCTCCCTGAGCTTAGCGGAACCTGGCAGCCCTTTCGTATACCAGGACACGTGCTTGCGCATTTCCCGGATTCCCAGATATTCTCCCTTATATTGAATCTGAAGCCTTGCGTGGCGGAGCATCATTTCCCGGATCTCATCCAGTCCCGGCCTCTCTGGCATTTTCCCTGTTCTTTCATATTCTGCCAGTTCTGAAAAGATCCAGGGATTGCCCTGAGCGCCCCGGCCGACCATAACCCCGTCGCAGCCGGTCTGGCGCCGCAACTCTAAAGCAGCTTCCCCAGAAGTAACGTCGCCGTTGCCAATGACCGGAATTGATACCGCCTCTTTCACTCTCGCAATGATCTCCCAGTCTGCTTTTCCAGAATAATACTGCTCTCTGGTCCTTCCATGCACAGCCACTGCGGCAGCTCCCGCATCCTCAATGATCTTGGCGATCTCAACCGCATTGACATGCTGGTCGTCAAATCCCTTGCGGATCTTGACTGTCACCGGTTTATCAATGGCCTGCACCAGCGTTTTCACGATTTGATGGACCAGTTTAGGCTGGTTCATAAGCGCGGAACCTTCCCCATTTTTAACAATCTTGGGTACGGGGCAGCCCATATTAATGTCCAGGATCTGAAAAGGCAGATGTTCGATCTGCCGTGCCGCCTCGCAGATCACATCCGGTTCCGATCCAAAAAGCTGCAGAGAAACCGGGAATTCCTCCGGATGGATCTCAAGCAGCAGCTTTGTATTCCTATTTTTATAGATCAACGCCTTGGCGCTGATCATCTCCATACATAAAAGACCCGCTCCCTGCTCCCTGCACAGCAGCCGGAACGGCAGATCCGTAACCCCTGCCATCGGGGCAAGGATATACGGGTTATTCAACTTTACATTTCCGATGTTCAATTTGGTACACCCCTTCTTCCAATTTGGTACACCCTAAACGTTAATTTGGGACGTAGCCCTTTTGCATTTTACTACGTCCCCGGTTAAATATTTAACGTTTATTCTTCTCATATATCATCCGAAGCCCCTTCAGTGTCAGCTGCGAATCATATACGTCGATAATGTCTGTCTCTTTGGCGATCATTTTCCCAAGTCCTCCGCTGGCTATGACTTTAGCGTCTGTATACCCGGAGGCTTCTTTCATTTTTCGGACGATATATTCTGTCTGTCCTACCTGTCCGAATATGAGGCCTGCCTGCATGCCGGATACCGTTTCTTTTGCCAAGATAGAATCTGGGGTCTTTATCTCAATAGCCGGAAGCATTGCTGCTTTCCCCCACATAGCCTCAGCGGAAGTACGGATTCCCGGCGCTGTCACTGCCGCCTCGAAGGTTCCTTTTGGGCCTACCAGATCGTAAGTGGTAGCCGTTCCAAAATCAATCACGATCACCGGGCCTCCATGAAGCGTATACGCCGCCACCGCATCTACGATCCGGTCCGATCCAACCTGTCTTGGATTCTCCATCTGAATACTGATTCCCGTCTTGATCCCGGCTGATACTACGATCGGTTTGATCCCAAAATATTTGATCAGCGCGCTTCCCAGTGAATGCATGATATCCGGCACCACGGACGCCACGATCACCGCGTTGATATCCGCGCTGGAAATACCATGGCGCTCTACCAATTCCCTTAATGTAATCCCATATTCATCTGATGTCCTTGGCAGTTTTGTCGTCATGCGGAATGTTCCAAGAAGCTCTTCCTCTCGAAAAATTCCCAGCGTAATATTCGTATTTCCCACATCGATCACTAACAGCATCTATTCTATCTCCTCTCCTAGGAAAAACACCCTGTAATATAATTGCAGCGCCTGCAAAAGTTCTTGTTTCTCCTGCTGGAGCTGTTTGATCTTCAGTCCGCTTCCGATCTCATCGAACATAGGATCCCCTTCCTGACAGGTCACTTCAAAGCATAATTCCCCGTTTTCTTCATAGACCAATGTCAAAATTCCGCCCACATCATGTACGTATAAAACACACATGATCTTAAGCTCGTCTTTGATGCTGTCCGGAAGTCCTGCGAAATCTGGATTTAGATAATACTTTTCTTCGTAAGAATTGGCGCCGCACAGCACAACTTTATCTTCATACATTCTCTTTCCTCCCCGTTTTGCGCGCACAAGCCCTTCAGATCCCGGGAATGTTCCTGGATCTGTCAGCCAGGTTCTGTGCTTTATACATATCCGTAGACGCCCCTGACAGAAACCTCTCCAGAGAAAATCTCTCTGATCTCTCCGTCTGAAGTTTCCACTACCAGCTCGCCCCGCTCATTGATCCCCCGCGCGTGAGCAGTATAAGCTTCTTTTGGATCCAGCACTTTTATATCCTGGTCCCGGTTGATCAGCCTTTGGTTGTAATCCTCCTGAAGCCTCGACAAATCCTCAGTTTCTATAAAAATCTCGTAATTTTTCTCAAATCTTTCCAGGATCCGCGCAACTATTTCTCCGCGATCCATATCGATCCCGGCCTCATTTTTCAGAGATGCGGCAGTCTCCTGAATCTCCTCCGGAAATTCTGCCTGATTCACGTTGATCCCAATCCCGATCACCACATAGTGGATATAATCCACTTCCGCATTCATTTCTGTCAAGATGCCGCAGATCTTTTTCCCATTTACCACCAGATCGTTGGGCCATTTGATCGCAGGCTGAATACCGCAGGCCTGCTGGATTCCCTCCGCCGCGCTCAATGCCATAACCAGCGTCAGCATAGAAGCCTTGGCCGGAGAAAACTCTGGCCGCAGCAGCAGCGTCATATAGACATTCTCCCCGGCTGGGGATTCCCATCCTCTGCCTCTGCGTCCTCTTCCCGCGGTCTGCCGGTCTGCCACAAACAGTGTCCCATGAGGACTGCCCTGTTCTCCGGCTGTTTTGGCCTGAAGATTTGTAGAGTCCGTCTGGGGAAAATATACCACCTTTTTCCCAGCCCAGTCCGTCTGTATCCGGCTTTCTAATTCTGCCTGGTATAAGACATCCGGGGCCTTCACCAGCCGGTAGCCCTTATTGCGGACCGCTTCGATCACATAACCTTCTTCTTTCAACTGCTCTATGACCTTCCACACCGCAGTCCTGGAAACCTGGAACCGGCTGCATAGCTGCTGCCCAGAGAGAAAACCGTCCGTTTCTCTTAACAAACGTAAAATCTCTGATTTCATCTGCGCTTATTCATTTCCCAGTGTAGCAACCATGACTGCCTTAATGGTATGGAGACGGTTTTCCGCCTCGTCAAATACTACGCTGGCCTCACTCTCAAATACATCCTCCGTTACTTCTTTTCCCTTTACCGCCGGCAGACAGTGCATGAAAATCGTCTCTTTCTTGCCTGTCTTATCCATCAATTCCTGATTGATCTGATACGGCTGGAGCATAGCGATCCGTTCCGCCGCCTTATCCTCTTCGCCCATAGACGCCCAAACGTCCGTGTAGAGCACATCCGCTCCCTCCACTGCATTGACGTCGTCTGTCACCGTAATGGATGAACCGGATTCTTCCGCGTATCCCTGGCACAGAGCGATCAATTCTTTCGTCGGCCACAGAGATTCCGGCGCTATGATCGCGAAATTTACCCCAACTTTCGAGCAGCCGATCATCAGGCTGTTCGCCATATTGTTGCGGCCGTCTCCCAAATAGACAAAATTAAGCCCTTTTAAATATCCAAAATGTTCTTTCATCGTCAAAAGGTCCGCCAGAATCTGTGTTGGATGATACTCATCCGTCAGTCCGTTCCATACCGGTACGCCGCTGTATTTGGCAAGGGCCTCCACATGTTCCTGTTTAAAGCCTCTAAACTCGATGCCGTCAAACATTCTTCCCAGCACCCTGGCTGTGTCTTCGATGCTTTCCTTATGTCCAAGCTGGATCTCATTTCCGGCAAGATATGTAGGATTGCCGCCTTCGTCCGCCGCTCCTACCGTAAAAGCGCACCTGGTCCTGGTAGAAGGTTTCTCAAAAATCAACGCAATGTTTTTCCCTTTTAAGCTGTCTCCCGTGATCCCCTGCTTTTTCTTTTCCTTCAGTTCTGCCGCCAGATCGATCAAATACAAGATTTCCTCTGGTGTAAAATCTTTCAATGTAAGAAAACTTCTTCCCTTTAAATTCATCTGTCTTTCCTTTCTCCTCCAGTTTACAGTACCTTTAAAATGACATAAACGTGGGCGCCGTTTCATGCGCCCACGGATATTTTCTCGAATATACGATGGTCTCGTCAGACTTCTATTGTTTCTTTGCTTTTTCGTCGTCGCTTCCGATCTCTACCACAGATTTTACCAGGCCGGCGATATTCTGGATCTCTGACGGGATAATAATCTTCGTTGCCTTTCCATCCGCGGCTTTTTCAAATGCCTCCAGACTCTTGATCGTAAGTACCGCTTCATCAGCGCCTGCTTCTTTCAGGAAACGGATACCATCCGCATTCGCCTGCTGTACCTTCATGATAGCCTCCGCCTGACCTTCAGCCTCACGGATCATGGCCTCTTTCTGAGCCTCTGCCCGGAGAATCGCCGCCTGCTTTTCTGCTTCCGCGTCCAAAACAGTGGACTCCTTCTTTCCTTCCGCTACCAGGATCGTGGACTTTTTCTCACCTTCTGCCCGCAGGATCGCTTCACGCCGCTCCCGCTCTGCCTTCATCTGTTTCTCCATTGCATCCTGGATCGCCGCCGGCGGGATGATGTTCTTAAGTTCCACACGATTCACTTTGATTCCCCAGGGATCCGTCGCCACATCCAGCGCCGCCCGCATCTGTGTGTTGATCGTCTCTCTGGATGTCAAAGTCTGGTCCAGTTCCAGATCGCCAATAATATTTCGCAGTGTAGTAGCCGTCAGATTCTCGATCGCCATGATCGGATTTGCCACACCATAGCAGAACATTTTAGGATCTGTGATCTGATAGAACACCACTGTGTCAATCCGCATAGTAACATTATCTTTCGTGATCACCGGCTGAGGAGCGAAATCCACTACCTGCTCTTTCAGATCTACTCTTCTGGCAACCCGATCAATAATGGGCCATTTGAAATGGACGCCGGTTCCCCAAGTAGCCTGATAAGCTCCTAATCGTTCCACCACCAGCGCCTGCGCCTGATGGACGAATTTTACACACGAAATCAGGATCAACACGATAATGACCAAGATAATAATTCCTAATATACTGAGTATCATTTTTTCTCCTCCCTCTCTCTCACAATCAGTTTCACTCCCTGGATTCCATCAATCACCACAACTGTATTTTTCGCGATCAGCCCATCCGGTTCATCCGTCTTAGCCGACCACTCTTGCCCGTTCACCTCCACAAGGCCGGTAGATTTTAGAGTGTTCACTTCTTCCAGTACCAGTCCCTGCTGGCCGATCAGGCTTTCCGCATTGGTCTTTTGTCTGTCCTTGTTAAAATACTTGACAGCAATCGGCCTTGTGAGCGCCAGCAGAATAATCGACACCACCAGGAACACACCAATCTGCGCGGCCGTTCCAAGCCCGAAAATCCCTGCCAGAAACGCCGCCAGCGCGCCAAAGGCAAACCAGATCGTCGTCAGACCCATTGTAATGATCTCAATGATCAGCAGTATTACAAAGATTGCCAGCCAATATACCGTTTGCATAGTCAGCCCTCTTTTCCGCAATTAGTATTCCTTATCCATTATCTTACTATACTTCCCGCCATAAAGCAATTTTTTTCAAAAAGGGACAGGGCATTTTTAATTCGGGCCGGGGGATTTTTAAAAATCCCCCGGCCCCACCCGACGCTGCCGGCTTGCTTCAAACATTAATACCGCCGCGGCCACAGCGGCATTCAGGGATTCCACCTGTCCCCGCATCGGAATCCGTATCCAACAATCTGCAGCGGCAGCAACTTCTTCTCTCAGTCCATTTCCCTCATTTCCGATCAGAAATGCGCATGGAACGGTAAAGTCTTCCTGATCGTAGCTGTTCTGCCCTTCTAAATGCGCCGCATACGCGCAGATGCCTTTTTGCTTCATCTCTTTTAAAGCGCCTAGCAGATCCCTCACACGACAGAACGGCATCCGGTAGACCGACCCCATAGTGGAACGAATTGTTTTGGGATTGTAAATGTCCACACAGTCACTGCTCAAAACTACTCCAGTTACCCCAGCGCCTTCTCCAGTCCGTAGGACTGTCCCCAGATTTCCCGGATCCTGCAGGCTATCCAGCACAAGAATCAGCGGACATTCTCCTCCCGTCACTTTATCCAGAGACGCCTCCTGTCTCTCGACCACCGCCAAGATCCCTTGAGGCGTCTGTGTATCCGACACATGGGAAAACACATGATCCGCCAAAATCTCCACTGGGATTCTCCATTCCTTCAACTCTTCTATGACACCGGCCTCTTTCTTTAAAAACCCTTCCGACAGGTAAACCTCCCGCACCCGTTTTTTCGGCGCCTCATGGAACATCCGCGGTCCTTCTGTCAAAAATACGTTTTCCTGATCCCGCAGCCTTCGTTTTTTCATCAGACCAACAAGCCGCTTTACCTTAGCGTTTGCTGTACTAGTTATCATGATCCAACTTATTCCTTTCGTATTTGGCAAATTTCTCCAGATCAGAGTTCGCCCCCACCAGGATCAGTATCATATCGCGCTTTAAAGGCTTCTTGGGCTCCGGATTTACTTCTACATCATCATTTTCTCGAATTCCGATCACATTTACTCCGTGATTCTTCCTGACGTCCAGCGCTTCCAAAGATTTTCCTATCCAGGCATCTGGAAGCGCCACCTCCATCACACTGTATTCCGGTGAAAGAGCGATCCAATCGGCGAAATTTGCCGAAACCATACTCCTAGCCACCCGGCTTCCCGCTTCCTTTTCCGGGAAAATCACCGAATCTGCCCCTATTTTTCTAAGAACCGTGGCATGAAGATCATTCTTAGCCTTTGCTAGGACATAAGGGACTCCTTCATCTTTTGACACCAGGGTTGCCATAATGCTTGCCTCCATATTATCCGCAATAGCGACAACCACCCCATCCAGGTTTCTCGCCCCCAAAGACCGGATCACTTCTGGGTCTTCAATATCAGCTTTCATCGCATAAGACACATATTTCGAAATCTCTTCGATTCGTTCCATGTGATTATCCACCGCGATCACTTCACATCCAAGCCCCTGCAGTGTAATGGCGACACTCTCGCCAAAGCTCCCAAGTCCAAATACCGCATACTGTTTCTTCATCTCATATCCTCCATTAACCAACCATCACTCTTTCGCCAGGCAGTTCCCTCAGCCTGGCTTTCGGATCCGTTTTCCCCGCAAACACCAGCGCTAATGTAATAGGTCCGATCCGCCCTGTGTACATCAAAAGCATTAAGACTACTTGGCTTGCTCTTTCAAGATGCGGCGTCAGATCCGCCGTCAATCCCACCGTTCCTATGGCTGACGTAGTTTCATATATGATATCGACCAACGCCACACTGTCCGCCTCAAAAACCGCGATCAGCATCGTCCCGCCAATAAAAATCCCAAAAGCCAGGACTGTTACCGCAAATCCTGTCCTGAAATTTTCAAACGTGATCTTCCTGCCAAAACATTCGATGTCCTTTCCGCCGCGCACAACCGCCAAACAGCTCAGCAGAAGCATCGCTATGGTCGTTGTCTTGATTCCGCCCGCCGTTCCCGCCGGAGAGCCTCCGATAAACATCAAGATACTGCAGAAAAGTTTTGTTTCATCATAGAGTTCCCCCTGGGGCATTGTAAAAAATCCAGCCGTCCTAGTAGTCACTGACTGAAAGGCTGAAGCCAGCAGCTTTTCGCCTGTCGACATTCCACCCATAGTCTGCGGATTCCTGTATTCCATCAGAAAGATCACTACGGTTCCTACAACCAGAAGGACTGCCGTCATAAGGATCACCAGTTTAGAATGTAATTTCAAACCCGCGATCCCTGCTCCCACCGTTTTCCGGCGTTTCCGCAGCCGCCGGAAATTATCCAGCACATCAAACCAGACCACGAACCCAAGGCCGCCCAAAACGATCAGCGCCATTGTCGTCAGATTGACCAGCGGATTCGCCGAATAGACAGATAGGCTGGTGCTTCCCAACACATCGATCCCTGCGTTGCAAAACGCTGAAACCGCATGAAAAATAGAATACCCCAGCCCTTTGATCCATCCGTATTCCGGCACAAACTGAAATGCGTAGAAAAGCGCGCCCGCTCCTTCCACCAGGAAGACGCCCACGATCACTCTGCGAAGCATCCCTACGATTCCGCCCAGCCGGTCCATATTATAAGCTTCTTGGATAACGATCCGCTCTTTTACTGTAATCCGTTTCCTAAGCAGGAAGAAAAAAGAAGCGATACACGCCACCACTCCCAGGCCTCCCACTTGGATCAGCAGCAGCAGAACGATTTTCCCAAATAAAGTAAATTGCACCTGCGGTGTTATGGTAACAAGTCCCGTCACACATACCGCCGATGTAGATGTAAACAACGCATCGATAAACGCGATAGGCTGCTGATTGCTGATCGGAAGCCACAAAAGAACCCCGCCCAAGAGAATCACTCCCAGGAATCCCGCCGCCAGAATCCGCATCGTATTCCACCGAACGCTTTTACGTCTATATTTCATTTCCCCCTCCTCCTTTTGCCAAATTTTGGAAATGTCCCGCCCATCTGGAATCTATACTTTAAATCGGTATCCGACTCCCCAGATCGTCTCTATATACTGGGGATTTGAGGTATCCACTTCAATTTTTTCCCGAATCTTTTTAATGTGTACCGTGACAGTGGCAATATCCCCGATGGATTCCATATCCCAGATCTCCCGGAACAATTCCTCCTTAGTATACACATGATTGGGATGACTTGCAAGAAAAGTAAGCAGATCAAATTCTTTTGTAGTAAATGTTTTTTCCTGGCTGTTTACCCAAACTCTTCTTGCGGTAGTATCAATCTTAAGTCCTCGGATCTCGATGACCTTATTCTTGGGTACCGCGCTCTCCGTCAGCCGGTCGTATCTGGCCATATGCGCTTTCACTCTGGCCACAAGCTCACTGGGACTGAAAGGCTTTGTCATATAATCATCTGCTCCAAGGCCAAGCCCCCGAATCTTGTCAATGTCATCCTTTTTCGCTGATACTAGAATGATCGGCGTATTCTTTACATCCCGAATCTGCCGGCAGATATCGAACCCATCAATACCCGGAAGCATGAGATCCAGAATATACAGATCATATTCCTCTTCCAACGCTTTTCTAAGTCCCGTCTCCCCGTCATTCGCGACTTCTACCTGAAATCCGCTCAGCTCCAGATAGTCTTTTTCCAAATCCGCAATACTTTCTTCATCTTCTACGATCAATATCCTACTCATGAATCGGTACCTCCTGATATTTTCTAAGTACAAAATACATGGTCGTCCCCGTATTTTCACGGCTGGTCGCCCAAATCTTTCCCCCGTGCTCTTCAATAATCTTCTTTACGATCGAAAGCCCGATCCCGCTTCCGCCTTTTGAAGAATTTCGAGAAGCATCCGTACGGTAAAAGCGGTCGAAAATATTGGGCAGATCTTTGGCCGCGATCCCTTTGCCATTATCCTCCAGTTCTACCTGGATGAAATCTCCCACGTCTTTGATCCGCAGGTTGATCTTCGCTTTTTCTTTATCCATATATTTCAATGAATTATTAACAATATTGTGGATGACCCGCTTCATCTGTTCCGCGTCCGCGATGACCCGCACATCCGGCGTCACATAATTAAAATATCCAAACTCTACGTTTTTGGACTCCAGTTCAATCGAAAGATCCTCCGCACAGTCGTTGAAATATTCATTGACAGACAAAATATTAAAGTTATAGGGGATTCTGTTGGTATCAATCTTGGAATACAGTGTTAATTCATTGATCAAAAGATCCATCTCGCTGGCCTTGTTGTAGATGGTCCGGATATATTTTTCCATTTTCTCCGGCGTGTCCGCCACCCCGTCCATAATCCCTTCCGCGTATCCTTTGATCGTTGTCACCGGAGTCTTCAGATCATGAGAGATGTTGCTGATCAGTTCTTTATTTTCCCGGTCAAACACTACCTTCTCTTCCGCGCTGTCCTTCAGTCTCCTGCGCATATCCTCCATATCCCGGCACAACTGGCCAAGCTCATCATCTCCCTGAGCCTTCAGCTCAAAGTCCAGGTTTCCTTCTTTGATATTCTTGGCCGCCACCTGCATCCGCTTCAGCGGCAATTTTACGCTCCGGTAGATCCAGAACATCAGCACCGAGGCGGTCAGCACCAGGATCAAGACCACCCCAAGCAATGTATCCAGAAACAATTCTTCCACTTCCGGGATCACATCGCTTACGTCTGACACAATAAAGGCGCTGCCTTCTTCATTATCAGAATATAGAAAATCAATCTGTTTCACCAGTGAATGAGCCTCTCCCCCAAGATAAATCCCATTTTCCGAGCTTGTATCCGCATCCTGGTATTCTGGAAGCTGACAGATCACTGGATCTGCCTTTTCCCGGTCTGTCCCGATATAAATAAGTGTATTCCCTTTGCGCACCAGCAGATAGGAGTTTTTCTTCTCAAGATTATCGTTAAAATCTTCCAAATACGTGGCGTCTTCCAAGTCATCTGGATTTTTCTCTATGGCCGCCTCCAGATTATGATAGGATCTTTCCGTCAATCTGGATAATACCTGCATAGAGTTCGATAGGGTTTCCACTGTTGTATTTTCAATTCCATAAGTCTTCTCGATTGCCCCCATCTGATAGCGTGAAAACGCGAAAAACATGAGCAGCGTCAGACAAATGGGCAGCAAGATCACCGTCAAAAAAGCGATAAACAGTCTTGTCCTCAGTTTCATGCGACTTTCCTCCGAAAGTAAGTATAGCATGAATATGGGCGCTTCACACCAAAGCGCCCATAAACTTTTATAAAAATTTTATAAATACTTCTTCAGCAATTCTGCCTTATCAGTCTTCTCCCAGGGAAGGTCCAGATCTGTACGTCCAAAATGTCCGTATGCGGCAGTCTGCTTATAGATCGGACGACGCAGATCCAGCATCTTGATAATGCCAGCCGGTCTCAGGTCGAAGTTCTCCCGGATGATCTCTACCAGCTTTTCATCGGAGATCCTGCCCGTCCCAAAAGTATCTGCCATAATCGAGGTTGGATGCGCCACACCGATCGCATAGGACAGCTGTATCTCACATTTCCTGGCAAGTCCTGCCGCCACAATATTTTTCGCCACATACCGGGCTGCGTAAGCCGCGGATCGGTCTACCTTCGTACAGTCTTTTCCAGAAAACGCGCCGCCGCCGTGCCGCGCCATTCCGCCATATGTATCCACAATAAGCTTCCGGCCAGTAAGACCGCTGTCTCCGTGAGGTCCGCCGATCACGAAGCGCCCCGTAGGATTAATGAAATATCTGGTCTTTTCATCCGTCATATCTGCCGGGATCACAGGGTCAAACACGTATTTCTTGATATCCTGGTGAATCTGCTCTTGGGACACCCCCGGATCATGCTGCGTAGAAAGGACTACCGTATCTACTCTTGCCGGCGCTCCATTTTCATCATACTCGATCGTCACCTGGGTCTTCCCATCTGGCCGCAGATAAGGCAGCGTTCCATTTTTCCTGACTTCCGCCAGCTTTCTGGCCAGCTTCTGGGCCAAAGCGATCGGATAAGGCATAAACTCCGGCGTCTCATCAGAAGCATACCCAAACATCATCCCCTGGTCTCCGGCCCCAATCGCGTCAATCTCTTCCTCCGACATTTTCTTTTCTTTGGCCTCCAACGCTTTATCCACGCCGAGGGCAATATCCGGAGATTGCTCGTCGATAGCCACGATCACGCCGCAGGTTTCCGCATCAAAGCCAAATTTCCCTCTTGTATAGCCGATTTCACGCACCGTATCCCGCACGATCTTCTGAATGTCCACATAAGCCTGAGTAGTAATTTCTCCCATAACGAGCACCATTCCTGTAGTCGTACAGGTCTCACAGGCCACACGGCTCATAGGATCCTGTTCGATCAGCGCGTCCAGGATCGCATCTGAGATCTGATCGCACATCTTATCCGGATGGCCTTCTGTTACTGATTCCGAAGTAAATAAACGTCTCTCCATTATTCTTCTCCTCACCTTTCTTCTCGCCGCACTCTTTCTCTGCCGAGATCGCAATGATCAAAAAAACAGTCCGCATAAGCGGACTGTTTTATATCACCATAAACAATCCTCTTATTGTTCGATCGCTCGCTCAGGTTGGCACCTTCCCGCTTCGCGGGGGTTGCCGCAGCTTCACAGATCCTTTGTATCTCCACTGCTCTGAATAAGAGAAAGTTTGCTTTATTAAATTTATTATGTACGCATAAGACTGTACACCTTTTTGTGCAAATTGTCAATGGGGCCGGGGGATTTTTAAAAATCCCCCGGCCCCAATTAAAAATACCCTGTCCCTTTTTAAAAATGCCGCGTCCCAAGCAGTCCTGCCGCACATGCGATTCCTGCCGCCAAAAACGACATCTCCAATCCGAGATTATCCAGGACATACGGACATAAGATTGATACGAGTCCATATCCGATCATCACCGCGCCATAATTGATCCCCTGATATTTCAATCCAAAATGATCGGAAACGACTACCGGAAATACGCTGACAACGCCTCCGTAAACCAGACAGACTACGGAAATCAACAGCACAAAGATTCCTCCTTCCGCCCCCATGAGGCCGATCACCGCGGCGGCCGCCGCCACGTACATCCCGCGGATCACTGCTTTTCTTCCTACTTTATCGGACAGCCACGGCATCGCGAACCTGCCGATGATATTCGCGACAGAAGCAATCGTAACCCCAGCCAGCGCCTCTGTATTTGTCAGTCCTCGTTCCATCCCAAGAGATTTCATCAATGGATTGACCAGGACATAGGCCGGCACAGCCAGTGCCATTGTAAGGCTGATCGTATAATAAGTTTTTGTCTTTATCATTTCCCGTGTCGTGTATTGTTTGATCGATATTGTCCGTTCGATTCCTCCATCTCCCGCTGTTTCTTTTATGTTCTGCGGATTTTCCTCAATCCAAAATCCCCCCAGACATAAAACCGCATAGATTGCGGTAGTAGCCAACATTGCGAACCGGTATCCGAAAGATGCCAGCAAGAAATCACAAAACGGATTCATCACAATCCCTGAGATTCCCACAACTCCCACTGTAATCCCAGACACAAGGCCTCGCTTCTCAGGAAACCAGGCAAGAGGCACCGCCGTCAGCATACTAAACGCACATCCAGATCCAAATCCTCCAATCGCTCCATATCCCAGGGAAACCAGCCAGGGCATATTATAGGGTGCGATTCCCGCCAAAAGAAATCCCGCGCACATAAATAGACTTCCCGCCAGAATTGTCTTCTTGGCCCCTATCTTCTGCTGAAGCCATCCTCCCGCCATATTTCCAAGCGCAAAAATACCAATAATAATTGTAAACGGCTGGCTGGACGCCGCATCTGATAAATGAAATTCTTCTTTTACATAGGGCTGGAATACCGTCCATATGTAAGGATTCCCATGAACAAAATTCACGACAGATGCGACAAAAAGAATCCAGTACCGATTCTGTTCCCTCCTCCGGCTCATTATAAATCCTCCTTTATATCAATTGGGGCCGGGGGCTTTTTAAAAAGCCCCCGGCCCCAATTGAAAATGCCCTGTCCCTTTTTAATCTATCCAACCTTCAATTTAAATTTCTGGATTTCTTTCTCTGTGGATACTTTTTCAATCAATGCTCCAATCCCGCGCAGTTTTTCTTCAAATCTCTCGTATCCACGCTGAATATATACAATATCATCCACGATCGTGATTCCTTCTGTAGCCAGACCGGCAATGCACAGCGCTGCTCCAGCCCTCAGGTCCGGCGCGCTGACCCTTGCTCCTGACAGCGCTTTCACCCCTTCAATCGTGGCAGAATTTCCTTCTATTTTAACGTTAGCCCCCATTCTGGCTAATTCATCTAAATATTTGAACCGGTTTTCAAAAATACTCTCAGTGATCGTACTGGTTCCTTTAGACAACGCAAGCGTCACACCAATCTGCGGCTGCATATCTGTCGGGAATCCTGGATATGGCAAAGTCTTCACATGCGTGCTTTTTAAATCGCCCTTGGAAACCACTCTTACCGCATCATCGAACTCTTCTACTTCGCATCCCATCTCTACCAGTTTCGCGATTGTTGCTTCCAGATGTTTGGGGATTACATTCATAACGGTCACGTCTCCCTTGGTCGCTGCCGCTGCAAACATAAAGGTACCCGCCTCGATTTGATCTGGAATGACCGAATACTCTGTCCTGTGCAGGCTCTGTACCCCGCGGATCCGAATCACGTCCGTCCCGGCGCCTCGGATATTCGCCCCCATGCTGTTCAGGAAGTTTGCCACATCAACGACATGAGGCTCTTTCGCCACATTTTCCAAGATTGTGATGCCTTCCGCCATTGTTGCCGTCATCATCACATTGATCGTAGCTCCTACGCTGACCACATCAAAATAAATGTGTTCTCCTTTGAGGCGCTCTGCCTCCGCGATGATCTTCCCGTGTTCAATCTCAACCTCCGCTCCCAGCGCTCGAAATCCCTTCAAATGCTGATCGATCGGACGGCTTCCAATGTTGCAGCCTCCCGGAAGAGCAACTTCCGCTCGTCTATATTTTCCAAGCAACGCTCCTAAAAGATAATAAGAAGCTCTGATTTTCTTGATATAATCATATTCAATATTAAAATCTGTGACTCCTCTGCCGTTGATCGTCACCGTATGTCTGTCGACCCGATGAACAGAGGCCCCGATCCCAGCGATCGCATCTAACAGCACATTGATATCATTCACATCTGGCAGGTTCTCAATCCGAACAGTCTCGTCCGTCATGATCGCCGCCGCCAAAATCGCGAGCGCCGCATTTTTGGCTCCCCCGATCTCCACCTCTCCGACGAGCGGATGCCCGCCTTTTATAATATATTGCTCCATGTCACACCTCGATATTCCTTTACTATTACTCTCCCATATTCCGTATTTCTTATTCGTATTCCACGATATTATAACACAGAATCTCTGTTTGTAAAACATTTTTTACAAGTATGTAACTATTCTGTAATATTTTCACGATTTCTGTAGAATTTCAATTACTTTTTCAATCGTTTCATCCAAACGAAGTCCATCTTCACAGACAGTGATATCCGCATACTTTTCAAACAGTCCGCAGCGCTCCTCATATAAATCTCTTAGTGTCTGGCCGTCCTCCAAGACCACGCCCCGGCTTCTGGCATTTTTAAGCCTTTTATTGATCGTCTCAAACGATGCCTTTAGATACACGATCGTTCCGATCTGCTGATAATGCCGCATCGCTTTTTCGCAATAGACAACGCTTCCCCCTGGTGATACTACTGTATGTTCTGTTTTGAGGCCGGCGTTGATCCGCTCCTCAACCTCAAGAAATCCCTTGATCCCTTTTTCCGCAATGATTTCCTTCAAAAGTTTTCCTTCCGATTCCTGTATCAAAAGGTCCACATCGATAAAACGATATCCAAGCCTCTTTGCGATGATGACGCCTATCGTACTTTTACCTGCCGCAGGCATTCCGATCAAGATGATATTGTCCATGTAAGAACTCCTTTTCCTATGTTCAGACGTTATTTTATCACATCTTCCCCTATCCGTCCACCGAAAAAGACAGGAGAGCCGTCCAAGAGATTTCTCTTTGGCGCTCTCCTGCCGACAGCAAAATAAAAACTATCATTTCCCCATATAGAATGTTTTCTTATACTTCCTGTACTCACGGCGTCTCTGGCAAAGCTCCTGGCAGACCATGACCTGTGTAAGATCCCGCAGCCATTTCCCTGGATTTTCCTCTCCATCCTTTGCCCGGTCGTAGATTCTCGCGCACATCAGGCGCATTTGGAGTTGATCCGGATATTCGTCATAGATCATACTCCCATCATACATCAGCCGGTCGCATTCCTCTTCCACAAATGGCATCATCCGTTTGGCCGTGGCCGGGTATATGCTCTTCATATAATCATAATCCCGCCTTGCGGTTCTTTCTTCGTCATCGCCAAGAAACGGCGTCTGGTAAACCATATAAAAAGGCAGTCTTTCCTTCATCTACCTGCACCCCTGAATGATCTATCTGTCTTATTATATGCGTTCCTCAGACAAATGTGCCTTTTTACAAATTCAAAACGGCCTTTTAGATCGCCCGGATTTTCTGCCGCTCTATTCGTCATAGACGCAAATGCGGGGAACTGCTCCTGAATTTCGCGCACTTCTGATACCATTCCAAAATATACAGCCACCGCGTATTGGGCCTCCCTTACTCTTCTCTCTTTTTAGCAAATCTTGGATGATCCGACTTTTCTGACTCGTGTCCGCGTAAGTCAAGCAAGCGCTCCGTCTCTCCTTTCCCACATAAAACGGCGTATGTGTATCTAGATCAGAATAGGCGTATATATAATACTTTAATTCATCGATCGTCTCCCACCTGAATCTGCAAAAAGGGACTGCTATATATCTTTGAAATACAGCAGTCCCTTTTCTGATCTTCTGTTTTTCGCAGCACTTTCTTTAAGCTCTTTCGCTGTAGTGATGCGCCTCTTCCAACATCATATCTTTGACTTTCATCAGCCGGATCTGTGAGCTTCGCTCATTCTCATCCAGCTTCATAGTAATATACTTGATGGTCTCCTGTGCTTCCGGAATGATCACGTGCTCCAAAGCGTTTACACGGCGTCTGGTCTTCTCAATCTCCGCCGCCATCAACTGGCACGCCTTCTCCGTCTCCGCAAGTTTCAACATATCCGGCAGAATATCTGCCAGGGATTTCACCGCCCCATCCAAATCACTGGATGTAAAAGCAAATCCATAAGAATAGATATCATTGGCGTCCGCCGTTCTGGTCTTCGTCTCAAAGGCCGGTATATTCACGCTCATGACATTTTTCTTTCCAACTCCCAGGCTCACCTCTTGTTTCGGCGCCATCAAAGCGGTGTTCAAGGTAGCCGCGTCCATTCCGGCTTTCGCGATGACAAAGTTCTTATTTGCAGAGAGGATTCCGGCTTCTACCTTCTCACGGAGCGCCATATTCTCCTTTGCCAGCTCCAGGAACTGACGCATCAACTCGTCACGCTTATCCTTCAGAAGTTTGTGGCCTCTTCTGGCGGTGGCAAGCTTTTTCTTAGTCTTGGTCAGCTCCATACGAGTAGGAGTGATCTGTGTAGATGCCATTATATCTGCCTCCTTTTTGTTGCATAACGCCATGCCCCAGCTTGATTTCTTATCTTTTCGGAAGATATCCTTCGCTTTCGCTCTGGATATCTACTTTCACACTAGGCTCGATAATACCTCGCCAAGTGTTCAAGCACCGCTGGCGGGCGTCCGCCCTATGCATGAATCTTTTCACAGCCATGCCCCAGCTTGATTCCGCTTCGCTCCATCTCGCTGGCGGGCGTCCGCCCTATGCATCCGCCCAGGTGCATCCATTTGCAGGCAAGCCTGCATGGCTACACCTGTACGCCTGCGCATGGCTTACTGTTTCCCATAGTATTCATCCAAGAATTTATCATCGATTCGCTTCAGCTCGGACCTCGGCAGAATGGACAGCAGTTTCCAGCCAATATCCAGAGTTTCTTCGATGGACCTATCTGTATTGTACCCTTGGTTTACATATTCTTTCTCAAAAGCGTCCGCGAACTGGGCATAGATCAAATCGATCTCCGTCAGCGCCGCCTCGCCAAGGATCGTCATCAGCTCTTTAGCGTCTTTTCCTCGTGAATATGCCGCAAACAACTGGTTCATAGTATTGGAATGGTCCGCTCTTGTCTTTCCTTCGCCGATTCCCTTATCTTTCAGACGGGAAAGAGATGGCAGCACATCGATCGGCGGCTGGAGTCCCTTCCGGTACAGGTCACGGCTTAAGATTACCTGTCCTTCCGTAATATATCCGGTCAGGTCAGGGATCGGATGGGTCTTATCATCTTCCGGCATAGTCAGGATCGGGATCATAGTGATACTTCCGATCTTGCCTCTCTGACGTCCCGCGCGTTCATACATCTGAGCCAGGTCTGTATACATGTAGCCCGGATATCCACGGCGTCCCGGAACCTCCTTTTTCGCCGCGGAGATCTCACGGAGCGCGTCCGCGTAGTTTGTGATATCCGTCAAAATGACCAACACATGCATATCCTTCTCAAAAGCCAGGTATTCCGCCGCCGTCAGCGCCATACGCGGCGTTGAGATACGCTCTACCGCCGGGTCGTTCGCCAGATTGACAAACAAAACGGTACGGTCGATGGCTCCCGTCTCCTTGAAGGATTCTACGAAGAAGTTAGATTCCTCGAAAGTAATACCCATAGCCGCGAATACAACAGCAAAGTTTTCATCTTTTCCTCTTACCTTCGCCTGTCTCGCGATCTGAGCCGCCAGTTGTGAATGGGGCAGACCGGAACAGGAAAAGATCGGCAGCTTCTGGCCTCGTACCAAAGTGTTCAGTCCGTCAATCGCCGACACACCAGTCTGGATAAACTCGGACGGGTACACACGAGCCGCCGGATTCATAGGCAGGCCGTTGATATCTCTTCTCTCCTCCGGCAGGATCTCCGGTCCATCATCAATGGGGCGTCCCAGCCCATCGAAAACACGTCCCAGCATATCGCCGGACACGCCCAGCTCCATGCTTCTTCCCAGGAAACGTACTTTACTATTGCTCAAGTTGATACCAGCCGCGTTCTCGTAGAGCTGTACAACCACATTATCTCCGTCCACTTCCAGCACCTTGCAGCGGCGTTTCTCTCCATTGGCGAGTTCGATCTCCCCTAATTCATCATAAGCTACGCCTTCTACGCCTTTTACCATCATCAGCGGTCCGGCAACTTCCTGTATGGTTCTATATTCCTTTGGCATTAGAAGTCCTCCTTTCCGAACGCGCCCGCGATTTCCGCGTCAAGTTCACTCATGATCTTCTCGTATTCTGTCTCAATCTGATCTACCGCGGTATATTTATAGCGGCCGATCCTCTCTCTGACATCCATTCCAAGAAGCGCCCTCATAGAAGCGCCCTTATTTAACGCTTCCAGAGACTTCTCGTAGAATGCCAGCACTAATTTCATCATCAGATACTGTTTCCTGAGCGGCGTGTAAGTATCCACTTCATGGAAGGAGTTCTGATGCAGGAAGTCCTCACGGATGGATCTTGCCGCTTCCATCTTCAGACGGTCTGCCGGAGACAGGGCATCCATACCTACCATCTGCACGATCTCTTCCAATTCCGCCTCATCCTGAAGAAGACTCATCATCTTTTGACGGTCCTCCATCCAGTCCGGCGCCACTGTACTGTTAAACCAGCCGCTGACATTGTCAAGATACAGCGAATAACTGGTCAGCCAATTGATCGCCGGGAAATGCCTCTTATACGCCAGGTTAGAATCCAATCCCCAGAACACCTTTACAATACGCAGCGTTGCCTGAGAAACAGGCTCCGAAGTATCTCCGCCCGGAGGAGACACCGCTCCGATCACGGAAAGAGAACCTTCTCTTCCTTCTTTTCCAAGAGAGATCACATGTCCAGCTCTCTCGTAGAACTCTGCCAGACGTGACCCAAGATACGCCGGATATCCTTCCTCTCCAGGCATCTCTTCCAGACGTCCGGACATCTCACGCAGGGCCTCTGCCCATCGGGATGTGGAGTCTGCCATCAAAGCTACCGAGTAGCCCATATCACGGAAGTACTCCGCAATAGTGATTCCCGTATAAATGGAAGCTTCACGGGCCGCGAAAGGCATATCTGACGTATTGGCGATCAGCACCGTCCGCTCCATCAAAGACCGGCCGGTCTTAGGATCTTTCAGTTCTGGGAACTCGTTCAGAACGTCTGTCATCTCATTGCCGCGCTCGCCGCAGCCGATGTAGACAACAATGTCCGCCTCTGCCCATTTCGCCAACTGATGCTGGATGACCGTCTTACCGCTTCCAAAAGGTCCGGGCACCGCGGCCACACCGCCTTTCGCGATAGGGAAGAAGGTATCAACCACCCTCTGACCAGTTACCAACGGTACATCCAGCGGCAGCTTCTTCACATAAGGACGGCCTCTTCTGACCGGCCATTTCTGCATCATGGTCAGTTCATGGTCTCCGTCTTTTGTCTCAAGGACAGCCACCACTTCTTCTACCGTAAATTCCCCTGCTTTGATCTCTTTTACTATTCCTTCTACACCATAGGGAACCATGATCTTCTGCTGCACGATCTCAGTTTCCTGGACAGTCCCAAGCACATCGCCGGCCTCTACCGCATCACCGACTTTTGCCACAGGAACAAACTCCCATTTCTTATCCCTCTTCAGAGCGGCAACCTCAACCCCTCTTTGCAGGTTATTTCCGGAAATCTTCATGATATCATCGAGCGGACGCTGGATTCCATCATAGATACTCGCGATCAGTCCTGGTCCCAGTTCCACAGACATTGGCGCCCCGGTAGATTCCACCGGTTCGCCGGGTCCAAGTCCCGATGTCTCTTCATATACCTGGATTGACGCTTCATCCCCATGCATCTCGATGATCTCCCCGATCAGACGCTGGCTGCTTACGCGTACAACGTCAGACATGTTGGCATCGCGCATTCCAGATGCGATGACCAGCGGCCCCGCAACTTTTTTTATCGTACCTACACTACTCATAATGGACGAATCACCTCTACTTTCTTAGTTACTGAACAAGATATCAGACCCTACTGCCTGTTCCACAGACTTCTTGACTCCCAGCACACCATCGCCCGTGTTGCCGGAGATTCCCGGAATCTGGATGATCGCCGGAAGGATCTGGTCTTGATATCTCACGATCTCATGTTTCAATTCAGCCGCAAGCGCTTCCGTGATATAGATGATTCCATATCCCTGCGCGGCGAGCTGATGCAATCTTTCTCCTGCTTCTTCCTGGGCCGTTACGGGAAATGTATCCAGTCCCAGCGCAGCGAAGCCATAAATACTGTCATAGTCGCCCAATACCGCTATCTTATACATACATCTCCCTTACCCTTTCCCGGATGGAATCTTCCGGCAAATCATTCAGTTTTCCGGAAAGTATGATCCGTACCGTTTTGATCTCATTCTGTCTCGCAATTACATAGGCGATCACAGGACCTATCGTAAATGCGTTATATTTCTGAGGACTGATCGTTTCGATGATCCGGTTGTCACACCAGCGTTCAAATGCCGACGGCGATTGGGCAAGCGCTTCCGCTCCCCCCGCGTATGCCGTCCCCATCAGATAGTCCCGGATGGCCTCCATCCCGGCAAGCGCGGCTTTTGACAGTTGATCCACATTAATACTGTCACACTCCGCCATTGCCCTTTTCATAAACTCTACCGATTTCGCGGTTTTCTGCGAACGCACGGCAATCTTGATGTCCGCGACTCCTACCGTGGACTCTGCGTAAGCCCGGATAATATCCGCTTTCGCTTCCTTCCCGGCCTGATAGATCGCTTCCAATGCCGCCCTGTCAATGATCACATCACACAACTGACCGTCTCCCGTGTGGAGCAGCGCTTCATACGCCTCCTGCGCCGCATGCTGCATGTTTGCGGGAAGTTTATAGAAATCTTTCTCTTTGACGATCTCCCGCATCACATCTCCCGGAATAGACACATCATCATAGTAGATATGTCGGTTCCCGTCAGATACGGCCGCTTCTTTCACCGCTGCTTTCAGATTGTGAAAAAGCTTTGGATAAGAAAGTACGGCAAAATTCTCCATATCGATGTGAAGTTCTTTTACAACTTCCCAGATTTTTTCTTCCTCTCTGGTCAGCATCGCCTCCGCATCGGTGACGGTGTCGGTGTCTCCCCATCCCCGCTCTGCCAGAAATTGGCAAGCCTGTTCATAATCCTGGCAGGCGATCAGCTGGTCGATCGCCGCGTTGGAGAATAGAGAGACCTCCAGGGCACGTATGCGCGCAACCGCGTAGGTATACCGTTCACTCATGTTACTCCTCCTTGTCGCTCATGGTTACGCTCTACGAAAATAAAATGTGTTGAATCTTATCAGACAACTCATCCTTTTTTGCATCAAACATTGCCGATAATGTACAATTTTCTTCAATCCCGCCATAGGCCAGGATAAAACCATTCTGGATCTTACGCCCTTCTTTGGATACTGTAAGCTTTCCTCCCTTTTCAGACGCGATCCGCTCCACTTCCGCCTCAAATCCTGCCGGCAGATCCGCCAGATCCTTCTCTGAGAAGAACAACTTTCCCTCCTGGGGAAGCGCGTACTTCTCCAGCACTCCCAGCATCTTAGAGAAATATTCCTCTCGCTCCATAGATTCCATAGATTCCAGCGCTTTTTCCAGGACTTCCCGGATCAACTTCTGCTTCGCCTCAAGGATCTTTGTCCTTCTCTGCAGATCAATGGAAGAAGCGATCCGTTCCTGATACCCCTTGACCTCAGCCTGCGACTTCTGGAGAATGCTCTTCCCGCTTTTTTCCGCCTCATCCTTGGCCTCACAAACGATCTTGGCCGCCTGCGCACGGGCTTCACTGACTTTGCTCTCGGCCGCCGCCTTCGCCTCGTCCAGGATCTGACTTTTCATTTTCTCTAATCCAGTCATTGCCCTTGCACTCCTTCTTTCTCTTCTTTAATTTGCTCCTCTGCTTTTATCCCTGATATGCTTAAACCTGGATAGCAGATACAGCTAAGATGGAGATCAGGAGCGCCAGGATCGCGTATGTCTCAACCATAGCCGGGAACAGCATCGCCTTACCAAACTGGTCTGGCTTTTTGGCCACGATCCCGATCGCCGCTGCCGCAGTCTCTCCCTGAGACTTTCCAGAGATCAGTCCAACGATTCCGACCGGCAAACATGCCGCCAGGATCTGCAGACCTGTGATCACAGACAGATCCGCCGCTCCTCCGCCCAGAAGACCGATCTTAGACAGCGTGATGAATCCTACCAGCAGTCCATAGATTCCCTGTGTACCAGGCAGAAGCTGGATGATCAGAACTTTCGCGAATTTGCTCGGATCCTCTGTAACAACTCCAGAGGCCGCCTGACCAGCGATCCCTACGCCGAGGGCGGAACCCGCTCCCGCAAGAAATACTGCCGCGGCTGCTCCCAGTAATGCGTAAACAATTCCCATCTCACCTAAAATACTCATGATTTCGTTTCCTCCTTAACATCTACATATTTTGTATTTGATTCAAACGGATTGAACGGCCGGCCACTGCCGTCATAAAATTTCCCAAAAAATTCTACAAACTGCAAACGATTTGTATGCACGTACGCGCCCAATATATTGATTCCCATGTTCATCGTATGGCCAATGATAAACACGATGATGAATCCGATCGCTCCCAGGATCCCATTCCCGAACATAGAACCCATCTCATTGATGACCGATGCGATAACTCCTGTCGCAAGTCCCAAAGCCAGAAGACGGGAGTAAGAAAGCACATCACTCAGCCAGCCCGTCACATTATAGATATCGTACGCTCCAAGCGCAAGCCTGAGCGCCGGATTCTTATTGTCCCGGCCAGACATGAGCAAAAGCCCTACCGCGCCAATGATCGCCAACGCCTTTGCCAATGTGTTCAAAACCGGCGGGAACACGATCTTAGTCTGCGCAACGGACGCGAAGATATCGCTTGGGATCAGCATCAGGATCAAACCGATCAGGAATACATACCACAAGACTACATCACAGATAAAGTCTTTTATATTTCCATCTTTCAGACACATATATCCTTTGATCCCGTGCCCTACAAAAAGGTGGATCAGACCAAACAGCATTGAATAGATCAGCAGCTTCATAGGGTCATCCAATGGAACAAACCAAAGAGCGTCTACATTGATGCGTGTCCCGAAGAACGTCTCCGACACGACCGGTATCACATCGCCAAAGTATCCCCCAAAGAGGATTCCCCATACAACCGTGGAAATCCCACAATACATAAACATTTTTAATGACTTGTGCATACCGCTGCTCATTCTCGGGAATTTCTTCAATAGTACGAAGCAGACGATGGCAATGATCGCTCCATACGCCGCGTCAGATAACATCATTCCAAAAAAGAATACATAGAAAAATGACATGATCGTTGTCGGATCAACTTCTTTTTTATTGGGAAGTCCATAAGAGGCAACCACGCCTTCCATGCTGGCTGAAAAACTATTATTCTTAAGAACTGTCGGTGAATCTTCCTCTTCTTTCACTTCCTCAATATCAAGCACACAATCAAACTTCTCTCCGATCGCCTTCTGTACCGCCGGTACAAACCGGGCCGGCACATAACCGCTCATCACAAATGTTCTCTGAGACTGAGGAAGTGTTCCCAGCACCGCGTATTTCTCAGCCCTCATCCGATAGTAATCACTGATCATCTTTAAAGGCTCTCTGCTTTTTTCCTGCTGGCGGATTTCTTCTTCCGTCTCTTCGATCCTTTTATTTAGTTTTTGAATCTCTGCTTCCAGAATCTCTTTCTGCCTGCGCGGGATCTCTTCTACTGCCTGTGTCGGGCGCGCAAATCCTTCGGCCCTCAATACTTCCTCAACCTTACTTTCCGACTCCCTCATGCAGAACACCGCCAGATAAACGGCGTCTCTGTCACTGTAGACCGTTTCTACATCTACGGCCTCCAATTCCTGGTCGGCAAATCTGGCGTAGATACTTTCCAGCGTGGTCTCTTTCGGCATTGTCCCCAAAAGCATAGCCGCCTTCTTGGTTCCCGCGTAATTCATAGGGACATCCAGGTTCAGCCAGGGGGTCAGTGTTTCGATCTGATTTTCCAGCTTCTGGATGCTGGCTTTATCCTCAGCGATCTTCTTGTGATCTGTCAGCAGCAGGCTGGCTGTTTCAAGGATCTCTTCTCTGTCTGCCACTGTCCCGTCAAACTTCTCTTTTTCCACCAGGTCCTTTCCCGCCAGACTTGCGAATATGGACTGCTTCTCTGGGGCGTAAGTCTCCAGGACAGCTAACGCCTGCTCTGCCGTCTGAGCTTTTTTGTCAAAACTCAGCCTGGCACTTACCGTATCCATCGTTCCAAAGCCCTCTTCACCTTCAGCAACCTGGTTCATTTCCATGATCCCCATAGACTGTATTTTTTCCAGAATAGCCTTACGATCTTTTTTCAGCGCGCAGATACTGACTCTTTGCATCGGCAGTACTGCCATAACTCCATCCCTCCTTTATTCTTTTCCCTTATTCTGTTTAGACAAGTTCCCCGATTACAGCAGAAATCGCCTCCGCTTCTTTCTGCCGAGCCGTTTCATAGAGGCTTAAAATCTCTGTCTCCACCGTTTCCAACGCCTTCTCCAGAGCTTCTTCCCCTTGGCGCTTTGCCTCGTTCAAATCAGCTTCCGCCTGCTTTGCGGCATTCTCTTTAGCCGTTTCCTTTATTGTCTTAGCCTCAGCTTCCGCCTGTTCAAGGATCTCGGTGCAGGTCTCATCGGCCTTTTTCACCAACTCCTCTGCTTCCTGTTCTGCCTCCCTGATGGTTTTAATGGTTTCTTCTACCATTTGTTCACCACCTCTCTTTTTCTTTTATTTTGGTCTTGTTCTTAAAATTATAATATGCTTTTCAAAAAAAGTCCATAAATTTATTATTTTTTTGCCTTTATCCAGCTTTTCTTCCATACAATTCTGCAAGATTTCTTGCAATTTACCATTTCAGATGATGAAGATGTCCTGTCCTCTCCATCCCCAGGAAGTCATTCTGACGCAGCGCCTCATAAAGGATGATAGCCGCGGAATTGGCTAGATTCAGGGAACGTATCCCTCCTGCCATGGGGATTCTGACACAGTCATTCTTATGCCGCACCAAAATTTCCTCCGGTATTCCCGCGCTTTCTTTCCCAAACATAATATAGCAGTCCGGTTCGTAACTCACCTCTGTATAAGCTTTCTGAGCCTTGGTAGTCGCCATATAAATCCTGGCATTTGGATTTTTCTCCAGAAACTCCTCATAGTTAATGTAGGTCCTCACATCCAGGTCATTCCAGTAGTCCATCCCTGCTCTCTTAAGATTTTTCTCATTTAATCGAAAGCCCAAGGGCTCGATCAGATGAAGACGAGTCCCAGTGGCCACGCAGGTTCTCCCGATATTTCCGGTATTGGCGGGGATCTCCGGCTCATGCAGAACGATATTGAGCATTTTCTTCATTCCTCCAAGCAATTGATAATATTTTAACTAGTTTATATCGAAAACTTGATGTTCGTCAATGTGCATATTAGACAGTTGTATAAAAACATTTAGTCAGGTTCTCCAATTTTCAAAAAATTTTCAATATTTCATCTGGCGCCGGCCGATCCAGATATCGGATTTCTTCTCCGTTATGCAGGATCTTACCTTGACCTTCCGTCAGACAGCCCGCGCAAACTGCCGGGATCCCTCGCTTTCTAAGATATTCCGCCATATTTTGTCCCTCCTTGGCCACGATCAGCAGACTGCCCGCCCCTGTCAGCTGGTAGGGATTTAATTCCAGATATTCACATATTTCAACCGTTTCCTGACGGATTGGCAGAGCCTTCATATCCACGGAAAACCCCTGCCCCGCCGTTTTCGCCAGCTGCCAGAGCGCGGCCAGGATCCCTCCTTCCGCCACCGGAATCATCAATTCCGCTCCGGCCTGATTCGCGATCATCGCATCTTCTCCCGCAAATATCAAGGATTCCATTTCTTCGGTCTGTTTAAGGAATCGAAGAGGGAAATGGTTTTTAAGCCGTTCCCCACACTCCCATAAAAGGCGCGCCGTTCCCCCAAGACCGATCCATTTTGTGACAAGGATCTCCTGTCCCGGCCTTACACTTTTTGATTCCGACCCTGTCTTACCGCTTTTTTCCCCGTTGACAACAGCCACTGTCATCACCCGCGACACTACCGGGCTTGGACTGATCCCTTCTTCTGCCAGTTCGATCCCCCTCTCACGGCAAAAGGCACGGATCGGTTTTAACATTCCGTAAATCCGTGCCTTTTCCATCTTGATCGGATACTCTATTCTCACTTGGGCCGCAAGAAGCTTCCCACATTTGGCGGCAACGGCATTTGCCGCTGCCGTCACTGCGTAAAGGCCGCCCTTTTCCATCCCTCCATATACGACTGCAATCTCTGACAATCTGTTTTCATCCGCCATTTTATTCTCCTTTTCCTTCTAAGAGGCCCCCGCCTGGCTGATCGCCGCGTTGATCTTATCCCTGTCCTGCGTTGCGATCGCGCTCCTTACCGCCGCGGAGGCTCCCGCGTTATCTGATTTCGTGCCCACTTTAATGATTTGATCCGATTTATTGTAATGACTTTCGTTTATCACTTCCCGCTCTACCTCTTCGCCATCTACAGACACTACTTTCCAAAGTCTCGCCGACCGTCCCGTATGGGGGCTTCCTTCGTTGGTCATCTCTCCAAGAGGCGCTTCCGGGTCTTCCTCGTATTTTACCTCATATTCTTCCTCCGCTACCGTCTCGCTGACATATTCCACCGACCGGTTTTCATCTCTGGTTTCTTTTCCATATATGGTAAAATGGAGCTGGTTGGAAGCATCGATCCCTCCCTCGATATAGATCGGAGTCTCCTGATTATTCTTAAATTTCAGATCTTTTGTATCCCCCGCGATCGCCGCGTCTCTTGAGGGTTCCACATAATTTACCATCATAGAATGCGGAGCCCGCTCCACGATCTCTATTTCCGCGTAGAGGAGGGCATTATACAGTGTAGTGGACACCTGGCAGATACCGCCTCCATAGGTATCTACTACCTGACCATTCTCATAAGAACCCGCAGGCACATATCCATGTTCTTCATCATAAGGCGCTGTCACATCATGAACAGAAACCTCTTTGCCCGGCATCACGATCATGCCGTTCAGCTTTCCTGATGCCGTTTCCAGATTTTTCCACCGCTCTCCGCCTCCGGCATCCGTAGAAAATGTGCCAAGTTCATCCTGGATAGACTCCAGATCTGCCGCTTTTATCTCTGGTTCTTCCTTAACTAACGCCGTTTCCAGCGTAAAATCATCGTGATTCCATTTGTCATTTAAATAGGTCTCCAGCGCTTTTGTGGATTTCTCAATATCAACTGTCGATCCTTCCTGTTCTTCCTGTATGGAAAATCCATTTCCCGTCCGGCTGATCGCGGCATCCTGCGCATGATCCGCGATCGGCACCGCCCGTTCTGTAAGAACCGCTTCCGCCTGCTCCTGATTGACCTTTAATTCTTCCTCCAGAACCAGCTTTTCCTTTTTCAGCTTCCTCAGTTTCCAATATCTGCCAAAAACACCGCCCTCTTTCCCATAAGCCATGGCTTCGTCCACGGTATCTTCTATATTCTGGTAATAAATCCCAAATTCTTCCAGAGTTGCCTGCGCGCTTTCTTCCCCAACCTGAAGCGTTACCGTCTTCGCCCGGTCTTCCGCCAGGTGCTCGTTCATAGCCTGGATCGCCTCATCTTTCGTCATGCCGGAAACATCCACATTTTCAATATAGATATGGTCGCTGATGAGATTCTGGGGGTATTTGGATACACTTCGATACAGCATAAAATAAGAGATTCCAAAAACAACAGCTGCGCACAGCAAAACAAGGCCAAAAAGAACTCTCCTCCTTTTTCGCCTTTTTTGCGCCATTTTCTTATGATATTTCCTTCTCTTCCGAATCCTGTTGTCAGACATGCTCCCCTCTCACTTCCTATGATCTCTAGGCCATCAGATACGGTATGATTGAAGTAGCCACCATCGCTATGATCACAACAATAATGATCGTCGCAATAACGCGCCTTGTTTTTCTATTATTAAAATCCATGTATTTCCCTTTCTTTACCCATTTCTCTTCATTCTATACTCTTTACAATATTTTTGCAAGAAACATTCTCCACATTTGGGACTTCGCGCCGTACAAATTTTTCTTCCAAACGTAATAATCTGGATATTATAGAGGATCCAATGATCTTTGGGCAGTTCTTGCATCAGGTCGTACTCCACCTTCTCCGGATCTGAATTTTTCGTCAATCCCAGTCTTGCGGAAATGCGCTTCACGTGAGTATCTACTACCACACTGGGATCATGATAGATATTTCCCCGGATCACATTGGCCGTCTTCCTTCCTACTCCCGGCAGAGAAGTCAGATCCTCCAGCGTCTCCGGTACTTCTCCGCCAAACTGGTCCCTGATCTGGGTCATACATGCTTTTAAATTCTTCGCTTTGTTATGGAAGAATCCAGTGGGGCGGATATCTTCTTCCAGCTCTTTTAGATCCGCATCCGCCAGAGCTTCTGCCGACGGATACTTCTGAAACAGATCCGCCGTCACAATATTGACCCGGGCATCTGTACACTGCGCGCTGAGCATAGTGGCCGCCAGAAGCTGCCAGGGCGCCTCATAGTTCAGGTAACATTTATAGTCCGTCCCAAATTCCCGGTCGAGGATCTCCAGAATCTCTTTTGTCCTTTTCTTCACCATTCTTTTTCTCCTTTATCTCTTCCGATGGGAAAATACAGGTTCTGGCCTCCTGGTTGATGGGATTTCTCTCCCGGTAATCAAACAGGACAACCTGATCCATGCAGGCAAAGTATTCCAAATGAGTCATCTTACGCATCTGATTTCTGTCATATTTGCTATAGGCCGGCAGATACCGCCTTGCCTCTTCTTCCTCTGCGTAAAACCGCTTTGCCTCTCTTGCCGTCACCGTTTCATCTCCCGCGAAGTCCGGCCGGCTCTTCGCGTTTTCCCTCAGATAATAATCATAGATTAAAAGTTCGCGGAACCGCTCTTTTTGCTCCGGCAGTATTTCGCCGATAAATTCCAGAAGGATCTCATATCTTGCGCTTCTTTTATGCTGCTGGCCTTGGAACTGTTTCTTCCTATAATAATCCCACAGTCTTTCATACAGGGCCCAAGGAGATTCACACACATTTTCCAATTCCTCTATTGTACGTTCAAACTGGCGGCTGTTGTAGTAGATCTCGACCATCTCTTCAATCCCTTTCAGACGGAGTATATCCCCATAAGAAATCCACCGGGTCTCCAGAACTTCATAAGGCGGGTCGCTTTTATAGATCAGACCGTAAGCCTTCTCGTTTTCCTTCATCCAGGATCCTTTTAAGACCTTTAGGAAGCCAAGCTGAAGCTGGTGTGGTTTCAGCCGGTATACATCATCGAATGATCTGGCGAAACTTACAATATCTTCATAGGGAAGCCCTGCGATCAGATCCAGGTGTTGATGAATGTTTTTCATTTTCCCGATCCTTCTCACCGATTGGGAGAGCTTGTCAAAGTCCATAATCCGCCGGATCGCTTCCAGGGTCTTTGGATTGGTAGACTGTACCCCGATTTCCAGCTGCACCAGACCAGGCCGCATGGTTTCAAGCAGTTTTAATTCTTCCTCATTGAACAGATCCGCCGACACCTCAAAATGGAAATTCGTCACGCCGTTGTCATGCTCCCTGATATACTTCCATATTGCCAAAGCGTGAGAATGACTGCAGTTAAATGTCCGATCAACAAACTTTACCTGCGGCACTTTCGCATCGAGAAAAAACCGCAGTTCTTCTTCTACCAGACGAAGATCACGGAACCTTAGTTTCTTGTCGATGGAAGAGAGACAGTAGCTGCAGGAAAAGGGACAGCCTCTGCTGGATTCATAATAGATGATCTTGTGGGCGAACTCTCCCATATCTTGATAGACAAAAGGAATCCTGCTTAAATCCATCGGCTCTCTCCATGGATTCTCCACGATCCTTCCGTCTTCCTGCCGGAAGGTGATTCCCGCGACAGCGGCTAATTTTTGATCCGCAAGCCCTTCCTTCTCACACAATTCACAGAGCTTAGCAAAGGTTTCTTCCCCTTCGCCCTTCATCACTCCTTTAACCTGAGGCAGACGCTCCAATACCGTCTCACTGTCATAAGAGACCTCCGGGCCTCCAAGCCATATCATCATATCCGGCCTGATCCTGCCCAAATCCCTTACCAGCATTTCCACCACCTGCCGATTCCAGATGTAGCAGGAAAAACATAAAACATCCGGCGCCTCTTCAAAAATACTTCCCATGATCTCGTCCGTTTTTTGGTTGATCGTATATTCCCGGATCGCGATCTCTGTCGGAGACTTGTGGGGAAGCTTCTTCTCGGCATATGCCTTCAGGCTGTACACCGCCAGATTTGAGTGAATGTATTTTGCGTTGACTGCTGTCAGTAAGATTTTCATTGGTCCTCCTTTCATTGGGGCCGGGGGATTTTTAAAAATCCCCCGGCCCCAATTGAAAATGCCCTGTCCCCCATTGACATTTTTTCTAAAACACGTTAAAATTAAGTCTCGTGCAGCCGGGGTGTTAGCGGTACCTTGTACCTGCAATCCGCTATAGCAGGGGTGATGCTGCGCAGAGGGCTTGTTTTGCAGAGCTGCCCTTGGTTAAGTAGTATAGAAGTCTGGGTCTTACGCGACGGAAATCTGTGAACCGTGTCAGGTCGGGAACGAAGCAGCACTAAGCAGAACCTTCCGGGTGCCGTAAGGGCGCCTGGACCGAGCTGCTGCCAAGGTAACGTCTGTGAAGTCTCGTTCGAAGCGCAGCGCACGAATAAATAAGGGAATGAAACGAGGGATTGAGCCAGTCAATCCCTTCTTTTTTTCTCCCGCAGTTCCCGGAAGAATCCTTTCATCATCTGACTGCATTCTTCTCCCAGCACCCCTGTTGTAATATCAACCCGGTGATTAAACTCTTCCATCTGCAGAAGGTTCAGGATTGATCCCGCACAGCCGGCTTTCGGATTCATACACCCGATCACCACCCGCTCCATCCGGGACTGTACGATCGCTCCGGAACACATCTGACACGGTTCCAAAGTCACATACATAGTACACCCTTCCAACCGCCAGTCTCCCATTTTCCTGCTGGCTTTCCTGATAGCGATCAGTTCTGCGTGGGCCAGCGTATTTTTATCTACTGTCCGTCGGTTATAGCCCCGACCGATAATCTTATCCTGATAAACGATCACACAGCCAATCGGCACTTCTCCGATGGCATAAGCTTTCTTTGCCTGCCGTACCGCCTCCCGCATATATTTTTCATCTGTATCTGCCATGATTTTTCCTCTTTTCTTCCGCAGCTATTAGTGGCGTACCGGCCTGCACCAGTACCCAAAGGTCTCCGGGACATTCCATTCTTCCGGAACCGCAAGTCCTTCCAATTCTTCCGCCGGTATAAACTCGCCAAATCCAAAAGCTCCGGCAGCGTTTGCCTCTTTCTCGTGATAGATTCCGGGAACTCCCAGCTTCCATGCCTCACCTTCCTCAATCAGAAGAAGGTGTCTGTAATTATAATATCCATGGAGCAGAAAACTATTATTGGACAGTTTCCATTCACATCTTGGGAGCTGCGCCAGGTCTTTTCGCTGGATCTTGCGGATCTTGCGATCGCGGTCCCCATCGGGCTTTCCAGCCCTCTCTGCCCTCACGCCCCGGAATTGGGCTTCCCGGGATTGCTCGCTTACAGTTTCTTCCCCTATCCCGTCTTCCAAAACCTCTGTCTCCTGAGCGCCTTCATCTTCCCGCATATCCGCCGCGTTTTCTGTCTCTTTTCCTCTCTCTGTTTTGTTTTGCTCTATTGTGGGGACTTCCGTTTTTTTCTCCCAAATCACCATTTGGTTAATGTCTGCCGGCATATCGTCCCACACCGCCGCATATCTGCGCTGCCCCTCCGACTCCAGGATCACTCCGTCAATCCGCGGATAATTCTCAGGCTCCCCTGTATCTTGTCTGGTGTAGCGCAGCCGGTAATTTACAGCCGGATTTACATTCTCGATCTCCCCCTGCCGGATCCCCATGCAGGTATCGTCCTCTTCATAGAAAAGGTACACCGTAAGCTGACGCGTTCCCTGTATCCGCAGTCCCTTCCCGTGAATATGGACCACCGTTTCTTCTTCCGTCTGCTCTACTCTTACAAATCCTACATTGCGGACTCTCTTTCCCTGCTCATACTCATACAGGTAACGAATAAATTGTTTCAATCCTCCACTTCCAATCTGGATTCATTTACCACAATCTATTCCCTTTTTCCGCAAAAAATACCTATATTATACGATCGCTTTAATCTCCTGATACAGCCGTTTGGCATAACTGTCCGTCATCCCGCAGATGTAGTCCGTCACCAGAAGCAGCCTCAGGTATAGCTTCTCCCGCGGCTCTTTCCCTTGGGCATGGTAGTGATAGGCATTCTTATAATTACTGGAAATGAAAGAAACCATTCTGCTCTCGATCGTTCCCAGCTTCTCCCCTGGTTCGTCATAATAGATCACCGCCCGGATAAACTTGTCCATCAGGAAATCAATCATTGCCGACTCCGCCACTTCCATCCGGTATATCGCATCCGAGGTAAACACCTTGCGAAACGCCAAATCCCCCAAAAGATCCATCAGCTTCTCCGCAAATGTTCGGTGGAACAGATCATACCGGTACTCTCCCTTCATGATCATATTATAATTAGATGTAAATCCATAAGTGGCGCAGTTGATCAGAAATCCCTGGACTCGCACGATCCAATTCTTGATCGCGTACTCTTCCGGGTTCTCTACATGCCGTTCCTTCCCCCTCAGATACAGCTCTTCCAGTTTCTCTGCCGGATAAAAAGAACCGCCGTCCTCAGGCGCGTATTTCTCCTGAAGCTCCAGCAATTCTTCTAATAATGTATGATAAGTGATAAAACCTTTGATAAACGCATCTTCAATATCTGCTGTCTTATAGGCAATATCATCTGCCGCTTCCAAAATGAACGTCAGCGGATGCCGGCAGCCATTCGTGCCCGTCTCCTGTTGGATCTCCTCAAAGATCTCCCTATCCGCATAATAGTACCCCATCTTCTTCTCCCGGATGTCTCCGGACTTCTTATTGATCTGAGTCGAAGACACCGGATATTTGACGATCGTATTCAGCAAAGCATACGTCAGATTCATACCGCGCTCATCCACCAAGAAATGCAGTTTAGAAACCAAACGAAGGGCCTGAGCGTTTCCCTCAAAATGATAGAAGTCTTCCCGCATCTGAGGAGTCAGCACTTGCTCAATTGGCGTCCCTTTATACAAAAGCGTCGGCAGGTTCCGCTCGAACCATTCCCGGATCGCCACTTCTCCGAAATGGCCAAAAGGAGGATTCCCAATATCATGGATCAGTCCCGCGCACTGCAGGATACTGCAGATATCTTCCTTCATCCTTGGTGTGAATCCTCCGTCCTTTTTATATACCAATATATTTTCTCCGATATTCTGTCCCAGAGACTTTGCAAATGAAGATACCTCCAGAGAATGGGTCAGCCTCGTCCTGATAAAGTCGCTTTTGTCCAACGGAAAAACTTGAGTCTTGTCCTGAAGCCGCCGGAAGGAAGCGCTCCCTATGATCCTGTGATAATCTTTTTCAAACTCACTTCGCAGATCCGTATTCTTCACGTATCTGTGTTTCCCAGCGCCTCCCCTGTTTCTCTTGGTGGACAATAATTGCTCCCAGTTCATCTTCCCCACACCTTTTCTTCCTAATCCAGATAGATCGGCGGTTCATAATCCTTGCCAAGGAGCGCTTTTTTTCGCTCCTGATATCCAAGGAACGCCCACTCTGTCATATCCGTCCATTTATGTTCTCCCCGGTCATAGACCTGTACATATCCGATCCGTTTGGGATGCATACGTACACTGTTGCTCTTATATTCTCTCCCCGTATAGGGATTGACGTCTCCCCGCTCCAGATCTTCTTCCTCTTCCATGACCAGATCTTCTTCTATCTCATTACTTTCGGATACAGATTCCTCTGGCATCTGAATATTCTCCGGTTCCGCCTCTGATGCCGGTTCTTCCGCCGCTTCCATGTCATAGGAAACCAACTCTCCTGCCGCAACGGCTTTCACCGCTTCTGCTTCCGTCACCGAATCCTCAGTGTCTCTATGCTTTCTGCGCTGCAGATAGGCTTTCCAGCCGCGTGCCTGCCGTTCCTGTTCCGCCCTCTCTTCCCGGTTGATCCTCTCTTGGCTTCGCTCTTTTGCTTCCCGTTCGATCTCTTCCATCTCTTCCAGAAGTTCTTCTACCGGAGGTCCCTGAAGGGGCATCTCCCCTTGTTCCTCCTCGATCATCTCATCCAGTTCCTGGTTGATATCTACAAGCTCGCCGATCGTAATATCTCGCTCCAACGAAAAGTCTTCTTCGTCCGCTTCCCGGCCCTCTGGATTTTCTGCTATCGAGACCATATCTTCCGGGGCTTCCTCGAGCACCTCCGCCGCCTGCGCCTCCACAGCTTCATAACGTTCTTGACGTTCCGCGCCTGCCCCTTCTTCTAAAATATCCAAACGGAAAGGACACCCCAGAATTCCGGCGATCATACGCATATCCTGCTCTTGAAAATTGTCCCTTCCAAGCCGCTGAGTCAGATTCTGGCGGGACATTTTCTTTCCGGTCCGTTTCTCGATTTCTTCCGCAAGTTCTTTGATCGTCATGTTTTTCCGGCTCAACACGATCTTGACCTGTTCACCAAACGTTAAATCCAGCATCATCTTTCCTCCTTATTCGATTATCATACCCACCCCACAGGATTTATCTTTCGTCTTTGTAAACTTATATATTTCTTGATAAATCTTAACTTTTCCCCTATATTCTAACAAATTGGTATGAGTGCGTCAACTGGACGGAATCGCCTCTTGCGTCATGCTCTCTTTTTACTTATCATAGAAAATAGAAGTATCCGCGCAGCGGATAAACCTGAATCAAAAAGGAGGAGTTGTTTTATGAGCAGTTTTATTTTTGAAAACACATGGGAAGAAAATCAAGAAGCAATGAAGACAAGGAAACTGGCGATCATCCCTGTCGGAAGCTCTGAGCAGCACGGCCCCGCGCTTCCAGTCGGTACCGACTGGATCATCGCTGAATACCTGGCGAAAAGGGTCGGTGAAAAAACAGACAAAGGACTTGTGGCGCCCGTCGTTCCTTATGGACACGCACTCTATCATGCCGACTTCCCAGGAACCATGGCTGTTTCCCAGACTACTCTTGCCGCCTACATACAGGAGGTCTGCGATCAGCTTGTTTCCTATGGCTTTACCCATTTCTTATTCTTAAATGGACATGGCGGCAATAATAACGCGCTTTATGACGTAGGACAATATCTTCGTTTAAAAAATATTCCTGTGGCGAATATCCAGTGGTTTGAAGTGGCAGGGGACCTGAACCCCGAATGGGGCCTGATCGGACATGGCGATATTACAGAAACCGCTGTTATGATGCACATTAATCCAGATATCGTAAAAGTGGAACGGGCACACATTCCGGATAATCAGAAAATCGGAAATATTCAGCTTCTGGACCTTCACAGAGGTGAATTTGAAGGCGCGGCTGTTTATCTGAATCTGCGTACAAGAGACGTCACTAAAACCGGAGATTTGATCGAGCACGGCCATGCCGCCGGCGTGGACTATTCAAAGAGCGCCCGCGACGCCACAGCCGAGCTTGGAAAAGAAGTGTGTGATGCTGTAGTAGACTATATCCTTCGTTTTATTGACGAATTCGTGACTTTTGAATTTGATTATAAAAAATAAGTTCATAACGTAAAGCGCACATCCTGAGTCTCGGCTTCATCTCCAAGACTCAGGATCGCATAAATATTTTCACAAGGCACATATCGATTTTTATATTCCTCATAAGTATCATTACAAAGTTTCTGTACCATTTCTCCGAAATGCTCTTGATTCTTTTCCCGAATCGCTTTTACCATCTCTCGATGCGCCTGAATCGAACGGATATCCTGTCCAAGCTGCACATAGAAATTATCATATAGTGTCAAAAATGTATCCATATGCTGGTAAATATTCTCAAAAATATCACTTAGATAATGGTTGTCCGCTTTATCTACAATGGTCGTATGAAAAGATCGATTGGCTTCCATATACGCAGAAAAGTTCCTAGTTTCAAAAGCACGGTATTCCTGCTCGATCAATTCTTCCAAGAAACGAAAGTCCTCTTCCGTAAAAGCTTCAATCCCAAGACGAAGTGCAAAAATCTCCAATTCGATTCGTACATCGTATAATTCCCGAATATCTGTAATATCAGGCTGTGCCACAAACGCTCCCCTATTGGGGACAATCTCAACATATCCCTCTTGAGCAAGCCTCTTTAAAGCCTGTCGAATCGGCGTCCTGCTCATCTTTAGCGCAGTGCTCAAAGACTGTTCCAAAAGTTTCGTCCCTGGGCCAAATTTCCTTTGGCATAATGCATCTTTAATCTTTTCATATGCTAAATTTTCCGCAGATAATTTTCTTTCTACCGCCATAATACTCCCTCTTCCAAGACCTTACATTTTTTGATCTACCATTTTATCAAATATGTGCCGAATTTATTGTAGCATAAATCCGGCACATATTTCTATTAGGATTCATTCTATATCAGCAATTCTACTTTTTATTCCTCTGCCTTTTGAGGTTCCTTCTTCAGCGGCAGAAATTTCCCAGTATATCCACACAGCGCTACCAGAATCAACGCCAGCCAGTGATTGAACATATAGGGAGCGTATTCATACCAGGCCACTCCAAAGGTACTCAGCATAATAATAGCGCCGTTGCTCCAAGGAACGATTGCCCCAAAATTGGATGCGCACTCTGAAAGTGTCCGTGCCAGCGCAATCTTGTCAATCCCCTCTTTCTCATAGGCTGGAAGATACATGCGGCCATTCATAATGGTGGACACATATACAGAACTGGTTAAATATACTCCCAGGATTGTGGTAAACATGCTGACCAGAACCAGGTGACCTCTTTTTTTCGCCACTTTGATCAGCTTTTCCAGGATTGCGTCCAAAGTTCCCATAGACTCGATAATACCCGCAAACACAAAAGCGCAGAATAACATCAGAATCAATGACATCATGTAAGAAAGCCCTCCACCGGAAAGCAAATCATCAATAGCTTCATTTCCCGTGGAGACAGAGTATCCGTTATACAAAGCAGACAGCGCATCTGTCACACTCATTCCCTGGATAAATATAGCGAAAATTGTGCCAATGGCCGCCCCAATCACCAGTGCCGGGAGAATTGGTTTCTTCATTGCCGCCAGAACTACCACCACAATGATCGGAAGAATCAAAATTGGATTAAAATTATAGGTTCCTTCCAATGTTGTTATAATATCACCTGTCAAAGATGCATCGAAGGTCCCAGAATTGCCCATCATAAATCCCATGATTACATAGATGATCAACGCAATCCCTGCGCTGACTCCAGATGTTGGAATCATACAGCCAAATAGGCGGAAGGAATTCTCGTCTGTTACTGCGGAAGCCAAATTGGTCACATCAGATAGGGGACTCCATTTGTCCCCCAGATATGATCCGCAGCAGATCACAGCTCCAGCAATCGGAGTTGGTATACCCAGTCCGTTGGCGACTCCCATCAGTGCCACTCCAAAGGTTGCCATAATCGCCCAGGCCGATCCGGTAGCCATGCCGCCGATAGCCGTGATCAAGAAGGTAACCGCAAGATATACGGATGGATTCAGAAGCTTCAGACCCCAGTATATCAAGATCGGTGTCGTTCCTGAAGACAACCAGGAACCAGAAATCAAACCTACCATCAACAGGATTAATGTCGCAGACATACCGATACCGATCACTTTCAGTATTCCTTCCTGCAGTTCATCCCAGGTCTTATGCAACACGATGATGGCATATAGACCTGCCGCTAAAGAACAAAGACAGATGGATATTCCTGTCGGGATCTTGCTGATGATTGATCCCCAGATCAAGATCAGCACGAAAACAATCAAAAGCCCAATTGCCTCTGGAAACGTTAATTTCCTGGATTGTTTCTTTTCTTTCATTAAAATTCCCCCTTCCCACTTTCTCTTATAACCGGTGAATCAACTCTTCACAGGACAGATTATCCAGCCCCAACTTATCCAGCGTTCTCATTCTCTCTCCCCGGTAGTCTCTTTGCATGATCGTAGACGCAAGAGTGATAATAGAGCTGATCACCGGCGTCTCTACCCCAAATTTTTCTCCCAATTCTTCAAAAAGTACCAGGCCAAATCCTACGTCTTCATGAAAATATCTGGTATCCAGCTTCTGAGGCGCCCGCACTCCCTTAAACCCCGGTGCGCTTCTATAGCAGTTTTCATAATCATCATCGATCAGATATCCCTGTTTCTTTGTCAATACCGGCCCCGGATACAGATCAAATCCCATTGCTTTCGCAATCTCCATCCGTTCCTCATCTACGCCTTTGATCAGGCGGCCGACTCCTGGCTGAATGCCATCCTCGTAGAAATAAAAGTCTCCCTTTGTCGCCTCAATCCAAGCTGCCATCATTAGCGTACCCGCTGGATGAATTGCCGGATTCCCATTCGTCAGCGTTGTCTGCAAAACATTCTTAGCCGGAACACAAGGATTTACCTGGTTGAAGGTTGCATATAGTTCCTGTGTATATTTAGATGGAAGGGCCGCAATATAGACCCACCCTGTCAACTTATGGTAAACATGGATGACTCCCGGAGACATAACCCGGCAGGCATACGGCAGTGTATGTGTCTCTCCCACGATTACACTTTCATCGTTGTAGTCCAGCCCCAGTGCCCTCTTGAAGATCAGTGCTCCCCCACAGGACCCCGGCACAATGATCACCCGCTGTCCCTCTTTCAATTTTCCTTTGCACGCCTCCCCAAAAGGCTGTGTACTGTAAGCAGGACCTACAACAAACAGCATATCGCAGTCTTCCAGTGCCTGATCGATGTCGAATCCACAATAGTCCAGCTTTGCGAAACCTTCCACTTTTCCTGAGATAGATATTCCTCCAGCTTCATTGATCGCGTTAATATTATCTGGGAATTTCTCAAAGTCAAATAACCGGACATTGTGTCCCGACAATGCCCAGTCCGCCGCCAGCGTACATCCGCCGTTTCCGCTTCCAAATACTGTGATATTCATACGCTTTCCTCCTTTTCTTTTTATCTGTTCTCTTTTTGTTCAACCTTTTTAATTGAAGCACAATATTGTTGAACAATTTTGTTTTTATAATTATATTCTTAATACCATTTATATGTCAAGTAATTTCTGATTATTTATATTGATATTAATTTAACACAAACTTTTTTCTTATTTTTCATGAATAGTATGCACAATTCCGTCCTAATCCGCTCAATTTTTCACACACCAAAAAAAGACAACCCTCGTTCTTGAGTGCTGTCTTTTTTGTACATGCTTTCCCTTGATATCACAAAATATGTATTCTACCATTGTCCATAACAAAGAAGTCTTTCTGCTATCCCGACCATAGCTGTAGTGATCACATTGGCCATCCCAATAACTAAGATTGCTCTTCTCCTGCCCGCTATTTCTTTCTTCATTCCAACACTGACAATTGGGATCTCAACAATCAGCGTCAGTGAAAGATAAATAGCTCCCACTATGTAAAAGGGTCCTCTATCAAAAATCTCCGCCCAATCTGTATATCCCCATGCCCGCATTTCTAAATATTCCATAAGATATGGCAGGGCAAAAGAGGCCAGATTCCCAATCACCACCAGTCCGATCAGTCTTTTTGTATTCTCGATCTTCAAAAAAATTTTAATGACAACCACTTCTATGATGATCGTAAGCGCCGCCGCCACAGGAAGCAATTCATATGGCCTCTGCTCCGTCAGCCATACCCAGGAAGAGTTGGCATAAACCGCTTGACCACAAACCAGAAATGAACACAGAAAAATACTGATACCTATGATTCCCTTCTTTCGACTCCTCATAAGACCTCCTATCTCGCAGATAAACGTTCCATCCGCTTCTTCAATTCACGGATTTCTTCCTTTGTGCGGAGCATTGGAAAATAGTCCCGTAAAATAGATAGGCGGCAGAAACTGCCGCCATTTAGAATAATAAAAAGATAACACGATAGCAAAAGAAATACAAGGGTTTACCACAGCATATTATTCATACTTTCCCTTCACCTGTTTCTTACCCGTTAAGAGCTGGTCGTTCTTATTTACAAAGGAACGGGTCCTGGCCTTTAGAAGAAGTTTTCTTCCCTCTGGCGTTCTAGTGTATACCGCCACATAAGATCCCAATACCTTTCGCATACAGGATGCAAAGATATCCGCCTCCTCCCGGTGCTTTCCGAATATCTCCGGCACTGCGTAAGACTCCTGCGCCCGCTCTTTTCCGCGCTTGCGCATCAAGAGATATCTTGGATTGTCGATCACTCCCCACAGCTCGCTGAGACAAGCAGCAAAAAGTGTCTTATCCCTGGTGCTTCCTCCCTTTAAATAGGCTCCCACCAGCACATCGCTTTCTTCCACCGCTACCCGGCAGTGTTCCGGATCTTCAATCTTCCCGATCTGGATCAGCGCCGCAAGAATTCCCTCAGCCGTTTTCTTTACCCGCTTCTGAGGCGTCATAAGGCTGACGATCCGGTATCCATACCGCAGCGCTCCAATGGCGCACAGCAAGAATCCAACTCCAGCCAGCACCGCGGGAACGGAACGCACACTTGTCCCTGCCTCAAGAAATACCCGACAGCAGAAAAACAGCACCGTTCCGATCACAGAAACGATCTCACAGGCGACCGCGTTCGCAAAAAGATAACCAATCTCCGCTTTATCTTTCTCTATCTCCTGTACTTCTTCTACCGCCATATCACCATGAATCACTTTCAGCGACTGTTCCCAAGCCGCGCGAAGGCCATCCCGGTCGCGGGCTCGCTTCAGCATCCGCCCATTGACCTTTTCAATCGCTCCCTTGGAATCCAGTTTATCACCTAGTCCGAGCCGCCCGATCCCGCTCTCGATCACTGCTTCCTGATAAGATATTCCAAGAAAAGCATCAAATCTCCGTACCAAAGTCTCATAATCTCCCGACAGGTCACTTCCTTTTGCCTTCCCCTTTTTCTGAGGAAGAATGCACGCGAGATGCCAAATGTTGCTGGTTTTATCCGGTTCTCCTTTGAATACACGGATTGCCCTTCCCCGCATCTGATTGCTCAGCATAAAAGACCCCACATAAGTAGCAAGGATCAAAGAATTGATGCAGGGAGAATCCCACCCCTCTCCAAGCAGAGATTTTGTTCCTACCAGGGCATTCATTCTTCCTCTTGTAAATAGCTCCGTGATCACGGCTACCATATGATGTCCATTCCCCCTAATGGAAGCTTTGCTGTAACCAGTATCTCCAAGCGCTGATAATGTTCCCTCGCAGCCATACTGGATCAGAAGCTCTTTTAGTTCTTCTTCTGTATCAGACGGTACGATCACAACGCTTCCACTTAATACTCCAAGCCGCAGACCCGGTATCCTCTGTCTGCGCAGATACTCGAAAATCGGGACCGCGCCGATCTCTTTGATCTCCTTTTCCTCATTTCCGATATAAGAGAGCATTTCTTTCTTGATAAAATCACACAAGATCAGAAGCCGCAAATTTTCTCCAAGACCTTCTTGCTCTGAACGGGCGATTTCCCCGATGCTTTTCAATTTCCCCGCGCTTTTTACCAAAAGCTTGGTGATTTCTTCATTTTGGGCCAGGCAGACCTTTTTCCTCCTGATGCAGCCTGCTTCCTTCAGTTTTTCAATTATTTGCTCCCGGTACACTTTGTCGCAGGGATAGGCCTCTGTATCCTCATATAAAAATCCTTGCAGCAGCACTTCCATCCATGTATTATCCAGTTTGGGAAGTTTCCCCTTCGTTCCAAGGAGTTCTTTCAGATAGGGCGAGAAAGGCACACCCATCTCCTGTAAAAAGATCAAAATCGAAGAAAAATATTGGGGATCATCCAAGAATTTCTCGCTATATTCCATAGGGCTTAAAATGCCCCTGTGAGCTGCGATCATCTGAACAAAATCCCGATCCTCCTTTATCTCTTCCATCACTTGGCTGGTCTTTCGCAGATAGGTTTCTGCCGCGAGAGTTTCTTCTTTTGTAGGCCAGTTAAAGTAAACATAGTCCTGATGCGGACACAAACTTCCTTCTTTTACCAGCTCCGGTGTAAAGATTTCTTCATCGATGGGGCCGCACATATCTATATACCGCTTCCACTGAGCCGGGGTACTGTCATAGGGAGGGGTAGCCGTCAGAGAAATAATCTTCATCTGGGGCACCTTTTTCAAAAACTCTTCCAGCGCTTTCCACCACTCACTCCTTAGATGATGGGCTTCATCCAAACAGATCGTCCCGATCTTGGCTTCCCGGATCGCCTGATATATATCGAACTCCCTATAATCTACAAGTTCTTCCTCTGACTGTTCACCTTCGTTTCCTTCCTCTCCCTCATCTTTCAATACCCCCATATAATGTTTCATACAGCTATGGAGAGCCTGATAAGTAATCGCTGTCACGGCTTTAGGTTTCTGGATATTATTAGAGCACCAGTCTTCTACTCTGTTTCCTTCCAGCAAAAAGCCCTCCTTGATCCGCGCGATCCACTGCTGGCGGATTGTGATACTGGGGGATAAGATCAGACATGGTTCTCCCAGCCTTCGGAACAATTCAATTCCGAGAGTCGTCTTCCCGGAACCAGGCGCCGCCACAATATGAACCTTTCCGTCATTTAAGTATTCCTGCGTATGGTCAAGCACCCTCTGCTGATAAGTTCTCCATGTCCCTCCAAACTTCAGCACACCCTCATATATGTTCATCTTTTCCCTCTCCTTCCATAACCGCATACTCCATATCTCTATTTTGACATAAGTAAAGACGGATATCAAACTTTTCTTTGATACCCGCCTTTACTTTGATCCTTCAATCATTCTTTTTTTACCTCTTTCTTAATAAATTTGGTAAATAAATGTTACGTCTTCGGTGGTCCGTACCTTCCTTTCTTAGATTTTCTTCCCCGATGCACGCTGCATTTCTTCTTCCGGGAAATCCTCTTCAACATATATGTTGATGAAAATAACTGTTCATTACTTACAGCTCGCGTCTGTCTTGTAATGAATCACTGTTATTTTGTATATTTAATATAACACCTTATCTTATTATTGTCAATATATTTTTATATAAATATATTGTTTTTTCTCTTTTCTTTTTTTATGGCACTATTTTCTGTTTTATTTTTCTCCAAAATATTTCGCAAATTAAAGGAGCCTGCTTCTCCTAAGAGAAACAAGCCCTTTTTTGCCCATTACATCAATCAGAATAAGAACCGTCCTCGTTCCTAAATCCAGACCAGTGCTCCAGGGAGTCCATGTCATCCAACGCCGGATCATAGTTCTTTTCGTAGAATTCCGCGTTCGTTTCTTTTACATCCTGAGGGATTTGTGTATCTGCCTTCAGATTTTTCAAAGCTTTTAACTTCCTGGCGGCATTCTTAAAATCACTCCTGCTCTTTCCCGCATCTCTCATGGCTGATTCCCGGTGATACATAGAGCCGCCAGTAGAAATATTGGCCATTGCCACTGCCGCTCCAGCCGACCATTTTATCGCTCCTTTCAGCGCGCTTGCTGATGCCGATCCAATGATCTTTGCTCCCTGTACCATTTTTGCTTTTGTTTCTTCCTTCTTCTGATCCTCCTGGTTTAGAGCCGCCTCTTCAATGGGAGTCCCGCAGGCTCCGCAGAATTTCGCTCCGTCTATAAGAAGGTTCCCACATTTTTTACAATATCTTTCCATTTCTCAATTCTCCTTTGCTCTTGATACCCTATAGACGAATGTGAAAGACTTTTGGTTTTATAGTTTCTTAAATTTTTAAGAATTTTTCATCACGACGCTTTCTACCACATCCGCCGCGTGTTCACAAGCGTCCGCGCAGTGTTCCAGATAACTGTAGATTTCCCTCCAGGCTATGATATGGAGCGGCTCTGTTGTTTCTGTATGAAGTTTTCTCATACTGGACATATAAAGGCGGTCCGCCTCTTCTTCCAAATCGTTGATCCGTATGATCTGCTCTTTTAACTTCTTTGAGTGTTTAAAGTCCGCAAATTCCTTCAAAAGTTCCTTTACAGCTTCACAGCAGCGGATAATGATATCCGTCATTTCTACCGCGTCTTCCTCAATCTCCGTCACATTATTCATATAGACCCGAAGCAGGACATCTTCGATCTTATCTGTAAGGTCGTCCAGATGCTGGCATAATTCGATGATATCTTCACGCTCGATCGGTGGGATAAATTCTTTTGCCAGCCTGTCCATCACCTCATGCTTCTTTCCGTCAGCCCTATTCTCGATTTCATGCATGGCGTCCAGCTTTGCGGAAAGTTCTTCCTGTTTGAAATTTCCCAGAACATCTCTGAGCAAATGCGCCGCGTGGCAGGATTCTTCCGCACATGCCACAAAATTATCAAAATAATACGCATCTTGTTTCTTTGCCATTTTCTTTCCTCCTAGAACTTCTCGTTATTTATCTTCTAAAATACAAATATAAAGATTTTTACCATAAAGAAACTGATCAGACCACAGCCTGGAAAGGTAAATATCCAGGTCAGCATCATATCCTTTACCACACCAAAATTAATGGCCGAAAGCCGTTTTACCGCTCCCACTCCCATGATCGCGCTCGTTTTTGTGTGGGTTGTGGACACCGGGATTCCGAATACACTCGCCAAAAGCAGACAGATCGATCCGGCTAGATCTGCCGAAAATCCTTGGAATTTCTCTAGTTTTACCATATCCATCCCTACAGATTTGATAATCTTTTCTCCGCCTACGCTGGTCCCAACACCCATCACAGTAGAACATAATATCATCAGCCACACTGGAATGAGCATCCCTTCCACACTATTCTGTCCATTACAGAACGCTACACCAAGGAACAATACACCGATAAACTTCTGGCCATCCTGAGCGCCATGCATAAAGCTCATAAAGGCCGCGCTGAAAATCTGTCCCGCTTTGAAGAAACGATTGGCCTTCCTTCTATCCGCCGCGGCGCAGACAGCCGCAATCCCTTTACAGATCACCCAGCCGGTAAAGAACCCAAGCGCCAGGCTCAAGACCAGTCCATAAAGCACCTTCACCCATTCCTCAAAATTAATGCCTCCAACGCCCCCCTGGACCGCGATCGCGGCGCCGGAAAGGCCGGCGATCAGGCTGTGGCTTTCACTGGTGGGAATCCCAAACATCGAGGCCGCCACACTATAAACAACAATCGAAAACAGCGCCGCGCACAATGCCATCAGCGCATCCGTGGTCTCTCCTCCAAAATCCACCATATTACTGATCGTAGAAGCCACAGAACTATTGATCTTGGTCATTACCAGCACGCCAAGGAAATTAAATGCCGCGCTCATCCAGATCGCCGTCCGCACTTTTAGACATCGGGTCGAGACACATGTGGCGATCGCATTTGGGGCATCCGTCCATCCGTTGACGAAGATCACTCCCAGTGTCAGTACGACAGTCACTGCCATGACCGGATTAGAGAAAACCTCTTGGCAGAAACTCGAAAATGATACATCCATATTTTTCCCTCTTTATCTCTTTGTTTAAAATCTTTTTATTACAGCAAAATGACAGCAGGAAAACGAATTTCGCCTGAGTCTTACATCAAAACACCTGCTCGTATGAATACTTCGCCTTCCTCCTGTCACTTTACAAAGATTTAACTTGAATATAACATTGCAAAATACACGGTGTCAATATGTCTTTCCCGGATCTTATATATCTTAGCGGCAGATTAACAAGACGTCCCGCATGACCGAAAAAAGTAGCCTGTTTTTATTCTCAGTGATATACTGATTAGTATGGAAGGAGGAAAAAAGATGATCTACAAAAAATTTAAAGACTTAAGCCTCTCGGCTCTTGGACTTGGGACTATGCGTCTTCCCTGTATCAACGGGGACGACTCTCGCATTGATGAAGAATCCGCTGCCCGCATGGTTTCTTATGCTATGGATCAGGGCATCAATTATTATGATACTGCCTGGGGATACCATAATGGGAACTCGGAGACTGTCATGGGCCGAATCCTGAAATCTTATCCCCGCGATAGCTTCTATCTTGCCAGCAAATTCCCTGGATACGATCTTTCCAACATGACTAAGGTTGAGGAAATCTTCGAGAAGCAATTAGAAAAATGCCAGGTAGACTATTTTGATTTTTATCTCTTCCACAATGTTTGGGAGATGAATATCGATGCTTATTTGGATGATGAAAAATATGGAGTCTTCTCCTATCTGATGAAACAGAAAGAAAATGGCCGCATCCGCCATCTTGGATTTTCCGCTCATGGAAATCTGGATGTGATCAAGCGTTTCCTGGAAGCTTACGGCGATCACATGGAATTCTGCCAGCTTCAGATCAACTATCTGGACTGGGATTTCCAAAGCGCCAGAGAAAAAGTTGAACTGCTGGAGTCTTACCAGATTCCCGTCTGGGTCATGGAACCGCTCCGGGGCGGGCGTCTTGCCTCCCTCTCGGAAGAGGATACAAAGAAACTGCAGTCCCTGCGGCCAGCGGAAAGCGTACCCGGATGGGCGTTCCGTTTCCTTCAGACTCTCCCAAGCGTAACTATGATCCTGTCTGGAATGTCTGATTTCCAACAGCTCCAGGACAACATCCAAACCTTCCAGACGGAAGAGCCATTGAATGAGCAGGAGCAGAAAACCCTTTTTGACATCGCTTATCACATGGCCAACGGCGTTCCCTGTACCGCCTGCCATTACTGCACCAGCCATTGCCCTCAAGAGCTGGATATCCCCGGACTCATCCGGATATACAATGAACATACCCTTTCCGGCGGCGGAGCTATGGCTCGGTTTACATTGGAAGCCATGCCAGAAGACAAACAGCCTTCTGCCTGTGTCGGCTGTCGAAGCTGCGAGGCTGTCTGTCCGCAGCAGATCAAAATTTCAGAAGTAATGGCTGATTTTAATGCCAAATTAAACTCTTAATATTTTAAATTTGGGGCGTGGCATCGCCCAAAAGCGACGATGCCGCGCCTAATCTGTCATTTTTTCGAAAACACCGCCGCGGCAGATAAGCAGATAGCCGTCAGACCTGTCAGCAGCAGCGCGGTCCATCCCATCGGATAGTGAAATACAAAATACGAAAGTCTCTGCTCCATATAATGTCGGATCAACGCAAGAATCCAGCTTCCAATGCTTAGGTGCAGCGCCGCCGTCACAACACAGTACCAGCCCCCTTCCGCCAGAAACATCAGACGCTTTTGTCTCTTCGTCATCCCAATACTTTCCAGGATTTCCAGTTCCTTTTTCCGCGATAAGATTCCCGCCGCCATAACATGAAAGAAATTTACCAGGCCCGCGCACAAAAGCACGGCGCTGATACTCCCGAAGATCAACCGGCTGCCCCGGATATAAGCCGCAGCCTCTTCCAACAGATCAGACTTACTGATACAGAAGATTCCCGCTTCACCAGTTCCCTTTTCCAATCCGGTATCTCTGATCTGGGCGCGTCTCTGGTTCTCCACCTCAATGATCTGACCGATCTGGGTTTTTGTCTGTGTCTCTTGTCTTGTTTGATCTTCTTGCGGCTTCCCGCCTGCGCCGTCTTCTTTTTTAAGCTCCAGTTCCATGGTAAGGGTCTTCTTATCTGTGGGAATCCGGGCGAATCCCTGCTGACTGATCAGATAGTAGATCGTGCCTTCTGCTCCGTGCCAGGTCCGGGCGATATCTGGAAATCCTTCCGCCAGGCTGTCCAGATATCCGCTTATGGCAAATGGTTCTGAACGTTTCCTGGCAAATCCATCTCCTTTGGCCCACTCTTCCCGCTCTTTCTCACCCATCTGATTCCATTTTATGAGATCCGCCTTCGCCGGAAGCGTGGCAAAATACATCGGCTCTCCAATGCTCTCTCTGGCCGCGGCTTCCTGCTGCCTGGACAACCTATGATCGTGAAGGATCAATACCCCCGTTCCTTCCTCCAGGCTCTTCATGTCTGCCGGGATCTGATGCTTCTTTGCATAGGTTTTCAGTTCTTCGATTTCTTCCTCACTTAAGATCTGGACCACATCTGGATCTGGGCCTTCGATCATTTCATTTTCCGATGCTTCCTCATTCCTATCATTGGCCAGGGGACGCCATCCCTTTCTGGAGATCACGGAGTACAGATAAGCGCCCTCTACAAGAGAAGAAGTCTCCTGATCCACTCCATCCAGGCTCAAAAGTCTCTTCCTTACTTCCGGGGAAATAGGGGAAAATTCGTCATACTCATTGTCATAGAGAAGCGCCATCCCGCTTCCTTCGCTCTCCAATGGATCTTCTCCCCCATCCCGGGACTGATACTCCCTTCCATATCCCTCTTCCTGCGCCCACTGGCTGAATTGTCCGGCGATCAGGAAATCCGGCCGCTCTTTGATCGCATTGGCTGGATCACTTCCCGACGAGATCACAACCGCCCCAAGAAGCGCTTCCATCCCAAGGAACAGAGATAGGACTGTTCGGATAAAACGGCTCTTATACCGTGTCACATTCTGCCAGGCCATCAAAAAGATCTCTGCCCTCTCACCGCGTTTTTTTGCATAGTGATTTCGCTTTTTGTCTTTTTTCTTCCGCCTGGCCTTCTTTGTGTTCAGCGCCGTGTACCGTGTATTTTCCACACAGGACCGGCTGGCCACGTGCCAGATCACTTCTGCCGCCGAACCAAGCAGAAGCGCGGCGGACAGCAGGATTGCGGCCGCCAGGATCCAAGGACGGAAAACCCGCAGATGCACCGCCCCTCCATAGCTGCTTAAATACTGTTCTCCCAGACCATGCGGAAGCAGGAACAACAGGAGCACAAGGGAGATCCCCGCTCCCAGGAGCACTCCCGGAACCAGTATCCGCAGGATCTGCCTATAATAGATCCGGCGGATCTGTTTTTCCGTAGTCCCAATGAGATTCAAAAGCCCCATCTGCCTGACGTCGCTGATCAGGGAGATCTGCATCACATTGTGGATCAAAAAGAAAATCCCGCATAAAATGATCAAAGCGGCACCCGCCGCCATCTCGAATCCCCCTGCCATTTCCCTTACCGCCTCATAAGCGGCCGATTCAGAAACGGTAAGCTGCTGCTGCCCGTCTCTAATTGGGATATCTTCGTATAACCGTTCTTCTACTTCCCTCCAGTTCAGGCGTTCTAAGGGACACAGCAGGATATCCGCGTCTTCATGGACATGATAGCCCCATCCTTCCAGCTTTGCGAAAGAGATATATCCGGGCGCGGAGCGCTGTGTCTCTTTGACATGATCCGTAAACCAGCCGCATAGTGTAAAGGTCTCTTTTCCCTTTTGAAAGAGGCCAATGGAAACATCCACTGTAATCTCCATCCCCATCTGAGGATCTTTGATGCCAAGCTTCTGGAGCGCCCGCTTGGACAGCAGGATCTCCTGGGGTTTCTCTGGATATTCTCCGTAAATGTCGGTATACGCCGGGCTGACGATCTTCTCCCACGCGCCGGGGTCCAGCCATTGGACGGTACAGACTGAAACTGCCTTTGCGTCTTCGGCTGTTTTCTCCGCGGTTCCCGCCGTCACACGTCGTCCCGCCTGCCTGATATAACTAAGAGCCCTTGCCTTCTCATACTGAGACTGGTCCCCATTCTGAATACAGGCTGAAGCGGTCGTTCCCGCCTCTCTGATACTCCTTTGATACTCCGCCTGTGCCCTGCCATATGCCAGACCGAAAACCACCGTCAGTGACACGATGCTTAAAACCACCGCTCCCAGCAGAAGGCGATTTCTGCTCCGATTGTAAGCTCCCATTTTCTTCGAAAGCATCTGGATGACGGAACCGTTGTCGTTGGGGGTCACGCCTCTTCTTTGCATGTATGTCCCCCCTTCTGCCCAGCACATCCATTTTGTCCTGTATACACGATCCTCCCGTCTTCGATCCGAAGGAGGCGGTCCGCCATCTGGGCTATTTCTTCTTGGTGTGTCACTACCAGAACCGTCTGGTGAAATCTGGCGGCACAGGATTTCAATAGTCCCATCACTTCCATGCTGGTGACGGAATCTAAGTTCCCGGTCGGCTCATCTGCCAGCAGGACAGCCGGCTTTGTCAAAAGAGCCCGCCCGATCGCCGCTCTTTGCTGCTGTCCCCCGGACAAAGTCTCCGGCAGACGCTCAAAAAGCTCTCGGATTCCCAGCACAGCGACAATCTCTTCCAGGAAATCCTGGTCAATTTCCATCCCATCCAGTCTCAATGGCAGGACCATATTCTCATAGACGGTAATGGCTGGGATCAAATTATACTGCTGAAATACAAAACCAATGTTTCTCCGGCGAAAGACGGTCCGCTCTTCCCGCCCCATGTCCTTTAAGCTGTTTCCGCGTATCCACACGCCTCCCGCCGTAGGCACGTCCAATCCTCCCAGCATATTTAAAAGTGTGGTCTTCCCGCTTCCCGAAGTACCCACAACAGCTAGGAATTCTCCTTCCTGCACGGCAAACGACACTCCATCCAGGGCGCGGACTTCATATGTGTCCATCTGATAATATTTTTTCAGGCCCACGGCCTTTACCATCTCCATCAACATACACTCCCGTCTTCTGCTGTTTTTCTTAAGTATACGGGATAAATCTAACAAACTTCTAACAAGCCGTATCTTTCCTCTGGAAATCGGATACCGGCAGACTGATCTCCATCCTAAGCCCCGGTTCCATCCGTTTTGCCGTCAGAAATCCTCCGTGTCTGTTCACGATTTCTCTGGCAAGGTAAAGGCCGATACCAAATCCCTCCTGGTTTTTCACCCGCTTTCCCCGATAAAAGCGCCGGAAGATCTCCGCCTCTTCTCCCGGCTCGATTCCAATTCCCTTGTCTTCTACCCGTATTTTCAGAAACATCTCATTCTTCAGGACGCACACCTTGAGCTTCCCTTGGACAGGGCTATATTTTACCCCGTTGTCCAGAAGATTATAGACCGCTTCCCCCAGCCAGTTTCCATCATGGGGACACCGGGCTTCCCGCGGAAGATCAATGGCAAGATCAATCTGTTTCTCTTCCGCCTGGCTCTGGATCTGTCCCAAAGTATTCTGCACCGTCTTTAAAATGTCCGTCTCTTCCTTTCGGATCTGGATCAGCCCTTGTTCCAGGCGGGACATTTTGATAAAGTTCTCCACAAGGAACCGCAGTTTATCTCTGCTTTCCTCCAAAGCAGACAGATAACGGAAAACATCATCTACTTCTGACATGGCTGAACTCTGTGGGGAAGCCTCTCTTTCTTCCTCCAGCGCCCCTCTTAACAGCTCCGCGTATGTCTCCATATTGGCAAGGGGCGTGCGCATCTGGTGGGCCGTCTCCGAAATCAGCTTCTGGATCTCTCTTCGGCTCTTCTCAGCTTCCCTGCTCTTTCCTTCCAGCACTTCCTGCAGCCGTACCATCTGATGCTCGATCTTGGCCGGAAATGTATCTTCCCCTGACAACGCCGCCGAAAGCTTCCGACCCTCCAAAATCTCATCTGCCAGGCGGGAAATTCTCTGCAGTTCCTCCATCCGACATTTGCTCTGATACCTCCGCATCATTCCGGCGCCAGCCAGGATTCCCGCTAAAACAGCCAGAGTTAAAATTACTTCTCCCATACTACTCCCCCATCCGGTAGCCCAAACCAAATACATTTTTCAGATATACCGGGCCCTCTCCATCCAGCTCGATCTTCTTACGCAGACGGTTAACCGTCACACTGACCGTGTTATCTACCACGAACGCTCCGTCTAGGCCCCAGACTTGATCTAAAATATTTTCCTTAGTCAGCACCTGGCCCTGATTTCTCATAAAATATTCCAGAAGCTGATATTCTCTCCCTGTCAGGGAAATCTCCTGGCCGTTTATCAGCGCCTGCTTCCGGTCCAGATCCAACGTCAGATCCCGGCAGGTCAGAAGCCTTCGTCCTTCCTTTCTCCTAAGCGCCACCTGTATCCGTTTCAATAACACCTTCATGGAAAAAGGCTTGACCACATAATCCTCGGCGCCCCCTTCAAATGCTTTCAGCATGTCTGTCTCTTCGTCCCTTGCAGTCAGAAAAACAGCCGGAACTTCTCCTTTTTCCCGCAGCTCCTGATACAGAAGAATACCGTCCCCATCCGGCAGACCAATGTCGATCAGAAAAAGATCCTCTTTTCCGGTCAGCCGGGCCAGCGCTTCCTTCCTGCTATGCAGACAGATCGTGTCATATCCTTCCTTGCGCAAAAAGATTTCCAATGCCTGATTCAGTAATTTGTCGTCTTCAATAATTCCAATCATCATGGCATCCATCATAGACGCAAACGGAAGATTCGTCAAATTTAATTATAAAACTGTTCTATGTATTCTTCTAAACACAGCCCTTTTTCCAGCATTTCCGCCGCCGCTTTCTTCCCCACATACCGGTAATGCCAGGGTTCATTCTTAGTTCCGGTGATCTCTGTTTTATCAGAAGGGTACCTTTTGATAAATCCGTACTTATGAGCGTTTTTCGCAAGCCACGCATAGACGGCGTCTGAGGAACACTTGGAGTTATCCGCATTGATATCAACACTGATCCCCAATTCATGCTCACTGGTCCCCGGAGCCGCCACATATTCTTTTGCAAGCTTTTGGGCTTCTCTTCGCGAATATCCTTCTTCCTGGTACTTCTGTATTCTTTCTTCCATGATTGTTTTTTGCTCCTGCCTGGTCCTGTATCCTTCTCTTACGAACAGCTCCAGCCCGGAGGCCCTTGCGTCATCGAACATCTTCTGCAGTGATGGATATATTCTCGAATCCACCTTCTCACCATTGGATAACTCTGTAAGTTCTACCTTATATCCGTCGGGAACCCGGTTGTCTCTATTCACAAGGATCAGATTCCAGCCCAGAGAGGTATCTGCTTCTTTCGTCCTGGCGCTTAAAATATTCAGCATCGGGGTCTCCCCTTGAACGATCAGCGAATACCCCACCCGTATAAATGCCGTCCCAAAGATCACCAGCAGCAGGACCGTCAGGATTTGCTTTAAAAAGGCTTTTCTTTTTCTGCTTCTTCGGTATCTGCTCATCTTCATCACCTCCATACGAATGTAGAAATTGGTTTCCTATTATGTATAACCATCCTGATTCTCAAAAAGTTAGTGATAAAAAATAAAAACAGCCGATTGGTCTGCCATCAACCAATCGGCTGTTTCCTCCGTTTCTATCTTCTGTTTCTATTCTTCCGGCTTCAAAGGGCCATAAAAGTATGAGGCTGTAGCGCCTCCATCGATCAGGAAATCCGCTCCGGTGATAAACGCCCCTTTATCACTCATAAGAAGCTCCGCCACATTAGCCACTTCATCCGCGGTTCCAGGGCGGCCCGCCGGGCATTGGGCGAACATATTCTTGTAGAAATCCCCACGGGGACCATTGAATTCATCAATCGCCAGAGGGGTCACGATAATCCCCGGAGAGATAGAGTTGATCCGCGCGCCTTTCTCTCCCCATTTCACAGACTCGGCCATGACTCGTTTCTCATTACAGCGCTTTGCTATCTGATAAGCATGCAGCGTATCTCTGATATTCTCTGGTTGAAGGATCGTCAGATTCAGAAGTTCTTCTGTGGGCGTACATGCAAGCTGTTCATCTTCCTCCGGTGTAAGCGCCGGCATCCGGTGTCCGGATTGGCTGGAGATAGTCACTCCAACGCCGCCTTCTTTGATCACCTGCCCCACTCCCTCTAAAAGCACGGCTGTGCCATACAGATCCACTTTCAAAATCGCCTCGACTGGCGCCTGGCTTGGAGATACGCCTGCCGCGTTCACCAGCATGGTGATGTCGCCATACTCCTGCGCCTTGGCGATCAGCTTTTTGATAGATTCCCTGGAAGAAAGATCCATCTCCAAAGCCTCTGTGTCAAATCCCGCTTCATTCATGATCCTGGCGATTGCCGCTCCGTTCTCCGGTTTCTTATCTCCGATAATGATCTTCATTCCATATCCCATCCGGCGCGCGATCGCCATACCAATCTGGCCTGCTCCTGTCAAAATCATTACATCTTTCTTCATCTTGAAGCTTCCTCCTTTATCCGAGTTCTATTTTACGCCTTCAGGAGAAATGAGCAATTCCAGTTATGAATCCTTCTTATAAGTATTACTTATCCGACTTCCATCCTCTATTAAACCTCTTTATCCAGAAGCAGTTTACGCAGTATCTCCGCAAATTCTTCCATATAGTAATTTGTTTGATCTTTTTTCCAAAATACGCAGTAATTTCTCTGCATCCGCCTTCCATTCCTGGTGATCGGAACTCTGCGGACCGCAGGGCCTTCAGGCGGAAGACTTCCCGCTTCTTCAACCGGAAGAAATCCTCTGTTTCCCGCCACCATCAATCGTCCTTCTTCCAAACTCTCCGCAAATAGAAAGCTGCTCCCAATTCCCAGGGTATTCTTATAATAATCCTCCTCTTCTTTCTGCTGTTCCTTAGAAGAAATCAGGATACAAGGGGTATGTTTTAATTCCTCTAACTCTATATGTTCCTTCCCACTGATCGGATTTCTTAAGGATACTTCCGCATTGCAGCCGCATTGCAGCAACTGATAGTTAATATATTCATCGGAAAATGCCCTTCGCTGGTCTGTCAGCACTAGATCTATTTTGCCAAACCGCAGAAGATCGTATAACTCTTCATGTGTACCATTTACAATCGTAATTGGAACTTCCGGATAGATTTGAGAAAACTCCGCTACCGCCTGATGAAGCTCTAAGCCGCTGTAACTTCTCAAGTATCCGATTCTAAGACGACTCTCATCTTCTTGTCCGATCCGAACTGTTTCCCGTTGCATCGCTTCAATTTCCTCTAGTATCCCCTTACTTTGGCGATAAAAATATTCCCCCGCAGCCGTCAAAGAAAAACTGCGGTTCTCCCTGTATAAAAGCTCAACCCCAAGTTCTTTCTCTAACGCTTTGATCTGCTGGGAAATCGCCGATTGGGAAATGTAACATTGTTCCGCCGCCTCTGTAAAGCTATTCTGATCTACAACCGCCGCAAAATATTTCATCTGTCTTAACAGCAAAGGACTTTCCTCCCTCTCATTAACTGTATATATCCTACTGTTACAGTCTAGCAGAGGGAAAAGGAATCCGTCAATTATCCGCCTTAACTCCACAAAAAAACCTCATGTCGTAAAACTGACATGAGGTCTTCCAGCTCCCCCTGTTGGACTCGAACCAACGACAACTCGGTTAACAGCCGAGTGCTCTACCGACTGAGCTAAGGAGGATCATCCTATTTTATTTTTCCCCGGATAAACGAAAACACTCCCTGCTCTCACAGGTCGTGTCTCACATACCCTGAAAACTGCATACAAGAAATCATCCGTACCTTCCGCCTCCGCTTGAAAGCTCTTTCATTGGCTGCAACATCCAGCCCGCTCTCTTTGCTCTTGGTCATGCCCTCGACCGATTAGTAGCGGTCAGCTCCATACATTACTGCACTTCCACCTCCGCCCTATCTACCTCGTCGTCTTCAAGGGGTCTTACTAACTTATGTTAGGGAGATCTCATCTTGAGGGGGGCTTCACGCTTAGATGCCTTCAGCGTTTATCCCCTCCCGGCTTGGCTATCCTGCTATGCGCTTGGCAGCCCAACAGGTTCACCAGCGGCCAGTCCATCCCGGTCCTCTCGTACTAAGGACAGCTCCTCTCAAATCTCCTGCGCCCACGCCGGATAGGGACCGAACTGTCTCACGACGTTCTGAACCCAGCTCGCGTACCGCTTTAATGGGCGAACAGCCCAACCCTTGGGACCTACTTCAGCCCCAGGATGCGATGAGCCGACATCGAGGTGCCAAACCACTCCGTCGATGTGAACTCTTGGGAGTGATAAGCCTGTTATCCCCAGGGTAGCTTTTATCCGTTGAGCGATGGCATTCCCACTTAATACCACCGGATCACTAAGTCCTACTTTCGTACCTGCTCCACCCGTCGGTGTCACAGTCAAGCTCCCTTCTGCCTTTACACTCTTCGAATGGTTTCCAACCATTCTGAGGGAACCTTTGAGCGCCTCCGATACCCTTTCGGAGGCGACCGCCCCAGTCAAACTCCCCGCCTGACATTGTCCCCCGGCCGGGTCACGGCCGCTGGTTAGAAATCCAATACTGCAAGGGTGGTATCCCAACAGCGACTCCACCACAACTGGCGTCATGGCTTCCAGCGTCTCCCACCTATCCTGTACATGCAATACCGAATCCCAGTATCAAGCTGGAGTAAAGCTCCATGGGGTCTTTCCGTCCTGGCGCGGGTAACCAGCATCTTCACTGGTATTTCAATTTCACCGGGTGCATTGTTGAGACAGCGCCCAAATCATTACGCCTTTCGTGCGGGTCGGAACTTACCCGACAAGGAATTTCGCTACCTTAGGACCGTTATAGTTACGGCCGCCGTTTACTGGGGCTTAAGTTCAAAGCTTCGCTTGCGCTAACCTCTCCCCTTAACCTTCCAGCACCGGGCAGGCGTCAGCCCGTATACTTCACCTTTCGGTTTCGCACAGACCTGTGTTTTTGCTAAACAGTTGCTTGGGCCAATTCTCTGCGGCCTGGTCTCCCAGGCACTCCTTCTCCCGAAGTTACGGAGTCATTTTGCCGAGTTCCTTAACAATGCTTCTCCCGTCGGCCTTAGGATTCTCTCCTCATCTACCTGTGTCGGTTTACGGTACGGGCACAATGAAAACAATAGCGGCTTTTCTTGACGCATGGCTCACATGCTTCCCTACTCTTGTTCGGTCCGCGTCACGTCTTCGGATCGCCTGACGGATTTGCCTATCAGACTCCTACCCCGCTTGCGCCGGGTTCTCCATCCCCGGCTCATGCTCTCCACACGTGTCCCCACAGTTCTGTCTCATTGTGGTACAGGAATCTCAACCTGTTGTCCATCGGCTACGCCTCTCGGCCTCGCCTTAGGTCCCGACTTACCCAGAGCAGATCAGCTTTACTCTGGAAACCTTGGATATTCGGCCGGAAGGATTCCCACCTTCCTCTCGCTACTCATTCCGGCATTCTCTCTTCTTAAAAGTCCACAGCTCCTTCCGGTACTGCTTCTTCCCTTTAACAATGCTCCTCTACCGATCAGCTCTCGGCTGATCCCCAGGCTTCGGCAGTGTGTTTCAGCCCCGGACATTTTCGGCGCAGGACCTCTCGACTAGTGAGCTATTACGCACTCTTTGAATGTATGGCTGCTTCTGAGCCAACATCCTAGTTGTCTTCGAAATCCCACATCCTTTTCCACTTAACACACATTTTGGGGCCTTAGCCGCGGGTCTGGGCTCTTTCCCTCTCGACTGTCCAACTTATCTCGTACAGTCTGACTCCCATGGATCATCTTACTGGCATTCGGAGTTTGATATTCTTCGGTAAGCTTTGACGCCCCCTAGGAAATTCAGTGCTCTACCTCCAAAAGACTCCCATGAGGCTAGCCCTAAAGCTATTTCGAGGAGAACCAGCTATCTCCGGGTTCGATTGGAATTTCTCCCCTATCCACACCTCATCCCCACCCTTTTCAACGGATGTGGGTTCGGACCTCCATTGCCTTTTACGGCAACTTCATCCTGGACATGGATAGATCACCCGGTTTCGGGTCTGCTCCCTCTGACTTATCCGCCCTGTTCAGACTTGGTTTCCCTTCGGCTCCAGGCTTTATGCCCTTAACCTCGCCAGAAAGCGCAACTCGCCGGACCGTTCTACAAAAAGTACGCGGTCCCACCTTTAAAGTGGTTCCACAGCTTGTAAACATATGGTTTCAGGTTCTCTTTCACTCCCCTCCCGGGGTCCTTTTCACCGTTCCTTCACAGTACTATGCGCTATCGGTCACTAAGGAGTATTTAGCCTTACGGGGTGGTCCCCGCGTGTTCAGTCAAGGTTCCACGTGTCTCGACCTACTCTGGATCCCGCCATGTCAACTCGCTTTTCACTTACGGGGCTTTCACCCTCTCTGGCTGGCTTTCCCAAAACCATTCTGCTAAGCTCATTGAATCACTTCCGCGGTCCTAAACCCCAGGGCGCACGCGCCCTGGTTTGGGCTCTTCCGGTTCCGCTCGCCGCTACTCCCGGAATCATTCTTATTTTCTCTTCCTCCGGCTACTTAGATGTTTCAGTTCACCGGGTTCCCTTCCTTACGTTATGGATTGGCGTAAGGATACTGGAGGTCTGCTCCAGTGGGTTCCCCCATTCAGAGATCTCCGGATCGTTGGATATTTGCTCCTCCCCGAAGCTTTTCGCAGCTTATCACGTCTTTCATCGGCTCTTAGTGCCAAGGCATCCACCATATGCTCTTTCTATCATGACCAAAACGTCAGTATAGCGTTACTAACGCTGGCTTCAGGTTCGTCCCTTGCGGGACTGGTCTCGTTTCTTCTCCAGAAACTCTACCTCGGATGTCTCGTTTTCTTCTTTGAGATTCTTTCTTGTATGCGGTTTTCAAGGTACGTCCGTGATGTGTTTTGATGGGAGCACATCGGAAATAGACAGCGTTGGAAACTTGTTTCCATAAGCTTTCCTATTTCCCGATGTATTGGCATGAAATGCCGCGACCGAGAAAATCTCTGATTTTCGAGGTGCGCTCACATCGGTACTTGAAGGTTCTTTCCTTCCATCACTCTCTGACTGATGTTTTATCAGTCATCAGAGTCCTGAACCCTTTGTTCAAACCTCTGATCACTGGTAAAACCAGCTATCAAAACAGCACTGCCCTGCTGATCGGGTTGGCGCTGAAGGATTGTTGTCCTTCCTTGCCTGTATCTATCCTAAAGGCTCCCGCCTTTTTTCTTTTTTGACCTGGCAGCCACCTGCTCTCCCACACCGTCTCCAGTGCAGTACCATCGGCCGCTTAAGGCTTAACCATCGTGTTCGGGATGGGTACGGGTGTTTCCCCTAAGCGCATCGCCACCAGGAGTTCCATCTCTCCTTTTGACGGGATCTATGGACCCTTCTGACTTTGATAACTGAATAACAGACACCAGCCCCTACTTTCTTCCCTTAGAAAGGAGGTGATCCAGCCGCACCTTCCGATACGGCTACCTTGTTACGACTTCACCCCAGTTATCAGTCCCACCTTCGACGGCTCCCTCCTAGCAAGGTTGGGTCACCGGCTTCGGGCGTTACTGACTCCCATGGTGTGACGGGCGGTGTGTACAAGACCCGGGAACGTATTCACCGCGGCATTCTGATCCGCGATTACTAGCGATTCCAGCTTCATGCAGTCGAGTTGCAGACTGCAATCCGAACTGAGACGTTATTTTTGGGTTTTGCTCACCTTCGCAGGCTCGCTTCCCTTTGTTTACGCCATTGTAGCACGTGTGTAGCCCTGGTCATAAGGGGCATGATGATTTGACGTCATCCCCACCTTCCTCCAGGTTGTCCCTGGCAGTCTCCCTAGAGTGCCCGGCCGAACCGCTGGCTACTAAGGATAAGGGTTGCGCTCGTTGCGGGACTTAACCCAACATCTCACGACACGAGCTGACGACAACCATGCACCACCTGTCACGAGTGTCCCGAAGGAAAGCTCCGATTAAAGAGCGGCCACTCGGATGTCAAGATCAGGTAAGGTTCTTCGCGTTGCTTCGAATTAAACCACATGCTCCACCGCTTGTGCGGGTCCCCGTCAATTCCTTTGAGTTTCATTCTTGCGAACGTACTCCCCAGGTGGAATACTTATTGCGTTGGCTGCGGCACCGAATGGCTTTGCCACCCGACACCTAGTATTCATCGTTTACGGCGTGGACTACCAGGGTATCTAATCCTGTTTGCTCCCCACGCTTTCGAGCCTCAACGTCAGTCACTGTCCAGTAAGCCGCCTTCGCCACTGGTGTTCCTCCTAATATCTACGCATTTCACCGCTACACTAGGAATTCCACTTACCTCTCCAGCACTCTAGGTCAACAGTTTCCAAAGCAGTCCCAGGGTTGAGCCCTGGGCTTTCACTTCAGACTTGCTCTCCCGTCTACGCTCCCTTTACACCCAGTAAATCCGGATAACGCTTGCCCCCTACGTATTACCGCGGCTGCTGGCACGTAGTTAGCCGGGGCTTCTTAGTCAGGTACCGTCACTTTCTTCCCTGCTGATAGAGCTTTACATACCGAAATACTTCATCGCTCACGCGGCGTCGCTGCATCAGGGTTTCCCCCATTGTGCAATATTCCCCACTGCTGCCTCCCGTAGGAGTTTGGGCCGTGTCTCAGTCCCAATGTGGCCGGTCACCCTCTCAGGTCGGCTACTGATCGTCGCCTTGGTGAGCTCTTACCTCACCAACTAGCTAATCAGACGCGGGCCCATCCTGTACCACCGGAGTTTTTCCCACCGCTTCATGCGAAGCTGTGGGCTTATGCGGTATTAGCAGTCATTTCTAACTGTTATCCCCCTGTACAGGGCAGGTTACCCACGCGTTACTCACCCGTCCGCCGCTCAGTCGCAGATCTCGTCATTCCGAAGAAATCCAAGATAAGCGCTTCGCTCGACTTGCATGTGTTAGGCACGCCGCCAGCGTTCATCCTGAGCCAGGATCAAACTCTCGTATAAAATGCCTATAGACTTAGGCGCTGTCTTTTGGCGCCTTAGTCGGTTGGTAGTTCCCGGTCCTTAGGTTTGGTAGTTCACAAACCTTAGTTCCGGGAATCATCTATGATAGGACTTTAAGTTCAAGTTCGTTCCAGGTCCAAGAAAACTTACTAGCTTCCTTATCCCTTTTACTGTTCTTGGGTCGCTCCCTCCTGCTCTCACAGGCCGGAGCTGTTCTCTGAATCTTCTCTTAAGAATCTTTCAGGGTTGGTGTCTATTGTTCAGTTATCAAGGTCCGTTTTGCTGTCTCGAGCGACAACTTCTATAAGATATCATACTTTTTATCGCTTGTCAACAACTTTTCTACAATCTTTTTTATTTTTTATTTCGACTGTTTAAAAATCCACTACGTTGCCGCAGCGGATTTTTATAATACCATCATTCAAATCTATTGTCAAGGATTTCCTTCCCTTTTATTTTTACAAATTTATTGGCTGAAGTGAAAAGTTTATTTCCACTTTGAATAGGCAAAAGTAGATTTTAGTCTTTCACTCATTTCCACTTCCCCATATGCAGCATTTAGTCTTACACTTTTCATGCTAGGCAGTCGCCGGAAAGGTTGGTGTCTATTATGAAAACTCAAAACTCTTTTTCTCATTTAACTTTAGAGGAACGTCGTATCATTCTCGCCGGCATTACGAACGGCTCCACGAAAACGGCCATCGCCCAGACCATCGGCAAGGATAAGTCTACGGTTGGCAAAGAGATCAAACTTCACAGGACTCTTACCCATAAGTGTAAGATGCCCCTGGAGTGCACTCATTATAAAAAATGTGTCTATGGCCGTCAGTGTACTCCTGACTGTCCGGAGTACAGTCCTTTCCGCTGCTCAAGGCGCGACCGCTCCCCTGGTGCCTGCAACGGCTGTTCCAACTGGCCACGCTGCCGTTTTGATAAATACCAGTACTCTCCGGAAGATGCCCATATGGATTACCGTACTACTCTGATCGACTCCCGGGAAGGTGTCAATCTTACAGTGCAGGAGGCCAAACAGATGGCTGCTGTTATCGCTCCGCTCCTGAAGCAGGGCCAGTCTCCCTATCAGATCGTTACAAACCATCCGGAACTCGGTATTTCTGAAAAAACGCTTTACAACTATATCGAAAACGGTGTTTTCCACGAGATCGCGGGGATCACTGTCATGGATCTGCGGAGACAGGTATCACGCAAACTGCCGAAGAAAAAGGCAAAAACTTATAAGAAACGCACCGATAGAAAGTATCTTGAAGGCAGAACCTACAAAGATTATCGATCCTATCTCTCCGATCATCCCGAGGTCTTTGTTGTCCAAATGGATACGGTCTATAACGATGAGACAAACGGCCCTTTCCTTCAGACATTTAAATTTGTAAGAGCCGGTATTCTTCTCGCTTTATACCGCAGCGAGAAAAACTCCGCTTCCATGAAAGAAGGCATTGACATACTGGAATCCATCCTTGGCACAGAATCGTTCCGCAGATATGTCCATGTTTTACTAACTGATCGTGGGACGGAGTTTTCTGCTGCTGAAGCTATGGAGACCTCATCTGATGGCACAAGACGGACAAGGGTATTTTACTGCGATCCTATGCAGTCAGGGCAAAAAGGCACGTTGGAAAACAAGCATATAGAACTCCGTTACATCCTTCCAAAAGGAACGGATCTGAAAGAACTCGGGCTGACCTGCCAGTCCAGTCTGAATCTGGTTCTCAGCCACGTAAACTCCTCCCCTTGCGAGTTGCTTGGCAGTAAAAGTCCGTTGGAACTGACGGAATTTATGTATCAGGATCTGTACGAAAAACTGCTGGCTTTTGGCATCCATCCCATTGATAAAGATCAGATTATTTTAAAACCATACTTGCTCAAGCAGAGAAACAAGTAAGTAATTAAAACTGCCTATTAAAAAACAACAGGCGGCTGTCCAAGAAAGAAAATACCGTCCACAGCAAGTGGAATTTAGTCCTACACCTTTAAAAACACCGACTAAAGTCCGCTTTTTTGTCATGTCCAAAGATCCTGTCTTTTTCAAGCAGCCTGTTGTTTACTTCATTTAGTGTAACACTTATTTCTACTTAATAAAACAGAAAAAGCAGCAATCACTCATTTTTGTAAGAGTAATTGCCACTTTTATTTTGACGTTTTTCAAAGTGGAAATAAACTTTTCACTTCAGCTACAAATTTATTGCCAGATTCATAAGCGGATTATACTCATATAACATTCTTGTAAATCCGTTCCCTTGGATCATTTGGCTGGCTTCTTTTCCTATTGACGTGGTATACAAAAGCGTTAAAAAGATAAACAGTATCCACACGATGATCAACGCTCCCGCGATTCCTATCGCGCCGCCTGCCAGCCGGTTGATCAAACCGAGCACCGGAAGATTCGCGACAATATCCAGCGCGAACACAATTGCCCGCAGTACCAGCGACACCAAAACAAACGTACCCAGGAACGCAATGATATTTATGATCAATTTCGCCAGAAAACTTCCCACATACTGGGCAAATGTCTGGACTCCCAAATCTTCATATATCTCATCGTTATTATTTTCTGTCAGAAGGTTTTTAAAAATCTCCGGCAAGTCTGCCGCTTCTATTGCCGCGATTTGAACATCTCTTGGAATATCCGCGCTTTCGATCATATCTTCTGTGGTCTCTGCGCTCTCTCCCGTCAGACCTTCCAGGAGACCGCTGGAAATCCCATATTCTGCCAGTTCATCCCCGCTGATATCTCCGTTTACAATGTCATCTACCGAAATACCATATTCTTCCAAAGTCTCTTCGCTGATCCCCGCGGCATCCAGCGCCCGCCTTACCGTATCTTCTGAAATCCCTTCTCCCTCCGTCTCTTCCGCCTGGGAAGTTACCGCTCCAGCCATTGTGGATAGCACTTGATCCTCAATCACCTCGTCCAAAGGAGTTTTATCTTCGATCAATCCCGCAACAAAAGGCGACGCAAAAAAGACGATCACCAGCGTCAGCAGCGTAGTCACCAAAGAAACCGCGATCCTTACAGCCCCTTTATACACACCCACCAGGATGCAGAGCAAGAAAATCAGTCCTACCGTCAATACAACCCAATTCATAGCTACTCCTTACTTTACAAGCCGTACGTCTTCCATACCGTTTGTATTCATCATAATGTATTTGTTTACGCCAGCAATGGGGAAAATTTCCAAGATATCATTTTCCGTCTCCCCCTCAAACTTCTTCACTCCGCTGCGCAGGAAAATACAGCATTGCCGCCCTTCATACATAATAACCTGATCCCCGGAGATCTTCACATTTCCGTAGTCGCCGGAAAAGTCTTCCGACATGACCTTTCTTCCGGAGGTATTGTAAAGGCACAGTTCATACCCTCCTTTTCCCTCGTTTTTCAGTATCAATCCAATATATTTTTCACTGTGAAAAACACTTTTGATCTCCTTATCCAAAGAAACCGTCGTCACCTCTTTGGGTTTTTCTTTCCCCTCAAACAAAGTGAAGCAGTTGTCACCTACCACCGCCGAGACCGAATCCGTCAAAAAAAAGCCTGATGCCAGCACTGTATTTTCATACTCTTTATAGCCCGCCTGATGATCTTTGCTGGCTTCTCCCGACTCTCCAAAATTGTAATACGCGACGGATGAAGTATAACTCCCCCCTTCCACGCTGAGATAAACGACCATCATCACTTCTCCATCGTCCGACAATGACACATCTACCGGGTATCCGGTTCCTGTAAATGAGGCCTGATGCTCTACCAGGATATTTCCCGCAGTGTCATAACAGATTACCTGCGGAGAGGCTTCATTTCTTAAAATAGCGCTTACAATCCCCTGCTTGGACACAGAGATCTTCTCAATGGGAAGCGTGGTCTGAATCTCCCCTTTCAGTCCGTCTTCCTGGAACACAAGGATATCATTGCCTCCTTTGTCCGCAACTGCCGCTGTTGTTCCATTTATATCCACAAATGGCGTACTAAGCTGGCAGGGCTGATTCCACTGCTCCTGGCCTTTGGTATTCAAATAGGAAATCCCATCGCGGCTGTATTTGATGACGCCTTGGGCGAACTCTTTATAACTGCTGTCCGCCGCCCCATCTATTTTATAGGTTTCCTCCACTCTCACCGAACTATATGTCTGAAGATGGATTACCAGGAAAACAGCGGCTGCCGCCGCCAAAACGGATCCTGCTATTATAAAAATCTTCCTGCGTTTTTTCTTCTTATTCTGTTTTGTCTGTTCTTCCAGTTCTTCCATGGCTTGTCCAAAAGCCGTCTCCCCTCCAGACTGCCGCGGCAGTTTCTCCCCTTCAGATTCCCTGACGATATGCAGATTTCTGTTTCTTTTGTTTGCCATTTAAATCCCCTTTTAATTTTCGTCATTTGTGTACAGTATATCACATTTCCCACTATGGTAATAGAAGTTTTTGGCCGATATAGATGAGATTCCCGTCTGAAAGGCCGTTCATCTTGCAGATTGCTTCTACATGGCTGGCATCACCATAAATCTTTACGCTGATACTGTCAAGAGTGTCGCCTTTCTCAACGGTATAGAAATCTTCTTCGCTGAGTCCTGCCTCCGCCTCCTCCTGCGAAACGACTTCTTCTGCCGCTTCTTCCCTCTCCAGACCGCTTCCATCGGCGCTTTCCGGCTCTTCTGCCGTTTCGCTTTTCTCCGCCTCCCCATCTACCGACTGAGACAGGGTTTCTATCGATTGCTGTACTGCTTCCATTTTGTCAAAATTATTAATGGCTGAGATACCAATCGCAAGTACGATCACCACCAGAAGTACGCTCATTACATAGACAAACCGTGAATTCTGCCGGCTTTCCCTATATTCCATCTGTTCCTTTACGGCACTACGAAAATTCTTTGCAGCTCGATCCTCAACCACTTCACTGGGTGTAACGCCAATCTTTTTTCTCGTACTGATCATATAATTCTGCATGGCAGGATTTTTTTCATAATAAATATAATGCCCGCCCATCTGCATTAATTCTCCATACTTATAAGCGTAAAACAGCTCGTCCTCCTCCATGGCATCCTTCCATACAAAAACGGTATTTTCCCTGCCAAATGTTTTTCCATGTATCTTATTCACTCCCCGGTTCAGTCCCATAGGATGTCCGGTCTCTACCAGGCACCATCCCACGATATCTAATTCTGGAAAGAATTCCTTCCGATCCGCCTCTGCCTGTTCCCAGACATCTTTCTCGATCAGGATATCTGTACCTTTAATCTTGATTTCTTTTATCCGTATTGCCCCAGATATGTATACGACATCCTGTTCTTCCAGCTTTTGTATTTCTCCTGTAAAGACCGCCCCAACCGGCATGTCCATCGCTTTTGTCCGCAGTTGGTTCAGATAGGTGTCCACATAGTCTTCCACATATATCTTAGGCTCATCGCAAACATTCCCTATCTGCCTGACATTTTTCGGAAATTGTCTTTCCATATACTCTCACCTCATTTACATAATTTCAGCCGCGTCCTTAAGGACTGCAGCTATTTTGCATATGATAGCATATAGATTCTGCGTATTTTAGCAATCGGTGGGACTTGTCCGCCGAAATTTCCGGCAGGTTTTTTTCTGCTTCGACGGGTTGCCCCAAGACTTCCAGAAAAGTTTGGCCAGAACCGTCGGTCCACGTAAAAAGACGAGACCTTTCACTCGGTCTCGCCCCTTCTTACTATTAATCTGCCGTCTTCTCTTTCCACTTCAAAAACAAGCGGATGTTCTTTCCCCCACACCGGGTCATGGTCTGCCTTTTCCTTCCATTCTCCGTATGCACGCAGAAAACCTTCATGAACGGCTTCCTCTGCTTTCTTCCTAGCCCGCACCGCCTCTTCGAAGAGGATATATGTTCCGACATAGTATTTTCTGCCTTTAAAGCCGATGTCTACCCGATATTTGCCGGATTTGGTCTTAAATACGCCGCGAAATCCGCTGAGATTGTCTTTTCGATGCTTACGTTTTTCCAGGATTTCCAAACAAGTTCCATCTACACAATGGAGCTTCTGCGCAATCCTCTGCTGACACTCCCGCTTTAGACAGCCGCAGCTTCTGCTGATGCCCTGGACCAGATTATTCTCCGACACTTCTGCTTCCTCCCCGCAGTCACACCTGCAGCGCCAATAAACACACCCTCTCTGATCCCGCCGCTTTAACGGATAAAGAGCTGTCAGTCTCCCGAAACGGACGCCTTCCAGCTCTTTGTATCTATTTCCCATCTTCCTTGTTCCTGCGCCTGCTCCATCCCGCGGTCAAGATAAGAGCCATAGAAACCAGCCCCAGCGTACACCATAGCAAGACTTCTGCCTGGTCGCCTGTCTTTACATTTCCGGCTTGATTTTGGGTTCCGGCATCCGCATTGTTTCCCGTCTCTCTTCCCAGATAGGCATGTTGGAAACTGATTTCATCCAGCTTATTTCCAGATTCATCTTTTACCACGATCTGTGGAATCAGACTGCCATCGGGCCCGTTCTTCACATAGAATAGAAGCTGATATACACTGCTGTCACAGGTAAACCCTTCCCCTTTCTGCCCATCTGCCAAACAGATTTCATATCTATAAACTCCTCCGTGTGTAAACACGAAAGATCCCGCCTCTTTTGTCTCATTTCCTGTTAATTCCAAAAAGTACACCCCATCCTGCGCCTCATCCGGAAGCGGAGAATTCTTATCCTGGGCCGCCACCTGGTAGCAGAAGGTCTGGTCCAGGTGATCCGGGACTTCTCCCGTCGTCTCAAATACCTGCTTGACCGGAACCGATACCGATACTTCCCAAGCCGCCTGGGCATGGCCCGCGGGAAACACCAACAGACAGGCCAGGAGCAGAAACATACTCTTTCCTTTTCTAATTATTTTTCCCATTTTCTCTTTCCCCTCCGTAAATGCTTTTGTTTCTTCTTATTTTTGCAGACCACTGCCGCTAGGCACAGGCACAACAGCAGGAGCAGCAGAAACAGAAGGTTTAAAACTCCTTCTTTTTCACTTCCGCTCTTCTTTACGTCTTTATTCGCGCCCGTCTCCTGAAACGTATCTGAGAACATCTCTTCACAAAGTTTCGCGGCCAAAACAATCCGTCCATTCGTACTGTCCGAAGAACAAGTAGACAAAAGCACGATCCTATCATCTGCAGAAATCTGGATCTGTCTATACTGGACCGCTCTTTCCCGAAGACGGTCCAGATATTTCCGCTTTAACTCCCTTGTTCCCGGATCTGTCTGATAGAGGCTGCTATCATAGGCGTCCGCCTGCAGCGCCGCAAAAAATTCCAGGCCGTAGTCCTGTCCTTCCGCATGCAGATTTCCATATCTGTGGCTTTCAAAGTACTCCTTTTCCACAAATGAATCCAGCTCTCCAAACATTGTGTCTTCTGCCATATGATGGCCGTATAGAATACTGACATGATCCGAAAAGTCCGTCCGGTTCCGGTAGTCTAAGAAAATACTCCCTGACAGAGAATAGTCCCCTTTCGCGTCTGTATTGGCATACTTGGAATTATTTTCCCCTTGGGCTATCGGATAATCGATGTGGGTCCCATAGACCGTCAGCCACCCAAATACTTCCGGGTTAATGGCTCTTAGCTCTTCAAAAGATCCTGTACCATCTGCCGCAGGCTTATACGTCTCGTAGATTTCTTCCGAGGCTGCTTCATATACATTCCTGGAATCCCAGAAAACATAACCCCCATACGCGGTAAAGGACAGAAAAAGGGACAGCACCAGGCAGCTTACGGCGGCATCTGCCGCCCGGACTGCCTTCACTGCTATTGAGGGAACGCTATGATTACTTCTCGCCAAAAGCCTTTATCTTCTGCCAGCTCTTTTTACTGCCGCAAGCGCCGCGAACGCCAGAACCGCCGCCGCAAGCAGGGCCAGGAACGGAGCCGCGTTCAAAAAGATTCCCGTGATAGAAATATCCTGATAGGCATTGGTAAAGTCCGCGCTGTTCGCTCCTTCGCCTGCCAGGTTTGTCTTTCCCTGGTCCGCAGTAGACAAGGACGCATCTTCTGCCGCTGTTTTCTGCGCTCCCTGTACGCCATTTTCTGTTACCACTACACTTGGGGTATACCCATCTGCTTCTCCCGTCTCAGTCACTACATACCGGGTTCCTGCCGGAATATCACCAAACACAAGGCTCTCGCCATCATGAAGCCGGAAGGTTGTCGGCTGACCCGCCTTGCAGCTTATAGTCTCGCCGCCAATCGTTCCCTCGAATGTATCTGTTCCAGATACCGGATCTGCGGTAAAGGTAATAGTAAAGCTGAAGTCTTTCGTCTTATCCGCAAGATCTCCGGTTACCGCTTTGCTGATGGTAAGGTCTGCCCCCTTCTCATTCACATAACTGTTGACAAACTCGACCGCAGGAACTTTTGCGCCGTCTTTCTCCGCTGTGACCGTCTCCACATATACTCCATTTTCGCCGTTTACTACATATACATTCAGATCATAAGAGGACGTATCATAAGTCACGCCTGCCGCGCTTCCAGTCGTCTCTGTTACTGTATACTCATACAGGCCGGCATGGGTAAATGTGCCAAAATTAATGGCCGATGTTTTTGTGATATGGTATGTACCATCGCCCTGCAATTCTCCCAGCGCATCCGCAGATGTGTAAGAGATATCAGCTATGCTTGGTCTTGTGCTGTCTCCCGCCGTCTGGCTGATATTAAATTCAAACGTAAGATTCGGAATCGCCGTCCCCTCCGGCACTTTCAGTGTCTTTGTCACCGAAACCTCCGCCGGATTCTCTTCTGTTCCCTCCCCAGCCGTTGTCTCTTTTGCAAATGCAGTGGCGCCAAGGCACATGCTCATGGTCATTACCCCTGCCAACAATAAGGCTTTTAATCTTTTCTTCCCGATCATATCCTCATTTCCTCCTTCTATGATTTCTTTTAGGATGATCTATATAAACCGCAGGATTGTAATCCGCGTTTATATCTTCTTCGAACGGAAATCTCTTCCTCGCTCTGTCAATATTTCTCAGATTCCTCTGTGCCTCAGGACTGTGATGACCCCGCCCTTGATCTCTCCCTCGTCAATGGGGCCATAGAGGCGGCTGTCCTTTGCGTTCTCCCGTCCATCCCCCAGAACAAACACTTCCCCCGCTTTAAGCGTTACCGGAAAAGAAATTCCTTCTTTATAAGGAAGCGTTTCTTCGTAAATCTCTGACTCTTGCTGCAGATAGCCATTGACAGACAGTCCTTCTTCTGTAATATCTACCGTATCTCCTTCCATAGCCACGATACGCAGGAGCCTTGTCTTTCCTTCCCATTGAAAGACCACTACGTCTCCCGTATGGTACTCCCTCTGCAGCCGATAGAAGATCACCAAGTCTCCGTCCTTGACAGCCGGAGACATATCCTCTCCTTCACACCGGGCGATTCCAAGGATCAGGCCAAACAGCGCGGACAGGATCAAAGCGATCAGCAATAGCTTGATCAAGAGGAGCAGTCCTTCAAACCCCGCTCCTCTTCGTTTCCCCTTCTCCTGTTCCATGACTATCGCCGCCTTCTTCTAAGGAACAGCGTACTCATACCTGCCAAGAGCAGAACTCCTGCGCCGGCCGCCGCTTTCACACCGGAATCTTCAAGTCCCGTCACCGGAATCTTTCCTTTGTGATTTTCTACTGCCGCGGACATGTCTTGTGTCAATGTGCCCGCCGCGCTGTCTTTCTCCTCTCCGTCATATTTCACGGTGTATCCCGCGGAAGATGTCTCATCTTCCCGCACCGTATAGGATGCGTTAAGCGGCAGATTTTGGATCGTGATCGTCTGTCCATGTTTCAAGGTAATACTGGCTTCGCCATTTTCAAATCGGATCGTTCCGTCCTCCGGGACCGTCACTCCTTCCGCTCCATCTAGAATTCCTCCTGTGTAGGAATAACTTCCAGTAAGTCCTGTTCCGCCGGATGTCATGGTAATATCGATAGTAAATGCCGCGGTCTTATCTCCCATCTCTCCTGTCACTTCTTTACTGACCGTAAGTGACGGAAGCTTGGTATTGGTGATTGTAAAACCATTTTCCTGATCCCCGGAAACAGTGGATTCATACCCATCCGGCACATTTGCTTCTCTCACAGAATACTCATGATTTTTCGCCAAGTCCTCAAATTCCGCCTGCCAGTCGTTTGCGCCGCTTAATGTCAGTATTTTCCCGTCTACTTCTTTTCCATCCCGCAGAAGCTGGACGGTAACGGAAGGAAGCGCCGCTCCAGTATCTACGTTCTCCCACTTCTTTTCTACAGAAACGCTCATTGTGGACACCTGGACTACTGGGCTTTCATCATAAGGTACCGTCTGGGAATCTGCTCCCTGGGAGCCGTAAGTATAGGTCAGTGTTGCCGCCGTATTGGAATAGAATCCCGCTTGTCCAGAGCTGGTAGTATTTCCAGGAGCATCACTATTCTCACTTCCCGTATGCGGATATCCACTCTCCGCATAAACATCATAGGCTGCCTGGGCAGGCTCTACATGAAAGCTGACGGAATACGTCCATCCCTGCTCCAGCACATAATCTTCCGGAAACTCCGCCGTCACAGTCCGTGTGTCTTTGTCGTAGGAAACCCGGATATCCACGTCAGAGATATCCTGCGTTTGTCCATTTTCATTTACCGCTGTTGCGGTATAGGCCGCCTGCTCCAAGGAATCTCCCGGAAGTTTTACATAATCTGACAAAGTATCTGTGATGGTAATATCACGGCAGGTGTAATTGATGATATCGGCTGTGATCTCTTCAAAAGCTTTTGCCAGATCGTCAGCTTCCGCGGCAGAATAGAACTGCTTCTTCTCCGCATCGGAGGCATTCACCAAACTCTTCATAAAACTTTGATTGCTGTCTTTTGAAATCCCGATGGTATAGAACCCTCCCAAGCCTTGGATCGCTTTTACCTGATCCACCGCATGCCGCGCGGCTGTAGCGTCATAATTGCCTCCATTCCCCTGTGTATATCCATAATCATTAGGATAGTTACTATCAGGTGTGTAATAAAACGTCGGATCTCCATCTGACAGAAAAATCACAAATTTCTGCGCTTCTTCTCTTGCGCTTTCCAAGACATTCGCCCCTTGGTAAAGTCCTGCCTCACAATTTGTGCCGCCATTTGCGCTGATTCCATTTACTGTATTGTCAATCTGGTTTTTGGATGAAGTCCATCCCCGCAGAGTAGATGCATCGTCATAAGCAGCTCCTGTCCATCCCACAAGAGGAAGGCGCCAATCTTCCGATCCACTATAGGCGACCACCGCCATCCGCGCATCAATACCTTCGTTATTTAATATGGCATCGGTCAGTCCGCCTTCTTCTGTAACAACTTCCTGAAGTTTCTCCAGCCTGCTGGTTCTTCTCTCGTAATCTTCATCCATACTGCCCGACCGGTCCACGATCAGCAATACATCTACTTTGGGTTTCTCCCCTGTGATCGTCTCCGCCTGGCCTGTTACATTCAAGGTCAGGGTATAGCTGTCGTTTCCGTTATATTTAATATATTTCTGGTGCTGCGGCGTGCGCGCTTCATTGCCGCTTGACAGAGAGACTCTCTTTGAGGCTGAGGAAGCGTTTGTCTCCTGCTGGCTCTGGTCGGTTTCGCCGCGGTCTTCCTGCCCTGTTTCTCCAGTCTGGCTCTGCTGGTCGTCTTTCTCCTCGTTTCCATTCTGGCCCGTCTCCCCCATCTGGCCATCGGAATCCGCCGCTTCGCCCTGTTGGTCACTCTGGCCGCTTCCGCCCGACTGTTCCTCCTCTCCTGTCTTCTCTGTTTGATCAGATGCATCCGCCTCTCCAGAAGCATTTCCGTTTTCATCCTGGCTGCCCTGTTCCTCTGATACGCCCGAGGAGACCTGATTATTTTCTCCTGCCGCAAACACCGTACTGACGCCCGCGGTCAGCACCAGCATAAGAGCCAGGGCTAAGGCTGCTCCCCTCGAAAAGATTGAGGGCTTTCTTCTTTTTCCGCCCATCGTTTACTCCTCCCTTTTACATCATAATGTTAGTTTTGTTGCGTACTGCGGGAAGCTTTTGCTATAAAAGACGGCTTTATCCGTGAAGACCGAAGAAAAGGCTGATTTCAGCCCGGAAACGACTCGATGACATCTGGCAGCCCTTCTTTCTCCTCTGTCAGATGTAGTTGGCATGTAAAAAAAGCCATGAAAAGAGACCCAACATTCCTTGGATCTGGTTGTATAACTGATGAAGTCTATATAAGTATCTTGGGATTAATGCTTGACTTTTTCGAAATAATGATGCATGATAGATAAAGAGTAATATTTTTCATATTTATGTAATTTTCAGCAACATAACTAACATTATGTTGTATTTTTTTGTCCGATCAAATCCAGTCTGCTGATAGATTTTCTCCACTCTTCCAGACTGCCGATGGTATAGATCCTGGTTACTTCAATACTGCTGTGCCCCAAGACATCTGCCAATTGAACCAGATTTCTTGTAATCTGATAGAAGGTCCTGGCAAACAGATGGCGTAAATTATGAGGGAAAATTCTGGCCGGATCAATTCCCGTTTCCACGGCAAGCCCCTTCATCGCCCGCCAGATTGCGGTACGATCCACCGGCCTTCCCGTCCGTCCACGGAATACAGGTCCGGATCTATAACCTTTCTCCCGCGCAAAGCGCAGCAGCCGTTTCTGCATTTTCCCAGGCAGTATTACAATCCTTTCTTTGCCTTTATTCCAGACGATAATCTTTCCTGTTCTGATATTAGATATGGTAAAAAATCTTAATTCACTCACCCGGATCCCGGTGGAGCAGATTGTTTCCATGATCAGAGCCAGTTCTTCTTTCCCCCGCCTCCGAGCCGCTCCCAGCAGCTTGAAATACTCCTGCCGCGAAAGAAATTTTTCTTCATTTTGATAGAGCTGGCGCTGAATTTTTAAACGCCGCACCTTCAACTCTTCCAGACCAAGCGCCGCAAAGAACTGATTCAGCGCCGCCAGCATAGAATTTGCGCTGGTCCCCTTATAATGTTCAGTCAGGTATTGTCTGTACTGTCGAATCCGGTATTTATCTACGACCCTGTCCCGGCCTAGATAGTGATAGAATTTTCGTACATCCGACAGATATTTTCTGATGGTCGCTTCCGCGCTTTCCTTTTCTCTTAAGTACTCCTGAAACCTTTCCAGAAATGTTTCATCGAGTCTGACGGTCAAGGTTGATTTTTTCTGATCCATTTTCAATCCCTCCATATCTTTCTAAATATCCTTAGTTTTCGCGTTAGATATGGAAATCATACCTCTTTAGGATTGCTTTTTTCAACAAAAGAACGGCCTCCATAGGAGACCGTCCGACTTATTCTCTCGTCTAATATCGACTTATTTTACAAATGCTTTTACTTTCTCATAAATACTGTCCGCGTCCAGGCCATATTTCTTGATCAGCTCTGCTGCCGGGCCAGATTCGCCGTACACATCGTTGATTCCGATCTTCATCACTTTTGCCGGTGCTTTCTCTGCCACCACATCGCAGACCGCGCTTCCCAGACCGCCGATGATAGAGTGCTCTTCTACCGTCACGATCTTGCCGCACTTTGCCGCTGCCGCGATCACCGCTTCTTCATCCAAAGGTTTAATGGTATGCATATTGATAACCTCCGCGCTGATGCCGTCTGCCGCCAGCTTTTCTGCCGCCGCCAGGGATTCCGATACCGGAAGGCCCGTAGCGATGATGGTCACATCTGTTCCTTCCCGCAGGGTCACCGCCTTGCCGATCTCAAATTTATAATCTGGATTATCATTGATCACCGGAACCGCCGCCCGTCCAAACCGGAGGTACACCGGACCAACATGCTCGTAAGCCGCTTCTACCGCAGCCTTTGCTTCCACATCATCGGAAGGATTGATCACAACCATTCCCGGAATCGTGCGCATGAGAGCGATGTCCTCATTACACTGATGGGTAGCCCCATCTTCTCCTACAGAGATACTTGCGTGGGTCGCTCCGATCTTTACATTTAATTTGGGATAGCCGACAGAGTTGCGGATCTGCTCAAAGGCACGCCCTGCCGCAAACATAGCGAAAGAGCTTGCGAACGGAACTTTGCCGGTGGTCGCGATTCCCGCCGCCACGCCAAGCATATTGCACTCCGCGATTCCGCAGTCGATATGCCGCTCCGGAAACGCCTTCTTAAATGTGCCTGTCTTTGTAGCCGCCGCCAGGTCCGCATCCAGAACCACTACATCCTCATGTTTTTTCCCTAATTCTACTAAAGCATTACCGTAGCTTTCTCTTGTCGCGATCTTCTTTACTTCTGACATAATGCTTCACCTACTTTCTCCAAATCTTCCATTGCGGTCTTATACTGTTCATCATTTGGCGCGGCTCCATGCCAGGAAGCCTGATTCTCCATAAAGGATACGCCCTTTCCTTTCACCGTTTTCGCGATGATCGCCGTCGGCTGGCCTTTGGTCTGCCTTGCCTCTTTGAAGGCTGCGTCTATGGCCTCAAAATCATGTCCGTCAATGTTGATCACATGGAAATTAAATGCCTCGAATTTCTTATCGATCGGATACGGGGAGTTCACTTCGTCGATGGGTCCATCGATCTGCAGGTTGTTATTGTCCACGATCACTACCAGGTTATCCAGTTTCCTGTGTCCTGCCAGCATAGCCGCTTCCCATACCTGACCTTCCTGGATCTCACCGTCTCCCACCAGAGTATATACTCGGTAAGCATCACCAGAAAGTTTAGCGGAGATAGCCATTCCTACTGCCGCGGAGATCCCTTGTCCCAAGGATCCGCTGGACATATCCACACCAGGGATGTGCTTCATATCCGGATGTCCCTGCAGATAGGAGCCAACCTTCCGAAGGGTCTTCAGATCCTCTACCGGGAAGAATCCCCTATTGGCCAGGGTCGCATAATATCCCGGCGCTGTGTGGCCCTTGGAAAGAACGAACCGGTCACGGTCTGGTTTCTTTGGATCCTTTGGATCAATATTCATTTCTTCAAAATACAGATATGTATAAATATCCGCCGCGGACAATGAGCCGCCCGGATGTCCTGACTTTGCGCTGTAAACTGCTGTGACAGCGCCCTTGCGGACTTCATTTGCCATCTTCATCAATTCTAATTTGTTCATAGTGTTCCTCCTGAAATACTTATTCTCCAAATACCGCTTTGTAATCTGCCTGGAATTTCTCAATCCCGATGTCTGTCAACGGATGTTTCACCATCTTCTCAATCACCGCGTATGGAACTGTAGCGATATCTGCTCCTGCCAGCGCACAGTCGGTCACATGCATAGGATGGCGGATACTTGCCGCAATAATCTCTGTTTCGATTCCGGCAACCGCGAAAATCTCCGCGATCTCTGCGATCAGATCTGTTCCTCTGACAGAAATATCATCCAAACGTCCCAGGAACGGAGAAACATACGCCGCTCCCGCCCTCGCTGCCAGCAGCGCCTGATTCGCCGTAAATATCAAGGTCACATTGGTCTTGATCCCTTCCTTGGACAACTGATGGCAGGCTTTCAGCCCTTCTGCCGTCATCGGGATCTTTACCACCATATTGGGATGGATCTTGGCGATCTCTCTTCCTTCCTTGATCATCCCTTCCGCATCTGTTGTAGTGGCCTTCACTTCTCCGCTGATCGGCCCATCCACGATAGAAGCGATTTCCGCGATCACTTCCTCAAATACTCTTCCCTCTTTTGCGATCAGAGAGGGATTCGTCGTCACGCCGCAGATGACACCCATATCGTTCGCCTTTTTGATGTCTTCCACCTTGGCTGTGTCGATGAAAAATTTCATGTTTCGTTCCTCCTTTGATTTGTTGATACTTCTTATTAGCATTTTTCTGATTCTCGTATACTAAAATTATATCTCAAAATCCTGGAAACGGTCAATAGCGCCCTGCTTTTATTAATAATTTTCACAACTCATAAATTCAAATTATTAATCCCCCTAACGAAACATTTTCCTAGACTTTACTTTTTATTAAATCTTTTTTCTTTATTTTTCTTTACTTGCTTTCTTCTAGTCTTCAAAAAGGCAAAATTATTAATAATAATTGTTTCAAATACATTAATTTTATTTTTTCTTTCGTCTTCTTGGGTAGGAAGTGGTACCCCGCACGATCAATTTAGGCTCATATTCTACGTGATAGGTGCTGATCGGTTCAATATCGGAATATTTCGCGTTATGGGAGGCAATTTTCTTCATGATGATATCACAGGCATCTCTGCCCTTAAAGATTACAAAATGTTCGATCGTAGTTAAGGATACTTTATGCATTCGGGCAAACAGCGTATTGTCACATCCCATCACCGAGATATCGCCCGGCACTTTTAATTTTGCTTCTTGCAGCGCATCCAGAATTCCAAAAGCAATCATATCGTTCAGCCCCACGATCGCTGTAATATCCTTAGCTTCTTCCAGGAGTTCTTTCGTCAATTCATAGCCAATCTTATATTCAGAGTCGATATGCGCGATATTCTGGTCCATTTCTTCTTTGGCCGCCTTGATGATCACTTGGTCTTTTAGTCCCGCCTCTCCAAATTCTTTCAGGAAGCCCTCCACCCGCTTGGAGCGCTGTTTCTGACGGGTGGTAAGCGGAGGCGCCACATAGGCCACCCGCCTGTGCCCCAATTCCAGCAGATGTCTTGCCATCAGCCGCCCCAGCTTGGAATTATCCAACTCTACCGCATCTACATCCAGCTTCTCGTTTTGGTTGTTTACCACCGCCACAGGGATATGCTCGGCCAGTTCCCGCACCATTCCCATGAAGCAGTGACTGGGATTGCAGGTATAGATGATCCCCAAAGGGCGCAGAGACCACATCAATTTCAAATACCATTCTTCCATCTTCAAATCTCTCTGGGTATTGCAGACAAACAGGCCAAATCCCTGCTCCTTCGCCCGTGATTCAATCCCCTGCAGAAGCATGACATAATAAGGGTTTGTCAGATTAGAACAAAAAACCACCAACAGCTTTTCCTTCTTACTCTCCTTTCGGGTCTTTCGTTTCTGCGGGACATATCCCAGTTCCTTGGCCGCGGCCTCTACCCTTTCAATGGTATCTTTTGAAAACGAAACGTTATACTTCCGGTTCAGAATCATAGACACCGTAGATTGAGAGACGCCGGCCGCTTTGGCAATATCTGTAGATGTAACTTTCTTCTTGTTCATACTGTTCCTTTCGTTGGGGCCGGGGGATTTTTTAAAATCCCCCGGCCCCGATTGAAAATGCCCTGTCCCTTTTTAAAGTTCTGTCCGCCCTTCCAACGCCCGGAGCAGGGTTACTTCATCAATATACTCCAAATCCCCGCCTACCGGCACGCCGCTTGCGATCCTGCTGACTTTGATCCCTGTAGGCTTGATCAGTTTGCTGATATACATTGCGGTTGTCTCTCCCTCAAGGCTGGAGTTCGTGGCGATAATAACTTCCTCCACCTCTCCTTCCAAACGGGTGATCAGTTCTTTTAGCCGGATATCTTCCGGTCCGATGCCCAGCATCGGAGAAATCGCCCCGTGAAGCACATGGTAAACGCCTTCATATCTTCCGGTCTTCTCATAGGCCGCAAGATCTCTTGTATTTTCCACTACCATAATTGTCTTATGATCTCTGGCCGGATTACTGCAGATCGGGCAGATCTCCTGGTCTGTCAATGTGCAGCACTCTTTGCAGTATCTCACATTCTCCCTTGCTTCTACCATAGTGTCCGCCAGACGTTTGACATCCTCTTTTGGCATGTGTATCAAGTGAAAAGCCAGCCTTGCCGCTGACTTTGTTCCAATTCCGGGAAGACACGAAAGTTCTTCGATCAATTTCCCAATCTGGCTGCTATAATATTCCATGCTTATCCGCTCCCGCTAAAACAATCCCGGCATTCCGCCGCCCATGCCGCCGGTGAATTTGGACATCGCTGAGGCGGATTCTGCCTCTACTTTTTCTAGCGCTTCATTGACCGCTGCCACGATCATATCCTCCAGCATTTCCACATCATCTGGATCTACCGCTTCTTCCGCCAGCTTTACTTTCAAGATTTTTCTTGCCCCAGAGACTGTTACCTCTACCGCTCCGCCGCCAGCGGCAGCCGTAAATTCTTTTGTCTCCATTTCCTTTGCCTGCTCTTCCATCTGGCGCTGCATTTTCTGCGCCTGCTTCATTAGATTTGCCATGTTTCCCGGCATTCCGCCGCCTGGGAATCCTCCTCTTTTTGCCATGTTTAATCTCCCTTCTATTTCTGATACCGGCGGAATCCTTATTCGTCTTCCACCGTGATTTCCATATTGATCAAGCTTTCAAGATCTATAAAATGATCTTCAAACCGCCTGCCTTCTTCCAGGCAGCGGATTTCCACCTGAATCTCTTTGCCTGTTTTCTCCGCGATCAGGTGCTCGATTTCCTCTTTATGTTCCTGACTGCCAACCACACTGGCGCTCAGCTCATCGGGGAGAACGATCAAAAGCCGATTCCCTTCCCCGGCGCTCAGCCGCGCCTGCTTCAAATATGTTCGCAGCATTGGCGAGGCAGCATTTAGGAAACCGCGGAAGTCTTTCGCCACTGCTTTTACGTCTTCGTTTAATGCCTTGGGAAGCTGGGGTTTCGCTGCCTGTGTCTTTCCCGCCGGAAGTCCGTCCGACTCTTCCGATAAATACCCGCCAGCTGCCTGGTCTTGACGTGCCGGCCGCAGCATTACTCCTTCCTCCAACTGCTTCTCCACCGCCCGAATCCGGTCCAGAAGCGCATCCTGCCGGGTTTCCATAGCTGGTCTGCACAGTTTGATCAGCGCTACCTCCAGCAGCACCCGTTTCTGAGCCGCATACCTTAACTGGCCCGTCAGATCGGAAAAAACCCGGATATAATGGAGCAGGGTATCCATATCTACCATATCCGCCTCTTCTTTTAAGCGGGCTAGGTTTTCTGTTGACATATCCAGCACATCTTCCATTTCATCGGAACTGCTTACCAGCAAAAGATTTCTGAGATACCAGGTGAAATCCGCGGAAAGCTGAGAAATATCCCGCCCTTGCATCACCAATTCATCCACTGTCTCCACAACCTTTTGCACATCCATATCCAGCAGCTGCCGCAGCAGCCGGCTGAACACTTCCGTATCTACTGCCCCCAGCACTTCCAGTACATGGTCATAAGTAAGGGTTTCTCCGATATAAAATGCCGCGCACTGATCCAGAAGACTCAGGGCGTCTCGCATAGAGCCGTCCGCCATCCGAGCCAGATAGCGGACCGCCTTATCTTCGACATCCCACTGCTCTTTGTCGATCAATTCTCTCAGCCTATCGGCAATAGTATCAATGGAAATCCGTTTAAAATCATACCGCTGGCACCGGCTTAAGATGGTGACCGGGATTTTGTTAGACTCTGTGGTGGCCAGGATAAAGATTACATATTCCGGCGGCTCCTCCAGCGTCTTAAGAAGCGCGTTAAACGCCCCTATGGAAAGCATATGCACTTCGTCAATGATATAAACTTTATACCTGCCTTCGGTCGGCCGGTAAGCCACTTCTTCCCGGATCTCCCGGATATTATCCACGCCATTATTGGAAGCCGCGTCAATCTCGATCACATTCATGGATGTTCCCGCGGCAATACTTCGGCATGTCTCGCACTCTCCGCAGGGACTCCCATCCACAGGATGTTCACAATTCACCGCTTTCGCGAATATCTTGGCCACCGTTGTTTTCCCTGTTCCGCGGGTTCCGCAGAAGAGATACGCATGTCCGATACGGTCTGACTTGATTTGATTCTTTAAAGTCTTAACAATGGCATCCTGCCCTTTTACGTCTGCAAATTCATCCGGCCTAAATTTCCGGTACAAGGCCATGTATGACATTTTCTACACTCCCGTTCTATGCTCTATTCATCCCCAAAGCTGATTCCTGTCAGCTTTGCTTCCTTTATGATTTCGGAATCAGGATCTACATATTTTAATTTTCCTGCCACCTCCGAAAGGGGAACACGGATGATCTTATTATTTGATACTCCAACCATGCAGCCAAAATCGCCTTCTAAGATCGCTTCCGCCGCGGCCGCTCCAAGTCTTGTAGCCAGCACCCGGTCATAAGGACACGGAGAACCGCCCCTCTGGGTATGTCCCGGCACGGTGATCCGAACTTCCTGATCCGTTTTCTTTTGCACTCTTTCTGCCAATTCATACGCGACAGACGGATATTTCTCTTTTTCCTTCTTTGCTTTCAACTCTTTCTTGGAAAGCTTCGCATCCTTTTTAGAAATAGCTCCTTCCGCCACCGCGATAATAGTAAACCGCTTGCCTGCCGCTTTTCTGCGGTTGATCGCATCCGCGATCACATCGATGTCATATGGAATCTCTGGAAGCAGAATGATATCCGCGCCTCCGGCAATTCCCGCGTGGAGCGTAACCCATCCTACTTTGTGGCCCATAACCTCGATGATAAACACACGGCTGTGAGAAGTAGCCGTAGTATGGATTCGGTCGATGGTATCCGTCGCAATATCCACCGCGCTCTGGAATCCAAAAGTCATATCCGTTCCCCACAGATCATTGTCAATCGTCTTTGGAAGAGTGATCACATTCAGTCCCTCTTCGCGAAGAAGATTCGCCGTCTTATGAGTCCCATTTCCGCCTAAGACCACCAGACAGTCCAGGTTCAGCTTGTGGTAAGTATGCTTCATAGCTTCCACCTTGTCCAAGCCATTTTCATCCGGTACTCTCATCAATTTGAAAGGCTGCCGAGAAGTTCCAAGAATCGTTCCTCCCAATGTAAGAATCCCCGAAAAATCCTTTGACGTAAGCATTTTGAAATTCGAATATATCAAGCCCTTATAACCTTCCTGAAAGCCATAGATCTCCACATCATCACGTCTGGAACAAAGCCCTTTCACAACGCCGCGCATCGCCGCGTTCAGCGCCTGGCAGTCGCCTCCGCTGGTCAACATTCCCATTCTTAACATCTGATCACTCCTCTCTGATTGATCCGTATTGCTGAAAAGTTGTCAGGTAAAATTATACCTTATTTTTGAATTCGAGACAATGGGGACAGGGTATTTTTCATTTGGGACGGGGGATTTTTAAAAATCCCCCGTCCCAAATGAAAAATAATGCTATAATATACTACGATAATATTATTTACAGAAAGCAGGTAATCATGTGGACAAATTAGACATCAAACTATGGTCTCTTGCCGCCAAAGGCGAGATCGTTCCCGATCGTTCTCTGCTAAAGACTCCAGAGCAGATTGAAGCCATTAAAAAAAGCGCAAAGTTAAACACTGCGGTTCTCGACCATGTAGCAGAGCATATTCACATTGGTATGAGTACAGCGGAAATCGACCGGCTCGTCTATGATTTTACCGTTCAGCACGGCGGTATTCCCGCGCCTTTGAACTATGAAGGTTTTCCCAAAAGCGTGTGTACTTCTATCAACAATGTAATCTGTCATGGGATTCCCGATGAACACGAATTCTTAGAGGACGGAGATATCATCAATGTAGATGTTTCCACCATTTTAGATGGATACTTCTCCGACGCTTCCAGGATGTTCACCCTTGGTTCTGTCTCTCCCCAGGCAGAAAGACTGGTCCAAACCACGAAAGAATGTGTGGAACTGGGGCTTACCCAGGCAAAACCCTGGGGACATCTGGGTGATATCGCCCATGCCATCTGGACCCACGCTCAACGCAATGGCTATTCCGTTGTAGAAGAAATCGGCGGCCATGGGATTGGGCTCGAATTTCATGAAGATCCTTTCGTCAGCTACGTTACCCCTAAAGGAAGCGAAATGGTCCTGGTTCCCGGCATGATGTTCACCATCGAACCGATGATCAATGAGGGAAGTCCCGATTTCTATGTGGATGAAGAAAATGGCTGGACGGTCTATACGATTGATGACGGCCTTTCCGCACAAATTGAATATATGGTCCTGATCACAGAAACAGGCGTCGAAGTTTTGACCTGCTAATGCAAAAAGGGACAGGGCATTTTCAATTTGGGCCGGGGGATTTTTAAAAATCCCCCGGCCCCACCATTACCAGCGCTGAATGTGCGCCCATATTGACCACTACTTCTCCGCCCTGCACCAGGTATTCTTCATATTCTGTCGTGTACCCGTCCGCATAGGAATACATCAGCCGTTTCATCCGGCTTTTCATCGGCACTTCCGCCTGCCAGACAGGCACCGTCACTTCTGCCAGCTCGCTCCGGTTATTGATGATGATCACAACCGGCTCTCCATTCCCAAATCTAGCAAAGCTGAATATGTTTTCCTCCCAGGACAGGATATTCAAGGAACCGGTCCGCAGTACCGGATACTCTTTATGGATACGTATCATTTCTTTGTGGAATTCCAGCAGCTCTTTATTTTCTTTCCCCCATGGGTATGTTCTGCGATTGTCCGGATCTGTGAATCCGCAGACTCCTGCCTCATCGCCATAGTAAACCGTCGGCGCTCCTACCCAGGTCATCTGGATGACAACGGCTTCCCGCATTACCGCCAGATTCACATATTCTCCCGCGGCTTCCGGCCCCAGTGTCTCCACACGCCCCACCATATGGTTGGTTCTTGTCAGGAAACGGGAATGATCATGGTTGGACAGCTCGTTCATCGCCGTCTGAAGGGACGGCGTCAGCATATTTGACATATGATGTGTGATCGCCCCCACTAGATTATCCGCATTTCCCTGCAGCTCCACCCGCATCTCATCGCTGTGCTTCTCCATCCCGGTCAAAAACCAGGTAAAGGGCTCCATAAACGCGTCATAGTTCATGACCGTATCCCATTCGTCTCCCTGAAGCCAGCTTCCCGGATCCCCATAATGTTCCGCCAAAATGATCGCATTTGGATTTGCGTCTTTCACTGCCGTCCGGAATTTTTTCCAGAATTCATGGTTGTACTCATTGCTTCTTCCCAGATCAGCCGCTACGTCCAGCCGCCACCCATCCACATTAAAAGGCGGGGATACCCATTTTCTCCCAATATACAAAATATAATTTTCCAGCTTGACCGAGTCTTCATAATTTAATTTAGGCAGAGTGTCATGGCCCCACCACCCATCATAGTGATTGTTATAAGGCCAGCTCCCCTCCTCTTCTCTGAAAAACCGGAAATAACTCCTATAAGGGCTGCGCGGCGAAATATAAGCCCCCGCCTCATATCCCTCCTGATTCTCGTAGATCCTCTCCCGATCCATCCATTTATTAAAGGAACCACAGTGGTTAAACACTCCGTCCAAAATGATCTTCATTCCTCTTCGGTGAATCTCTTCCACAAATTCGATAAAGAGCTGGTTGCTGGCTTCCAGATTCCGGATATCGGTAGTCCGCTTCTGATATTTCGTCGCTTTGGCATTGTCTGTCTCTCCATCCGCCAGCACTTCTCCGCCGTCCTCCACGATCACGCCATAGTGGGGATCAATATAATCATAGTCCTGGATATCATACTTATGGTTGGAAGGAGAGACAAAAAGCGGATTAAAATACAGCACTTCCACGCCCAGATCCTGGAGATAATCCAGCTTCTCCATGACTCCCCGGATATCTCCCCCGTAGAATTCCCGTACGCCCATTGCCGCCGGATATTTATCCCAGTTTGTCACCCGGCTGCTATATCCGCCAATATAATAATACTCATTCGTCTCCGCATCATTGGAAGGGTCCCCATTGCAAAAGCGGTCTGTATAAATCTGATACATGACCGCGCCCTTCGCCCAGTCCGGTGTGGAAAATCCCGGAGCAATGACAAAATTATAAAATTCCACAATTTCTTTCGCAGTACCGCACTGGTTGTAATAACAAACAGATTCCTGGTCCTGGATCTCAAAACAATAGGAAAAATTCTCTTCTCCCAATCTCCACTCTATAGCATAGTAGTCAAATTCTCCTTTTGACTCCTTTTTTTCCATCTCATAGCTGCCCGCATCTGTGACCAGGCATACCCGCTGCACGTCATCCTTCGCCGTACGAAAGCGAAGTGTAACCATCTGGTTACACTTCGGTTCCGGCGGGATCACATAGCTGCCGGTCCCGTCACAAAATAACGCCTGTTTCTTCATGCAAATCAATCCTCTCTATTGGCAGTTGACAGTCTGTCTCTTTCCGTCTGGTTTTACGCCTTCTGCGCCCTGCCCTCAAACAGGCTTTCAAATTCATCCCTGGAGATCTTCTCCTTTTGAAGCAGAAGTTCCGCACATGTGTGGAGCACATCATCATACTCGTGGATGATCTGTTTTGCCCTGTCATAACATTCGTCGATGATCCGTTTCACTTCCCGATCAATAGTCGTCGCCACGCTCTCCCCATATCCTCTGGAGGTATGAGCAAGGTCACGGCCGATAAAGACTTCATCGCTGTCATTGTCATAATTGATCAGCCCGACAGCCTCAGACATTCCAAATTTCGTCACCATAGATTTGGCCAGGCTTGTAGCCTGCTTGATATCCTGGGAAGCGCCTGTGGTAATATCATCAAATACCTCTTCCTCCGCTACACGGCCGCCCAAAGCTACCGTGATATCCTGGAGCATCTTCCCTTTGGTGTTGTACATCTCATCTCTCTCCGGCAAAGGCATGGTATAACCGCCCGCCACGCCGGTAGGGATAATAGATACACTATACACCGGTCCCACATCCGGGAGCACGTGGTACAGGATCGCGTGTCCCGCCTCGTGAAAAGCGGTAATCTTCTTTTCTTTTTCGGAAATCACGCGGCTCTTCTTCTCAGATCCTATCCCCACTTTCACAAACGCTTTTTTAATATCGTCCTGCAGTAAATAAACCCGGTTATCCTTTGCCGCAAGGATTGCCGCCTCATTCAGCAGATTCTCCAGATCGGCGCCGGTAAACCCTGCCGTCGTCTGCGCGATCTGCTTCAGATCCACTTCCTCGCTTAAAGGCTTTCCTTTCGCATGGACCTTAAGGATTTCCTCTCTCCCCTGCACGTCCGGTCTGCCTACCATGACTTTCCGGTCAAAACGACCCGGCCGCAGGATCGCCGGATCCAGGATATCTACCCGGTTTGTCGCGGCCATCACGATAATGCCTTCATTGACGCCAAATCCATCCATTTCCACCAGAAGCTGATTCAATGTCTGCTCCCGCTCGTCATGGCCGCCGCCCATACCTGTTCCTCTCCGCCTTGCCACAGCATCGATCTCATCGATAAAAACAATACACGGCGCATGTTTCTTTGCGTCCTCAAACAAGTCTCTTACCCTGGAAGCGCCTACTCCCACAAACATTTCTACAAAGTCTGAACCAGAAATGCTGAAAAACGGGACTCCCGCTTCTCCTGCCACCGCCTTGGCCAGCAGAGTCTTGCCTGTTCCCGGAGGCCCTACCAGCAGGACTCCTTTCGGGATCCTGGCACCTACCTGGATGTATTTCTTAGGAGACTTCAGGAAGTCTACGATCTCCTCCAGCTCTTCTTTTTCTTCCTGCAGTCCGGCCACCTGAGCAAAGGTTACTTTTTTATCGCTGTCTGTACTCATCTTTGCCCGGCTTTTTCCAAAATTCATAGCTTTTGAATTCGCCCCGCCGCCCTGACGGTTCATAAAAAAGAAAATGATCAGAATACCGGCCAGCATCAGCAGCATCGGCATGATCGTCATCGTAAACCAACTGTCTCTTGGAACGTCCGACATGTCGTAGTCAATATTTTTTCCCTTCAGATAGTCCTGAATCTCATTGACATCTGATACATACAGGTACTTCATTTCCCCTTCCTCACCGCCTGAATCTTTCAGCTGGATCTCCAGACGGCCGGTGGGCACGTTTTTATTCTGTCTGATCGTATAAGACTCCACGTCTTCGCTGGCTGTCAGTTCCTCAAATTCTTTCCAGGTGATCTCCCGGTCTCTCTGGTCAAATTGGTTTGTGAACCACAACACTCCAAATAAAAACAGGATAAATATCAGCAGGGTAACCCCGCTTAATCCTCTGTTCTTTCCGTCCTTCAATGTCTGTCCCCTTTCTATTCCACGCCTTCTACGACTCCGATATAAGGCAGATTTCTATATTTCTGCGCATAATCAAGTCCATATCCCACTACGAATTTATCTGGGATCTCAAATCCTACATAATCCACCTTTACATCTGTCACCCTTCTGTCCGGCTTATCCAGAAGTGTACACAGCTTCATGCTCTTTGGGCGCCGTTTCTGCAGGACATCCAACAGGTAGTAAAGGGTTCTTCCAGAATCAATGATATCCTCTACCACCAATACATCTTTTCCTTCCAGCGTCTCATCTAAATCCTTGGCGATCTTTACCACTCCGCTGGAGGAGGTTCCGTCGCCATAACTTCCCACACTCATAAAATCCATAGAAACCGGCACAGAAATCCGCTTAGCCAGCTCGCACATAAAGAACACTCCGCCCTTCAAAACGCAGATCAGGTGTACCTGTTTTCCCGCGTAATCTTCACTGATCTTTTCTCCAAGCTCTTTGATCCTTTTTTCTACTGTTTCTTCATCAATCAACACATTTACTGTCTCTGCCATTGCTTTTTCCTCCGCAAAATTCAATTTCCAATACCTTTTTGGTCTTGTCTGTGATCTGATATGCCTGATTCTGCCGATATCCAACCACCCACATGATATGACTTCCATCCGCCGCAAGCCAGATTTGGTCCCTTTCTCCCTTGGGAACCTTCTCGTTTATAAAATACTGCTTCAGCTTCTGCCGGCCGCCCTCCTTATTGATCGTCAGATAGTCTCCAGCCTCTCGATGTCTCATTTTTACAGTATTTTTTATTATATCATAATCGAACCATTTCGTGTAGGTTTTTTGCGGAATTGCTTTCCTTTTTCCCTCTCTGTCAAAAACCCGGAAACGGAATTCCCCTTGGATCTCCGGGGATTTTTCCTTCGTTTTGCGCCGGAACCCAACGCCTTCATAACAGCGCTCCGCCCGGACTTCATAGGGCAGGTCAGCTTCGCGCCCCACCTGATGCTCCAGCAGCTCTTCTATCATCCTGACATGGACAGAACCGATATCTCTCCTTGCGCCTGCCGCCTGACAGATCGTCTCATGGATCACTCCCATCCGCAGGATCCGGGGATATTTTTGGAGGCGTTTTTTCAGCAGTACCCTTTCGCCCTCTTTTGTTATCACACAATCGCCAAAACATTTCATCGTTTCTTCCCGAATATATTCGGCGGCCATCCGGAGCTGTTCTGCCGCGTCCGCCATATGGGAGGCTGCTTTTTGATTTATATGTTCTTCCAGATATGGGATCGCTTGATTGCGGAGCCTGTTCCGGGCATAGTCAATTCCCAGATTCGTTTCGTCCGTACAATAAGATATTCCCCGTTTTTCCAGATATGATTCAATCTCCCGGCGATTCACGCACAGAAGAGGACGGATCCACAGGTCTTTCACCGGCGCGATCCCCGCCAGTCCCTCCAGAGAACTTCCTCTGCACAGATGAAATAAAAGAGTCTCCGCATTGTCGTCTCTATGATGGGCAAGGGCGATCTTTGTCCCTCCCCACTTGGAGCAGAATTCTAAAAAGGCCTCTCTTCTTACCTCCCGGCCTGCCTCCTCCTCGGAAAGGCCGTACTGCCTTGCCGCACTTTTCACATCTCTGCGGAAAACCTCCAGTTTTACTCCCTGTTTTCGGCACACGGTCCTTACATATTCCTCATCCGCATCCGCCGCTTCCCCTCTCAAGCCATGGTGAACATGTACCGCCGCCAGGGAAAAGCCAATCTCCTTTTGCAGTTCCAAAAGTATGAAAAGAAGGCATATGGAGTCTGCTCCTCCTGATATGCCTGCGATCACACGATCTTTTTTTTCCAGCATATGATACGTCTTTACATATGCTTTCACTTTCTGGTACATACAACTTCCTTTGATCCTTATGTTTTCTTAAACTATATAAAATTTTAAAAGAAAAAGCAAGTTTCTTATCTCTTCCAGATTCCGATCACCAGAATCGTCATATCATCCAAAGGCAGTTCTCCCGTCCACTCTAAGACGCGTCCCAGCAGATGGTGGGCCAGCTCTTTTGGATTGTTGATAGCCGCTTCCAGGATAAAGGTTTCCATTAGAGTTTCCTGTTCTCCGGTTGGCAGCGCATCCATCACGCCGTCCGTTACCATGATCACAAAATCTCCGGACTCCAGCTCTCTTTTCTCCACGTCAATATCGATTTCCTGGATCACTCCGATAGGAAGTGTGGCAGAAGAAATCCGCTCCACCCCTTCCTTTTTTTTGATAAAAGTGGCCGAGGCCCCGGCTTTCACAAACTCACAGGTACCGCTGTAAAGGTCGAACAGACTCACGTCTATCGTGGAAAACCGGACGTCATCCCTTCCGATGACCAGCGCTGTATTCATGATCTGAATCGCGGTTTTTACCGGGAAACCGGCTTCCAGAAGTTCTTCCAGCATTTCCACCACCATAGTGCTCTCTTTGCAGGCAGCTTCTCCTGACCCCATACCATCGGATAAGGCTGCGCCTTTCTTGCCCCCCGGCAGATCCGTCATCAAGAATGTGTCTCCGGATATTGTATCACAATTTTTCCCTATCTTAGCTACTCCTTGAAGCGTATGAAACCGCGCGCCTTCCACGCAGGCAATGGTACAGTACTCCTCCCCCAGGATCGGCCGTTCCCCCTGCTGGGGCACCATCGTCCTTCCAATGCAGATCCCCACCTCGCGTGCCAGATCCTTGGTAGCGACACATTGGCCTTTCGCTGTTTTCGCGGTCAAATGGATCTCATATCTTCCCTGTTCCGTCACAAAAAAGACCGAGGAAAGCAGTTTCACACCCGCTTTCTTTAGATGGGTCTTCAATTTCTTCTCTAAATGTTCATCCTCAAAAATGCCCGCATCCAATTCTCTCGTAGTATATTGGATCAATTTCGCAAAGCTGTTCAGCTGTCCCGCGTATCCTTCCCGGTTCTGGACGATCTTATTGTTCCACATCAGCACCTGTTTGGCGTTTTCAAACACTTCCAGAGTCTCTCTGAGGAATCTCGGCGCCCTTATGCAGCGCTTCTGCAGTTTTCGTTTTAGTTCCACATTTAATTCTGCCCCATATTCTTCTACGCCGCATAGGATCTCATACATCATTTGATAGGTATAAACTCTGTTTTCCCGCAGACACTGTTCTTTTTTCTCACATTCTTCGCACACTTTTCCTGTGATCTTCGCAAACATTTCCTCAAACTCTTCTTTAGAGAACGTCCCCTTATAACTTTCCAGAGACAAGAATGTGCGGGACAGATGGATCAGAGAATCCGCAAACTTGTCCATCTGTATCACATAAGGATTTAGAAAAACCGCCTTCTCTTTTTCGCTGATTTCCGCCATTTATAATCTCCCCTTCATGATTTCCTGCCACAATAAAGCAAAAAAGCTTTAGGACTTTCATCCTAAAGCTTATCTTCTGTGCATCGCGTTTATTTCGCCTTAAATATGATCTCATTCTCATGAACAAGGCCCAATTTGTCTCTTGCGATCTCTTCTACATATTCATCTGTTCCTACGTACTCTTCCAGATCATCAATCTTGGCTGACCTTGCCTTTTCCTCTTCAATCTGTTCCGCAAGTTCCGTCTCCTGCGCCTGATACTCTTTCGCCTTTGCCCGGAGCTGGAACGCGTTTACGGAAAGAACCACAGCCAACAGCAGAATCACCCCGCATACCGTGAGCATACTGCGCCGATAATGCTGAGCACGCCTTCTGGACCGCCTTTTTTGGCGTCTTTGCTTCATACCACTCATAATTATTAACTCACCCTCTTCGGAATATTTCCGAGATAATACTTACCCCTAATATAAATTATATTATCCTTTTTTTCTTTTCCCCGCAAGATTTTCAGATAATTTCTTTTTCTTTTGAGTGTAGATTTTTTTTCCGATTTTTTCGATTTTTTTAATCAAAAATGAGGCAAAAATGGCGCCGCACACACAACCTAGTATAAAATACCATCGTATACTACCAGAACTTGTATGGTAAATCTGCACAAAGAAATAAATCGCCGCCCCCATCCAGTATAAGATATCTTCAATCCCCATCACAAGAAGGCTGTGCCGCACGATCTCTCTGAAACATACGATACAGTGATAGGACAGCCGGGCCACGCATCCGGCGATCACCGCCAGAAGAAACACCAGGATTTCCGCTCTGATCTCAGGCATTTTCTCACCTAAACAGTTTGGAAAATATATTTTCCCCGGATTTTCCTCCCGGCTGCGCATCAGAGTATGCAATGCTGTCGATATTTCCCGACAGATCCACTTCCCCTTTCTCCAGACTCAGCCGATTGACATGGAGATCTGTTCCCTTGACCATTAACATTCCCTGCTGGGTTTCCAGCAGCACCTCATTCAAGTCAAAAGACAGCACATCCAGCACTCCTGTCACCAAGCTGGTCTTCCGGTTATTAACTACTAATTTATGACTCTTCTGTACCGTTCTTTCTTCCATGCGCCTCACAACCTTTCTTAATAATCATATGAAAGGTTGTTTCCTTTTATTACACCTAAGTTATTACAGGTAGCGAAACAGCTCTTTTGCTTCTTCCTTTTTGGTTGTCTCCTGGATATCCAGCACCTCCGCTTTAACCGTTTTCGTTCCAAAGTGTATCTCGATGATGTCTCCCGGCTTGACCTTTACTGAGGCTTTCGCAACGTTCCCGTTGACCAGTACCCGTCCCGCGTCACAGGCCTCGTTTGCCACAGTTCTTCTCTTGATCAAACGGGAAACTTTCAAAAATTTGTCCAGTCTCATATATCCTCCTAAAAAAGCAGAGAGCCATGCTGACTCTCTGCTTCACAGATCTCTCTCAATTATTTATTTACAGCATCCTTTAATGCTTTTCCAGCTTTGAACTTCGGCGCTTTGCAGGCTTCGATCTTCATTGTCTTACCTGTCTGAGGATTTCTTCCTTCTCTTGCCGCTCTCTTGCTTACTTCAAAAGTACCAAAGCCAACTAACTGGATCTTATGCTCTTTTTTCAATTCTTCTGTTACTACATCAACAAAAGCTTTTAATGCTTTCTCTGAATCTTTCTTTGACAATTCTGCTTTGTCTGCGATCGCCGCAACTAATTCTGTTTTGTTCATGGATAATTTCCTCCTCTTGTTTCATCATAGAATCCCTTATTTTAATTCTACAGATTTTACAGCGGCTACACATTCTCATGTCTCGCCGCCTTTAGTTACTGTTATACCTGTTTTCCCTATATTTGTCAAGGTTATTTCTCGTTTTTGCCGTATTTCCAAGGGTTTTCGGCGTTTTTTACCATTTACAGCATGGCGTTGATCATAGCCAGAACTTCCCTCCCAAGTTTGTCTGATTTTTCGTCCGCATCTTCCAGAGAAGTCCCCTTGACGCCATAGTAAAATTTTACCTTCGGTTCTGTTCCTGACGGTCTTACACAAAGCCAGGCATCGTCAGTCAGGTCATAATATAATACGTTGGAGGCAGGCAGGCCTGTCGGCGTCACTTCTCCAGTGGCGATATCCTTCACTGTATCCGCCTGGTAATCTCTTGCCCGGATCACCCGGTAGCCCCCCACTTCCATCGGCGGGTTCTTGCGCAGCGTCTCCAGGATTTCCTGGATCTTCTGAACTCCTTCAATTCCCTTTAGTGTGATCGACTGGATAGCGTCTTTATAGTAGCCGTATTTCTCATACATGTCCACCATAGCATCCCACAGGGTTTTTCCTTTAGTCTTATAGTAAGCCGCCGCTTCGCACAGCGCCATGGTGGCCACAATCGCGTCCTTATCTCTCGCGTGAGTCCCGATCAGACAGCCATAACTTTCCTCAAATCCAAAGAGATAACTGCCTTTTCCTGTCGTCTCAAAACCAAGGATCTGCTGACCGATATATTTGAATCCGGTCAATACTTCGATCAGTCCTACGCCATAAGCTTCCGCAATGGCATCCGCCATATTGGACGTAACGATCGTTTTGATCAGATAGCCGTCATCCGGAAGGCCGTACAATTCTTTCCTCTGTCCGATCTCGTAATCAGCCAGGAGGCAGCCGGACATATTTCCAGTCAGCTCTTTATACTCGCCGGATCCGCTGTCTTTTACATACACTCCCAGCCGGTCCGCATCCGGGTCTGTAGCCAGTACCAGATCCGCGTCCACTTCTTTGGCCAGTTTCAGGCCCAGCTCAAAGGCTTCTTTGGCTTCGGGGTTGGGATAAGATACCGTTGGGAAATCTCCGTCCGGAAGTTCCTGCTCTTTTACTACATATACATTTTTAAACCCTAATTCTTTCAGAATCCTGCGGGCCGGTATGTTTCCCGTCCCATGCAGCGGACTGTAAACAATCTTCAGCTCACCGCCCACCTGGTCGATGGCATCTTGATGAATCACCTGTTTCTTCAATTCAGCAATATAGCCGTCGTCCACTTCGGCTCCGATGGTCTGATACAGGCCCGCTCCTTTTGCCTTGTCAAGTTCCATCGTTTTTACGGTATTATAATCAATCACCGCTCTTACTTCATCCATGATTCCTTTGTCATGAGGGGGCGTGATCTGCGCTCCATCTTCCCAATACACCTTGTAGCCATTATATTCCGGCGGATTGTGGCTTGCGGTAATGTTGATTCCGGCGATACATCCCAGAGACCGGACCGCATAGGATAACTCCGGTGTTGGACGAAGAGATTCAAATACGTAGGCCTTGATTCCATTCGCCGCCAGGCACAGCGCCGCCTCATCCGCGAATTCAGGAGACATACGGCGAGAGTCATAGGCGATCGCCACCCCTTTGTCCTGTCCGTTATTCTTGCAGATATAATTCGCCAGGCCCTGCGTTGCCTTTCTAACGGTGTAAATATTTAAGCGGTTCGTCCCCGCTCCGATCACACCTCGCAATCCTGCCGTCCCAAATTCCAAGTCTTTATAGAACCGTTCTTTGATCTCTCCATCGTCATTTGCGATCGATTTAAGTTCTTCTTTCGTGGCTTCATCAAAATAGGGATTGCTGATCCATTCCTCATATTTTTCACGATATTCCATTTTGGGTACCTCCTGTTTTTCTTGTCCTCATTATACAACAGGAATCTATAAATGAAAAGAAAATATGTGGTTCAGGAATCTCTCTTTTTCCTTGGTCTGGGCGATTGCCGTATTCAGCTTCTCGATGCTTTTCGCGGAAATCCACGCCTTGTTTGAGTGATAATAAGAATTGGCGATCTTCCAGAATTTCTCCGGGTACGCCAGACGGATCTTAAGATACTCCACCGCTCTCTCATCCAGAGGACGGATCGCGGAATAGGCATTCAGCATCCCATCTCCAAGACGTTCCTTCCATCCTTGCTTTTCCATGACCTTTCTCAGGAAATAATATAGGTCTTCTGTCTGGATATTTAGTTTATATTTTTCAAAATTAACGGTAGCTACTGTGGTTTTTCCATAGCTATCTTTGATCATCAAAATGTTATGATAATTATATTCCCCGTGAACAATACTGGCTTTCTCTATGCTCTCCTCAAAGAAATTCCGGTAAGAAAAATTGCTCAGCAGGCTGCCCGCGGCCTCGGTCCATTGGTACATTTGGTCGAAACATTTCAGGAAGGCGACTTCAAACTCCCCTTTCGGCGTTAGATTCCGCACGAACCGCCGGACTTTTTTTAATTCCCGGTCGTGTCTTTCATATTCCTGATCCAGCGGTTCTGCCGTTGTTATTCCTTCTGATCCTCCCTCCTGGAGCAGAATATGGATTTTCGCCAGATTCCCCGCCGCTTCCAGAAGTTCCGCCGGTTTTCGGATGTCACATTCTCGTCCTTGGAACCATCTCTTCAACAGGTATTTGCTTCCGTCTTCCAGAACGGTCAGGCACTCTCCTTCTTTATTAAGGATGATCTGATCGATATTATGATATCCCTGCTGCCATAAGTGGTCATACAATCTATAAAGGGCAGAAATACGCCCCGGCGCAGTGGCCGTCTCCCGCAGGAGAAGCGGGCCTTGATCCGTGTCGCATAAAACAGCACCCCTGATCTTACGGGTGCTGCTGACGTCAATATTATATTGTTCCAGCACATACCGCTCATATTCCTGCATACCAATCCCCTGCACATTATCGTTATTATTCTCTCTAAACTTATGAAGTGGGAAGAGAAAATATGATTGGGGCCGGGGGATTTTTAAAAATCCCCCGGCCCCAATCAAAAATGCCCTGTCCCTTTTTGACTTATATCCGTCTCAATAGTTCCTCTTTGGTATTTAATTCTGGATGTTCTAGCACAATTTTCAAAAGTTCTTCCAATTTTTCGCCAATCTGCTTTCCCGGTTCCACCCCCGCTTCTAACAGATCCTTTCCTGATACGGCTAACATTCGCATAGAAACGCACTGTCCTTCCTGTCGTATCTTTCTATACAACTCCTCAATCTCATCCAGATTCTGTATCTTTCGCTCCCTCTTATACATACTTTGCGCCAGCACATCGGCCCGGCGCACTTCCATATATGACGGAAACAGGTCCTCGCCGATCAGATATATTGCCTGGCGTACATTATACTCAGTCGCTTCCATTCGATAATCATGGAAGCGAATCAGTCGGCATACTTTACGCAGGGTATCATTATCAAATTTCAGCCGTTTTAAAATCCCACGGGCAAGAACCTCACTTTCCGCAGCATGTTTTTTAAAATGCGCTCTTCCAGTCTCATCCATTGTCTTCAACGCCGGTTTCCCCATATCATGCAAAAGCATCGTCAGCCTCAGCACCTTATCCGGCCGGATGTTTTTCATCGCGTGAAGGGTATGTTCCCCCACATTGTACATATGATGTGGGGTTTCCTGTTCTGTTACCATCAGCCGGTCAAATTCCGGAAGAAATTGCGCAGTAATTCCAAGCCTATAAGCTTCTCCCAATAGTTCAGGCCTGTTTGAAACAAGCATCTTTACCAACTCTGTCTGAATCCGTTCCGCGCTGATCTTTTTCAGCGTAGGCGCCAGTATGCGCATCCCTTCCTTTGTTTCCTCGTCAATCGCAAAATCCAGCTGTGCCGCAAAACGTACCCCTCGCAGGATTCGAAGCGCATCTTCGGAGAAACGTTCTTCTGCGTTCCCCACACATCCGATCACTTTCTTCTCCAAATCGGAAAGCCCTCCAAAAATGTCCACCAGCCCGTCTTTCTGATTATATGCCATAGCATTAATGGTAAAGTCCCGACGCCTCAGATCCTCTTTCAGACTTCGTGTAAACGTTACCTCTTTTGGATGGCGACCGTCCTCATACTCTCCGTCAATACGGTACGTCGTTACTTCAAAGCTTTCCCCCTCCATGCGTACCGTAACCGTGCCATGCTCAATTCCCGTATCGATCGTACGGTGAAAAATCTCCTTGATCTCTTCAGGCATAGCAGAAGTCGTGATATCCCAATCCTCAGGCACCCGTCCAAGGATCGAATCTCTGACGCAGCCGCCAACCGCATATGCTTCAAAGCCTTCGCTGTGTAAAACCCGGATAATTTTATTCACCTTTTCCGGCAAATCTATTTTTAATGTGTCCATGCAGTTACCTCCATATTCCTTTATATCATATCACATTTTTAGTTGGGGCCGGGGGATTTTTAAAAATCCCCCGGCCCCAATGAAAAATACCCTGTCCCTTTTTGATCTAGTTTTTCTTCTGCGTAAGTTCCATTTTTATTATATTCCGGATTTGCTGTACCTTCTTTTTTGAAATACCAAATGTCTTTTTCATTTCTTTTTCAAATAGGTTTCTTGCCTTTACATAATCTAGTATTTCTCCAGCAGACAACTCTAGCTCTGTTTCCATTCTTCCCAGAATTTCTTCTGCAATCGCCTTCCTCTCCTGGAATTCTTCCTCCTGGATATCAATAAAAAAATCTCCGCAACTGGACCGGTGAAATTTTTCAAATTCTCTCCGGCTGTAAAATCGACTTCTGAGTAATTCATAACTTTCAGAGTCCAAAAGTTTTTTCTCTTTCACATCCATGTACTCGGTCAGGCTGCTGTATGGATAATTCGCAGGATTTTTACACATTTTTGCCTTTACTGGATTCAAATGAATATACCGGATACAATTCCAGAAATATGCTTCACTTTCAATACACTGACTTCGGAACCTCTCCTGAAACACATATCCGATCCTGTTATGTTTATAATTGTAATATTGGGCATATGCGGCTAAGATTTTAGCCATGAACAACGATAAATTTTTCAGATCTACTTTGACAAGCAAGTGCAAATGATTTGACATAATGCAATAAGCATATATTTTAATACGGTACTTTTTTACATTTTCCCAAATGATCTTCCACATTCGGTCCTTTTCTTCTTTTGTCCGGAAAATAGATTCTTTATCCAGCCCTCTAGATACAACATGATAAATTCCTGTCCCACTCTCCCGCCTGGGTTTTCTCGGCATTAGCGCCCTCCTTTCATATGGTCATAGCCAAAAAGGGACAGGGCTTTTTCAATCTGGGCCGGGGGATTTTTAAAAATCCCCCGGCCCCAACTATTAATAAGATTTTCCCCAATATGCCATATGTTTCGCAGGCTTTCCACACCAGATACATTTGTCTGAGATCATTTCTTCATCTTCGATCAGACATCTGGTAGCCGCTCCGCCGGTCACATATTTTACTTCTCCTTCACATTCTGGGTCTCCACACCAGCAGGCTTTCACGAAGCCGCGGTTCGCTTTGAATTTTGCTTCCATTTCATCCATGGTCGTAGCTGTGTCGATATGGTTCTGCAGGAATTCATTAGCCCTATCATACATATCCTTCTGCTCCTGCTCCAGGATCTCACGGAGTTTTACAGCGATCTCATCCAGGGATACGACCGTTTTCTCCCTATTATCCCGGCGAACTACTACCACCTGGTTTTTCTCCAGATCCTTAGGACCAATCTCGATACGGGTCGGAATTCCTACCATCTCCTGCTCCGCGAATTTCCATCCGGTACTCTTATCAGAATCATCAATCTTCACCCGATAACCTGCTTTTTTAAGTTCATCCAACAGCGCATACGCTCTGTCCAGAACTCCTTCCTTATGCTGAGCGATCGGAATGATCCGGCACTCAACCGGCGCTACGTGAGGCGGCAGCACCAGTCCGTCGTCATCACCATGCACCATGATGATAGCTCCGATACTTCTGGTTGACCATCCCCAGGATGTTTCATATGCGCTCTGAAGCTGATTGTTCTTATCTACATATTTAATACCAAACGCATCCGGGAATCCACTTCCAAAGAAATGGCTGGTAGCGGACTGCAGCGCTTTTCCGTCATGCATCAGCGCCTCGATGGTATAGGTATCCTGGGCTCCGGCGAATTTCTCATGTTCTGCTTTCCGGCCGGATACAAATGGAATGGCCAACGTCTCTCTATAGCAGTCTTCATATACATGGAACATCTGGATCGTCCGCTCCTCAGCCTCTTCGTAAGTGGCGTGCAGGGTATGTCCTTCCTGCCACAGGAATTCCCTGGAACGCAGGAACGGTCTTGTCGTCTTCTCCCAACGGAGGACAGAATTCCACTGATTCCATACTTTCGGAAGATCCCTGTAAGAACGTACAGACTTCGCCCACAGATCGCAGAACAGGGTCTCAGAAGTAGGACGGATACAGAATCTTTCCTGCAGTCTCTCCATTCCTCCATGAGTCACCCACGCAACTTCCGGCGCAAACCCTTCTACATGGTCTGCCTCTTTTTCCAGAAGGCTTTCCGGGATCAACATTGGAAGGCAGACATTTTCTACCCCTGTTTCTTTAAAACGCCGGTCCAGATCCGCCTGGATCAGTTCCCAGATCGCATATCCGTTGGGAAGATAATTCAGGCATCCTTTTACGCTCGAATAATCACAAAGTTCTGCCTCCCGCACAACATCTGTGTACCACTGGGCAAAATTTTCTTCCCGTGATGTAATATTTTTTACCAGTTTCTTTTCCTTTGCCATATTCTTTTCTCCTTTTCTTTTCCCCAGGGCCCCTTGCCCCGCATGATATTCTGACGGGAGCTTTCCTGCGCAAAAGAAAACGCCGGGTTCTTCGCTCCCCAAAAGGGACCGAAAAGCTCGGCGGTACCACCCTCGTTAACTGCAGACCGTCTGCAGTTCCCTCAATTTGCCAATAACGCCGGCGCGGCGCTGTGCTTTCACACAGAGGCTCCAAGGCGGGTTTCCATGCAGTTCAGGACGGAAATCTTTCACCCTTTGATCTCCTCTCTTTGGTCCGCTTACATGTACTATTCCTCTTCATCGCCCAAAATTTCTTGAGTTAAACGTAATTTTAAGCCAAGCCTTTTTATTTGTCAAGGGCAAACGCCCGACAATCTTCCATTTTCCCGCCTATTCTAATTGCATCCCGCCCTTTTGTATGCTTTAATAAAATACTGAAGAATAGTAAGAAAAAGGATCTGACTTTTATGAAAAACGAAACTCTCAAAATATTATATGAAGATTCACAAATTATTGTATGCAAAAAACCCGCCGGCATACCCACACAAACCCAAAAACTCGGGACTCCCGACATGGTCAGCCTTTTAAAAAACCATTTGGCCGCCTGTCCATCTTCCAAAGGAGTTCCTTATCTTGCGGTCATCCACAGACTGGACCAGCCTGTGGCAGGCCTCCTTGTTTTTGCCAAAACTCCTTCCGCCGCTAAAGTTTTAAATCAGCAGCTCACCAGCCAGGGTTTTGGGAAACATTACCGCGCCCTTGTTGATCATACGCCGCCTCATCAGAAGGATATCCTGGAAAACTATCTGGTGAAAGATCCCAAAAAGAATTTTTCCCGCATCTGCACCAAAGAAACTCCCGGAGCAAAATTGGCCCGTCTGCATTATCAAGTTGTCAAAAAGGGACAGGGCTTTTTCAATTGGGGCCGGGGGATTTTTAAAAATCCCCCGGCCCCAATTGAACTAGACATCCATCTCGACACCGGACGCCACCACCAGATCCGGGTCCAGCTGGCTGCCATGGGCTGTCCTATTATCGGAGATACTAAATATAATCCAGATGCCGATCCACGCCAGCCGCTCATGCTCTGCGCCTACCGGTTAGAATTCTTTCATCCAGTCACAAAAAAGAAGCTGGCCTTCCAGCTTCCCCCAGAAGAAGAGGGAGCTTTTTAAAAAGCTCCCTCTTCCACTTCTTCATTTTCCAATGTCTCGTGGTATTTCTGAAGGATCTCGCTCTGGACCCGTTCTCTTACCTCTGAGTTGATCGGATGTGCAATGTCCCTATATTCTCCGTCCAATACTTTCTTGCTTGGCATTGCGATGAACAGCCCTCTGTCTCCTTCGATGATCTTGATGTCGTGTACGGCAAATTCATCGTCCAGCGTAATGGACACGATTGCTTTTAATTTCCCTTCTTTTGCCACCTTTCTCATGCGTACATCTGTGATCTTCATCTTCTTTTTGCCCCTTTCTTCCTCGGCACTGCACTAGAGTGCATACCTCTCGTTCTTTTCAACAACTACTTTCACACCATTTTCCCCAATATGACGTGTGTTTGCCCTGATTGTATCACGACTCTCTACAATGCAGTTTTCAATGTAAGTGTTATCTCCGAGGTAGACATCGTTAAGAATGATTGAATTCTTGATGACACAATTGTTACCGACAAATACTTTCTTAAACAGAATGGAATTCTCCACCATGCCGTTAATGATACAGCCGCTTGCGATAAGACTGTTTTTAACGACTGCTCCGGGATTGTATTTGGCTGGCGGCAGGTCACTCACCTTCGAATACACATCCGGGTGCTGTTTGAAAAAGTAATTTCTTACTTCTGGTTTCAAGAAGTCCATATTCGTCCTGTAATAAGCATCCACAGTCGATATGTTGCTCCAGTAATCTTTTATTTTATAACCGCAGATCTTTTTCAGATTTTTATATCTGATCAAGATATCGGTTACAAAATCATGTCTTTCTTCTTCCGCACAGTGCTCGATCAAATCAATCAGCTGTCTCCTGCGGATCACATAAATCCCCGTAGAAATCGTATTGGAGTTGGCAACCATGGGTTTCTCCTCAAATTCCTCGATCCGCATAGACTCATTCATCTTCACCGTGCCAAAGCGGCTGGCATCCTCGCCTGGCGGAAGTTCTTTACAAACCACCGTAATATCTGCCTTTTTGGCGATATGGTATTCTAAAACCTTATTATAATCCATCTTATATACCGCGTCTCCTGACGCAATGATCACATAAGGTTCATGGCATCTTTTTAGAAAATCCAGATTCTGGTGGATCGCGTCCGCGGTTCCTCTATACCAGTAGCCGTTATCTGCGGTAATGGTTGGCGTAAATACAAACAAACCGCCTTGTTTTCTCCCGAAATCCCACCATTTAGAAGAATTCAGGTGCTCATTTAGGGAACGAGCATTATATTGAGTCAACACCGCCACTTTCTGGATATGGGAGTTAGACATATTACTCAGCGCAAAATCAATCGCCCTGTAGCTTCCGGCTACCGGCATTGCCGCCACCGCGCGCTTCTGAGTCAGCTCTCTCATTTTATTACTGTTACCGCCCGCTAAAATAAGTCCTACTGCTCTCATGAGCGCTCACCTGCCTTTATCAATGTTTCTCCGCTTTCCAGGAGTCCGTTCGGATAATCTTCCTTTACGGTAACCCCGCTGATCGCGGTGTTCTTTCCAATCTGCACCCCGTCTGGAATGACAGAATTTTCCCCAATCGTAACAAGACCAAAGGCGTAGATATCCGGTTTCAGACGATTCGGCGCCTCGCCGCCGATTCCCAATGTCACCTGTTTTCCTATTTCCACGCTCTCAGCGATGATCGCCTTATCGATCACACAGCCTTCTTTGATCACAACATCTTTCATAATGATCGAATCTCTGACAACCGCCCCCTCTCCGATCGTTACGCCGGGGCCGATCACACAGTTATGCACTTCCCCGTATATCTCCGCTCCATCGCCGATAATACTCCGGTTGATCACAGATTGTCCGGAAATATACTGGGGCGGGATGATATCGCTGTTGGTATAAATCTTCCAAAACTCCTCATATAAGTTAAACTCAGGGATGATATCGATCAGCTCCATGTTCGCCTCCCAATAAGACCCCAGGGTTCCTACATCTTTCCAATATCCGTTATATTCATAAGCAAACAGCCGCTCTCCTTTCTCATGACAGTAAGGAATAATGTGCTTGCCAAAATCACACCCCGGCTCATGCTTCAGCGCTACCAGCGCCTCTTTGAGCACAGGCCAGCTGAATATATAGATACCCATGGATGCCAGATTACTCTTCGGTTCTGGCGGTTTTTCCTGGAATTCTGTGATCTTTCCGTCTTCATCTGTGATCACGATCCCAAAACGGCTGGCCTCCTCAATGGGAACCGGCATCGCCGCAATAGTGACATCCGCTTTATTTTCTTTGTGATAATCCAGCATCACTTCGTAATCCATCTTGTAAATATGATCCCCTGACAGGATCAGTACGTAGTCCGGATGAAAGGATTCCATATAATCCAGATTCTGATAGATCGCGTTGGCGGTTCCTGTATACCACTCGCTGTTGCTGCTCTTCTCGTAAGGGGGCAGGATCGTTACTCCCCCTATATTCCGATCCAGATCCCAGGGGATTCCGATTCCAATATGGCTGTTCAGCCGCAGGGGCTGATACTGTGTCAATACTCCCACTGTATCAATTCCGGAATTGATGCAGTTGCTGAGCGGGAAATCGATAATTCGATATTTGCCTCCGAATGCAACGGCCGGCTTTGCTACTTTCGACGTAAGAACTCCAAGTCTGCTGCCTTGTCCCCCTGCCAGCAGCATCGCTATCATTTCTTTCTTGATCATGTCATCACCCCTTCTTACGTAGTTCATTGTCCACATTATAACATAGAAATTATCTTTCGTGAATAAATTTCACAAATATTATTCACTTTTTGTAAACTTTTTATATAATTATACCAAAAAATTCGACTTGGTTTTTTCATCATATATGTTTATAATAATATGATAGGATTTTAAAATTTATGACTAAAAATCAAAGAGGAAGGTAATCTATGTATCAGATTCAGTTTAACAACCCCATACATGTACATTTTATAGGAATCGGAGGAATCAGCATGAGCGGGCTGGCGCAGATCCTCCTAAAAGAACATTTCACCATATCAGGGTCTGACAATAAGGAAACTCCGCTCACCCGCCAGCTTGAAAAAAATGGCGCGCGCATTTTCTATGGTCAGAAAGCCTCTAATATAATAGAGGGCATCGATGTGGTCGTTTATACTGCCGCGATCCATGAGGATAACGAAGAATACCAGGCCGCCCTTCAGAAGGGCCTGCCTATGCTGAGCCGAGCAGAACTCTTAGGACAGCTTATGGCGAATTATAAGACTCCCATCGCCGTGTCCGGGACACACGGAAAGACTACTACAACGTCTATGCTTTCCCATATCCTGCTGGCCGGCGATCTGGATCCTACCATTTCTGTGGGAGGAATCCTTCATGCCATTGGAGGCAATATCCGGGTCGGAAATTCCGATCTGTTTGTAACAGAAGCCTGCGAGTATACCAACAGCTTTCTCCATTTTCTTCCGAAGATCAGTATCATTTTAAATATTGACGCGGATCATCTGGACTTTTTCAAAGATCTTAATGATATCCGCTCATCCTTCCAGAAGTTCGCCCAGCTTCTTCCTGCGGACGGAGCTCTTGTGATCAACGGGTCGATCCCGGATCTGGATTCCTTTACTAAAGATCTGCCATGCCGTATTTGTACCTTTGGTATGGATAGTTCTTTTGACTATGGAGCTGTCAATATCGCTTATGATAAAAAAGGCAGCGCTTCTTTCGATTTCGTAAAAGAGGGAATCTTCGTAGACCGCGTAAGCCTGTCCGTCAACGGAGAACATAATGTACAGAATGCTTTGGCGGCGCTGGCGGTGGCGGACCTTTTAAACATTCCTCTGGAGACCGCCAAAAAAGGCTTAAAAGATTTCCAGGGAACAGACCGGCGTTTTGAGCATAAAGGAGAATTTCAAGGCGTAACCGTCATTGACGACTATGCCCACCATCCTACCGAGATCAAGGCCACCCTGGAAGCCGCGCGTCACTATCCCCATCGAGAACTCTGGTGCGTCTTCCAGCCTCACACTTATACCCGGACGAAAGCTTTGTTCCCGGAATTTGCAGACGCACTTACTGGGGCAGACCATGTAGTCCTGGCAGACATTTATGCCGCAAGAGAGACCGATACACTGGGGGTTTCTTCTGAGGATCTTGCCCTTGCCCTTAGAGAACAGGGAACAGATGCTTATTATTTCTCTACCTTTGAAGAAATCGAGGATTTCTGTCGGTCACATTGCGAAAACGGGGACCTGTTGATAACTATGGGAGCCGGAAACGTTGTAAACATTGGGGAAAATCTTCTTAAACCCTAGTTTTCCACATTTTCCACAGAATTTTATCCACAAAAAAGCCCGTTTTTTGCTCAAAAATTTCTTTTTTGCTGGTCCTTCCAATGTTATAATAACCCTACGAGACTCTTAGATCCTTACACAGGATCACAGGATATGGAAGGATTGGCACACTATGAAAAAATTAACACTTACAAATCATGCGCAGACAAATACAACCGTGCTGGAAAATGAATTTATCGACTGTTATATGGCGAAAGCCAACGGCGAGTATGTAAAGGTGTACCTCCTTCTGCTCCGTCACCTAAACGAGCCTTCCGGGACTTTGACCATTTCCAGGATCGCGGATCTTCTGGAAATCACGGAAAAAGATGTGATCCGGGCGTTAAATTATTGGAAGAAACAGGGCCTTTTAGACTATGAGTCCGCGCCTGACACCGCTCCGGCGCCTTCGGATGTCCCAAATATCCAGAACTACCGGAGCCGCAAGGAATTCAAGGAGCTTTTGTTTGTTGCGGAACAGTATCTTGGCAAAACGCTTTCCGCTACAGACATCGAAGCGATCACCTATTTTTATGAAACTTTGGACATGTCCGCCGACCTGATCGAGTATCTGATCGAGTACTGTGTGGAAAATGGCCACAAAAGCATTCATTACATCCAAAAAGTTGCTTTATCCTGGCATGAACAGAAGATCCAGACGGTGGAAGCAGCAAAGTCCTGCGCCATCCTTTATAATAAGAACTGTTATTCTATCTTAAACGCCTATGGCATCAAAGGACGCGCGCCCGCTTCCTCCGAAATCGCCTACATCCGGAAATGGAATGATGAATACGGCTTCTCCCTGGACATCATCCTGGAGGCCTGCGCACGTACTATGAACAAGATTCATCAGCCTAATTTTGAGTATACAGATTCTATTCTGAAAAGCTGGCTGTCCAAAAATGTCCACAGCTTAAAAGATATAGAGTCTTTGGACGAGGCCTATTATAAGGAGAAAGAGCGGAAAAAACGACCCGCTTCCAAGGCTTCTTCCAACAAATTCAACAATTTCGACAGCCGTTCCTATGATATGAATGACCTGGAACGAAAGCTGGTTCAGCAATAGCTCTATTTTAAGGAGATTATTATGGCGCTTTCCAATTCTCAATACGATCTACTCATGCGTACCTATGAACAGCGGCAGCTGGATAATGCGCGTCATCTGCGCCAGCGCCGCCAGGAAGCATACCGCCGTCTTCCCGCCCTTCAGGAAATAGAGGCGGAGATTTCTTCTGTCAGCATTACGCGGGCCAGAAATCTGTTGGAGGGAGACGAACACGCGCTGGACTCCGCCAGAGAAGATCTGTCCAGACTTTTTGCCAGAAAGCGAGAACTTCTTGCTTCTGCCGGACTTCCAGACGATTATCTGGAACCCCATTACACATGCCCGGACTGTCAGGATACTGGCTATATTGGTACGGAGAAATGCCATTGTTTTAAAAAGGCGATCATAGACCTTTTATATGAGCAGTCCAATCTTCAGGGAATCCTCCAGACGGAAAATTTTTCTACATTCCAGTTAGAATATTATTCCAGCAATCATATCGATCCGCTTACCGGACGTTCCTCCCTGGAGGCCATACAGACTGCCCTAAAAGTATGTCACGAGTTTGTGGATACCTTTTCCAGCGAATTCCGCAGCCTTCTGCTATATGGAGACACCGGAGTAGGGAAAACCTTTCTGTCTCACTGCATCGCGAAAGAGCTGATCGATCAGGCTGTTCCCGTTATCTATTTTTCTGCTGTTCAGCTATTCGACTATTTCGCGAAGAATACATTTGGTTCAAAGCGGGAGGGCGATTCCGATATATTTACCCATATCTATGAGTGTGATCTTCTGATCATCGACGATTTGGGTACGGAACTTGCCAACGCATTTACCACATCGCAGCTTTTTGCCTGCATCAATGAAAGAATCCTGCGCAGGAAATCAACCATTATTTCCACCAATTTAGCGCTGGAAGATATCAAATCCATTTATTCTGAGCGGATCTTCTCCCGCCTCAGCAGCGCATACACTATGCTTCGACTGACAGGAGACGATATTCGTATTCAGAAAAAATTATTAAACCTGGGAGGTACAAAAGATGTTACGCCGTAATGAACGCAACCTGGAAAATATACCGGTAGGAGCCCTTGGCATTGTTGCCTTGGATGGCTGCCGGCAGATGGGGGAACGGGTGGACGATTATATTGTAAAATGGCGCAGGGAGGACGGACATGCCCATAAAAACGACGTGGCATTCAGCGGCTATGAGCGGGACACCTACCTGATCAATGCCAAGGTTCCCCGCTTTGGCTCCGGAGAAGCCAAAGGAATCTTAGGCGAATCCGTTCGGGGGAAAGATATCTATGTTATGGTGGACGTGTGCAATTACAGCCTGACCTATTCTCTTACCGGAAACACCAATCACATGTCGCCTGACGATCATTTTCAGAACTTAAAGAGAGTGATCGCGGCTGTGGGCGGAAAAGCCCGCAGGCTTAACGTGATCATGCCGTTCCTATACGAAAGCCGCCAGCACAAAAGGAGCCGGCGGGAGTCTTTGGACTGCGCTATCGCTCTGCAGGAGCTGGTAAGAATGGGAGCCGATAATATCATCACTTTCGATGCCCACGATCCACGGGTCCAAAATGCCATCCCGCTAAGCGGATTTGAGACGATCCGTCCGACTTATCAATTTGTAAAAGGACTTCTCCGCACCTTTGACGACCTTCAGATCGACAGCAGACACATGATGGCTATAAGTCCGGATGAAGGCGCCACTGAACGTGCTGTCTATCTGGCCAACGTATTAAATCTGGATATGGGTATGTTCTACAAACGCCGGGACTACACTCGGATGGTAAACGGCCGGAACCCTATTGTCGCCCACGAATTCCTGGGTTCTTCTGTGGAAGGCAAAGACGTGATCATCCTGGACGACATGATCTCCTCCGGGGACAGCATCCTGGACGTCGCCAGACAGCTGAAACAGCGGAAAGCGCGGCGGATCTTCGCTGCGGCCACTTTTGGTCTTTTTACGAACGGACTGGAAAAATTCGACAAAGCTTATGAAGACGGAATCATCGATGCGATCCTTACTACTAATCTCATTTATCAGACACCGGAGCTTCTGGCCCGGCCATACTATGTAAATTGCGATATGAGTAAATATATGGCTCTGCTGATCGATACCCTTAATCACGATGGATCAATCAGCAGTATCCTGGATCCCAACGAACGGATCCTGACCGCTGTAGATAATTACAAAAAGGGCATTATGGATGAAGATGCTTAGAAAAAGCGCAAACAAAAAGGAGGTCTAAACGACCTCCTTTTTATATGAGATGTCCAACGCCAGAAGCGCTTCCTCCTCTCGGTTTTGGCAGGTGAAAATGATTACCTGTTTTCTATTTTTCTCCAGCCAGGCAAGCGTATTCTTAAGCCGTTCGTCATCATAGTACGCAAAAGTATCGTCTAAGAGCACCGGATACTCTTCTTCATACAGCAGCTCTCCCGCGGCCATCCGCAGAGCAAAATAAATCTGTTCTATGGTCCCCCGGCTTAGTTTCTCGATTCCGACTTTCCTGCCGTCCTCTAAGATCAGACTTAATTTCAGAGGTTCCTCCACCAAAAAGCGGGTATATTTTCCTCCGGTAATCTCTTTCATGATCTCGGAAACCTTTGCGTTTAACGCTCCTTCCAGCTTCCCTTGCTGTTTCTGAGATACTTCATCCAGTTTCTCTACTGCCAGAAGAACCCCCTCTCTCTGCTGGTCCAGCTCTTTCGCTTCTCTTCCTACTTCTTCCAGTTCTTCCAGCTGTTCCTGGAGATTATCATACTGGATCTGCTTTTCTTTCCGCTCCGCCCTCAGATGATCTCTTTCCCATACCAGCCGTTCCAGCGGTTCCTTCTCCTCTTTCGGCGTAATCTCTTCCAGAAGTTTCTCCGGTTCCGTTTTCTCTTGTCCTTTTCCTACCTTCAGACGGTTCCACACATAAATGCCGCAGCACAGAAACAGCACAATTGCTACCAGATAATTCCAGGGGCGCTGAATCAGGATGAAAGAAAAAACGACGATCAAAATAAATAACAGGATTTCTACCGGATGAATCCTCCACTTAGACGGGCGGATCTCATCCATGACCCCTTTTTTCTCCTGCTCTTCTCTGGCAGAATGCTCCCGGCGGGACACGATCTCTGCTTCCAGCACGTCCTCTTCCTCCTGAAGCTTATGGATCTCCCTCCATATATAGGATGCCTCCTGCTCAATCTGCTCCCTCTTTTTCTGCCGTTTCTGGACAAATTCTTTTTTTGCCCGGTCAATCTGGCGGCGGCGTTCCTCCAGCCGTTCAAGCGCGGCCGGAAGGTCCAGATCGCTGGCTCCGGCAGCATAATAATTTGTTGCGAAATTTTTAAGCCTTACTGCCAGTGGCTGAGACGGTTCTGCCTTTAACTGGCCGATCGATATGGTATTCTCATAACCAGCTCTGTCCATTCCGGAAAGCAGCATATCCAGATCTCCTTTTTCGATGGAAAACTCTTCCCCGTCCTCTTCACAGATCAGCTCCGCTTTCTTAGAATATTTATCAAAATTCCGATGAACCCAGAAATGTTTTCCTCCACTCTCAAACTGCAGAGATCCGCGGTAATGGGATGGGTCGTCCCAAGGTTCATAAATACTGAACGTATCGTTGAGGGAAGCTCTTCCTCTTCCTCGTTCTATCCCAAACAGCATCCCTTTAATAAACGTGTGGATCGTTGATTTTCCCGATTCATTTTCCCCATAGAAAAGCTGAATTCCCTCAGACAGGTCAAAATCCCGATTTTTCAGCTTTCCAAAATTTTTTATTCTCAATCTGCAAATCTTCATACTTCGTCTCTTCTTGTCTCCATCAGAGCCCGTACTCCCTCACACAAAGCTCTGTATTCTATGGTCGCTTCCCCGGCGTTTTCCAATTCTCCAATAAACGCGCCAAGGATATTTTCCTGATTCTGCAGCTTTAGTTTCTCAAAATGATAGGCCGGTCTGGTCTCATCTGACAATTCCACCACATTCCCATAGATATCAAAAGCCTCCAGATCAAACAAGATGTCCGGATCCCGGAATCCTTCCAGGCAGACTTTATACATATGCTGCATTCCCTGCTGTTCGATCTGCCGCCGAAGCGCCTCTTTTACCTGGTGCCCTGTCATATCCCGGGTAACTCCCACTTTCAAATCCCGGTATTCTCTCCCGGCCGCCGGTACAAACTGGATCTGACATCCTTTGTCTGTGACCTCTCCTCTAATATACCCATGAGGTCCTGTATCATTTTTATCTATCGGCTCCAGCGCTCCGCTGTAAGCGATCTTCCCAGCGGCCAGTTCCTGGGGTTTATGGATATGGCCAAGCGCAGTATAGGTATACCCCAGTTTAAGAAGTTCCTTCTGATCTATCGGCATATGCTTCTCATCTCCGCCATGGAGCAGCAAAATCTCATAAGGCTGCCGGCCTGGCGCATAAAAACCAGCATAAGGTTTGCCGGAGATCTCCCTCGAATGATAGCTGCAGCCGTATACGGCCGTAGAAAATCCAGGAAATTCAATACATTGGATTTCTTCGCTTAAAAGTGGATGGATATTTTCCGCCCAGCGAAATGTCCGGTAGTAAGAACTCGTCTTCAGATAATCATGATTTCCTATAATAAGCACAACCTGAGTGGAGGGAAGACTTCCCAAGCAGGAATTTACCTCCTTTAATTCCCGCAGAAGAGGCTGTCTATGAAACAGGTCTCCCGCGATCAAAAGCAGCTCCGCCTTTTCTTCTCTACACAGCTCCCCGATCTTCTCCAGGCTGTTCCATATCTCTCTTCCCCTGCTTTGGGTGTACGCGCTTCCTGCGTCCGGTTCTGCCCCCAAATGCACGTCTGCGATGTGAATGAATTTCATCTTCTTTTCCTTCTTCCTGCTCCTGTGTATTTTTTGATGGCAGTGTAACGATAAATCTGGTCTTTACGTCATCACTTCTGGCCTGAACGCTTCCGCCATGGAGTTCCACGATCTCTTTGGCGATAGCGAGTCCAAGCCCTGCTCCGCCGGTCCCACTGGATCTGGAGCCGTCTACCCGGTAAAACTTCTCAAAAATGGTCTGGAGCATCGCCCCTGGAATCTTATCTCCTTCATTGGTAAATGTAATTTCGATCGTGTCCCCTTTTTTCACCGCCTGGATCTGGATGACCGTATTTTCATAGCAGTAGGCCACCGCATTTCGCAGGATATTGTCAAACACCCGCGCAAGCTTGTCCGGGTCTCCATATACTTCCAGATTCTCTTCCACTTCCACTTCACAGCGAAGCTGCTTTTCCTGCAGCACGCCATAGAGCTCGTCTGCAAGCTGCTCCAGCATCATAGTAAGATTGATCTCCACTGGTTCCAACTCAATATTTTGGAGATTATAACGGGTGATATCGAAGAACTCATTGATCAGTTCTCCTAACCGGACCGACTTCTCCAAAGCAATATGGACATACTTCTCCCGTTCCGCCGGATCCATTTCCGGATAGTTATCGATCATGCTCAGATAGGCCACAATAGAGGTCAAAGGGGTCTTCAAATCATGAGCCAGAAACAGGACCAGGTCATTTTTCTTCTTTTCCCCTTCCTCCGACTCCAATTCCTGCCGTTTAAGAGTCGCTTTGATCTCATTTAGCCGCAGTTCGATGGGCTTTAACTCCGTGATCAGATGGATCGGTTCTGTGGAGTCAGATACGATATTTTCAATCCCTTCTCCTACCTGATCCAGATACCGAGTCATTTTGGAGAGGGCCGCGTAAAAGAACAGCGAAAACAAGAGCAAAAATCCAACGATCATAAAGAACTCTTTATTGTCGCCGATCAGCCGCCAATATAAATCGATAGCGGTCTGCTCCTCCACGTTCATAGATGTCAGCACTTTCACAAAAATCCGGCCAAAGCTCTCATTATATACTCCATCGATCACATAGTTGAGGATCACGCCGCCCACCAGGACGGTGACAGCCGTGACCAGGACCGTCTGCAGAAGAATACTGAATTTTAGTTTCCGATAATTACTCTTCAACCTTATATCCCACTCCCCACACCGTTTTGATAAAGTCGGATTTTCCGGTAGGCGCATTCATTTTCTCCCGCAGATGCCGGATATGCACCATTACTGTATTGTTACTGTTTTTGTAGTATTTCTCATGCCAGACCTTCTCGAACAGTTCTTCTGAACTGATCACCTTTCCCCGGTTCTCGCATAACAGCCACAAGATGTCAAATTCAATGGGGGTCAGCGTCAGCGGGACCTCATTATAGACACATTCATGGGAGGTCCGGTCCAGGAGCAGGCCCCCAAAATCAATTACGTCTCCCGTGTCTTTACCCCCGTCATTATACTGGGTATATCTGCGGATCTGGGCTTTTACTCGAGCAACCAGCTCCAGGGGATTAAAGGGCTTAGGAATATAGTCGTCCGCCCCCAAGGTAAGTCCTGTGATCTTATCCATATACTCCGTCTTCGCCGTCAGCATGATCACCGGGAAGGTATATTTCTCCCGGATCATTTTCAGAATCTGAAAGCCGTCTACATCCGGAAGCATAATATCCAGAATTGCCAGATCCACCTTCGTACTCTTCAGAAAATCCAAGGCCTCTTGGCCGGTATAAAACTTGTATACATTATACTGGTCATTCTGAAGATACAATTCAATAACGTCCGCAATCTCCTTTTCATCATCTACAACTAAAATGTTCATATGAAACCTCCTATTGGGGACGGGGGATTTTTAAAAATCCCCCGTCCCAAATTGAAAATGCCCTGTCCCTTTTTGAACACTTTTACAGTTCGCAGTTGTTTACCGTTCTTGGGAACGGAAGCACATCGCGAATATTTGTCATTCCTGTCAGATACATGATACAACGCTCAAAGCCAAGTCCGAATCCTGCGTGGCGGGTGGACCCATATTTTCTCAGATCCATATAGAACTGATAGTCTTCCTCTGCCATTCCCAATTCTTCAATCCTTGCCTTTAATTTCCCATAATCGTCTTCCCTCTGGCTTCCGCCGATGATCTCTCCGATTCCCGGAACCAGACAGTCAACAGCCGCCACCGTTTTCCCATCCTCGTTTTGCTTCATATAGAAAGCCTTGATGTCTTTTGGATAATCCGTCACAAATACCGGCCGCTTGAAGATCTGCTCGGTCAGATACCTTTCGTGCTCTGTCTGCAGGTCAATACCCCAGGATACTTTGTATTCAAAGTTGTCATTGTTCTTCTCCAAAAGTTCTATGGCATCGGTATAGGTTATTCTGGCAAATTCAGAGGAAACCACGTTGTTGAGCCGCTCCAGAAGCCCCTTGTCCACAAAGGAGTTGAAGAAGTTCATCTCTTCCGGCGCCTCTTCCAGCACATAGTTGATCACGTACTTCAACATAGCTTCCGCCAGATCCATATCATCCTCCAGGTCAGCAAACGCGATCTCCGGCTCGATCATCCAGAATTCTGCCGCATGGCGGGTCGTATTGGAATTCTCAGCCCGGAAAGTTGGGCCAAATGTATATACATTTCTGAAAGCCTGAGCATAGGTCTCTGCATTAAGCTGGCCGCTGACTGTAAGGCTTGTCTCTTTTCCAAAGAAATCCTGGGCATAATCTACTTTTCCCTGATCGTCCTTAGGTACATTCTCCATATCCAGGGTCGTCACCCGGAACATTTCACCTGCCCCTTCACAGTCGCTTCCCGTAATGATCGGAGTGTGCACATAAACAAAATCTCTCTCCTGGAAAAACTTATGGATCGCATAAGCCGCAAGAGAGCGGATTCTGAAAACCGCCTGAAATGTGTTTGTCCTGGGGCGCAGATGAGCGATGGTCCTCAAATACTCAAAGCTGTGCCGCTTCTTCTGAAGCGGATATTCCGGCGCGGAAGCTCCTTCTACCTCTACCGTATCCGCCTGGATCTCAAAAGGCTGTTTTGCCTGGGGCGTGGCCACCAGTGTTCCGGTCACGATGATCGCCGCTCCTACATTCAGCTTAGAAATTTCCGCGAAATTCTCCATTTTATCATGGTAAACTACCTGCAGCGGCTCAAAAAATGTCCCATCGTTGACAACAATAAACCCAAATGTCTTGGAATCCCGGATACTCCGGACCCAGCCGCCCACCGTTATTTTCTGGTCCAGATATTTCTCTCTGTTCTTATATAAATCTCTGATCTGTGTAAGTTTCATCTTTATTTTCCGCTCCTTTTCTTGGCACATACTTTTCGCCCATTATACCATATTGTTTCCAATTTTTAAAGGTCACTCTCCGCTGATATCCCTTTATGTACAGTGCCGGAATGACCGGTCCGTAATGATCCTGGCAAAAATCAATCCCAGCGGAAGGGCAAGAATGATCAAAAGGGCAGAGGCCAGCCAGGAGGCCGATGGAGTCAGGGACATTTCCCCCAGATTATAGACGCCCCGGTAAAGGTACATCCCCGGCACCATGATCACAATGGATGGCACTGTGATCGCGATCCTGGGATATCCCAGCCGCTTGGTCAGGAGAGACGCCAGAAGTCCTGCTGTTAAAGAACCGATAAACGCCGCCGCGGCAGGCGGAAACGCATCAAGCTCCGCAAGCTCCAGACGCAATGTATTCGCCACTGCGCCGATCAGCGCCGCTGTCGCCGCAAGAGGCACCGGGCTGTTAAACATAATAGAAAATCCGAATACCCCACAAAAGCTTGCGATCAGCCGCAATCCAAACAACAGCGCTGGTCCCAGAGACAATGCCACAAAATCTTCTGGTTCCAGTTTCAAGATCACTGCCAAGATCCACGCTGTAACAGTGGCCACCACAATGATCATAACCGCATAGGCAAGTCTTTCCAAGCCAGAACGCATATCCAGCTTTGCCAGGTCAATTCCGCTGGTAATAAAAGGAAAGCCTGGGATAATGAACAACATTGCGCAGATATATCCGGCCTCATGCTGTACAGGTACCGCGAACAAAGACTCTGCCGCCCGAAGCGCCGCCGTATAAGCCAGGCATGCCAGCGCCACAGACGATACAATGCACAAGAATAATGTATAGTGGCGCTGCAGCAATCTGCATCTTAGGTAATTCCCGATCCCGGCGCCGATAAACGCACAGATCATTTCGATGATCCCGCCGCCCAGCAAAAAGGTAAATGCGCCGCAGGCCAAGGCCGAGGCCAGCCCCAGCAAAACGGGCGTATATAAATTCCCCGATTGATTGATCTCATCCAAACGGGAATGCAGCTGCTCCGCCGTCATCTGGATTCCCTCTTGAGGAAATTTCTTCACAAATCGTTCCAGGCGGTCTAGTTTTAAGGTGTTGACTCCTGTGTTATTCAAGCTCAAAGAGTGCGAAAAAGAGCGGTTTCCATCAAAACAGCTATAATCGATAGACATCAATCCAATATTGGCGTGGCAGGTCAATCCAAGACATTTCGCCACCGTATTCATGGAACTTCTGACCCTCCACGCGCCTGTCCCGCAGGCTAATAACATGAGGCCCACACGGCCAACCAGTGTGGACTTCTCAATCATACTTGCCTCCGTGATTGGAACAGTTTCCGTTTTGTCAGCATAATCATGCCAGTAAATGTCCATATGATTAGGGATAATCTTCTCCTGTACCATTATATATCCTCTCTGTTCCTTATTTTCTAGTAACAGTATAGTTGAAAATAGGGAAAAGTCAAGCTTCACGCTTGACGAAAGCATGGGGATAATGCTATACTATTTCCCGTTGCAAAGCCCGTCTAAAACCAAGGTCTATCGGGCTTGCCGCCGATTCCCGGCGTTAAATGAATCGAGTGTTCGAGACCTTCCACTCGTAAAACAAAACTTCTAAACCTACCTATTTATATAGATTTATCTTTTGTCATTATCTCCCGGAAATGCGGCGTTTCCGGGACTTTTTATTTTATTGCGGTTTATCCTTGTGTGTGCAATTTGGTACTAATTTGGTACTTTTTTGGTACTGTCCAGAGATAAAAAAGGGGGCAGCAGGCCCCTAAAATACACTTGCAATCTTCTCCATTTCCTCTGCCTTTGTATCTGGCAGTACATGACTATACAGATCCATCGTCATAGCCAAGGAACTATGCCCCAGGATAGTTTTTAGCACCTGCGGCTGCATACCTGCCTCTATCGCTCTTGTGGCAAAGGTGTGACGGAAGACATGAGAAGTGATTCTAGGAAAATCATGGCCTGCTGCCCTGATCCGTTTGATCGTGCGTTCAATTTCTGCCTGCACCCGTTCCCGGCTAATCGGGCCGCCGTTCTCATTGCAAAACAGATATTGATCCATCTTCACAACCTTAAATCCCCAATAATTCCGCTGCGCTTCTATATGCTCCAGCACGGCAGCAGTCAATGGAATATCTCTGGTAGATGTGCGGGTTTTGGGCGTGTCCTCTACATATCCCCTGCCCTCGATATACTTCAATGTGCGGCGGACATGGATCACATTCTGTTTGCGGTCTATATCAGAATACTTAAGCCCCTGCATTTCCCCCTTTCTCATTCCAGTGCGCAGCATAACCTCAAAGAAATGGTATAAATAACTCTCTTGGGCATATTCCATAAACAATGCCTGTTGCTCCCTTGTCATAGCCTGGCGGGTTGGCTTCTCCGTCTGCCGTGGCAATTCTGCCAGCCGCACCGGATTTCTTTCTATCAAACCATTTCTTTCAGCCTGCTTAAAGCAGCCATTCAGTACCGCAGATACAATCTTGATACTGGAGAGAGCATATCCGTCTTTCACCAGATCGTTATATAACTTCTGGATATGCTCGCCCCGGATCTCTGTGATCTCCCTGCTGCCCAGCCGTTCCTTGATCACACTCTTATAGTATTTCTCGTAGCTGGTATAAGTCCCTATCTTTACCCTGTTTTTCTTATACTCTTCTAGCCAGGTCTGATACCATTCGTTTAGCGTGATCTTCTCTTTCATCACAAACAGCCCGTGCTCCAGCTTATATTTCAAATCTGTCATGGCTTTCTGGGTTTCTGTAACAGTTTTCCCATGTACCAGATACCTTTTCCCCTGATACATAAAACGCCCTTCAAAATCATCATATCGCTGCCTGATTCCTTTAGGGAGCTTTCTCCCTCTCTTATCTGTTGCCATGCGATCCCCCCCTCAGACAAGGCTCTCCGCCAACAAGGCCACCGCATAGCGAAAGCCGCTGACGAAACCGCTCTTCTGGCCATAACTGCTGCCAGCATATACTAAGTCCTCCAGCTCGGCCCGGTTTTGCACTGGTAAAATCACATTCTGAAGATACTCTTTTATCTCGTCCGACAAACCTTCATCCGCCGCTTGTCCTTCTGGCAAACTTTGAAATGCCTGTTCATAAATATGTTCTATCCTTGTCATATCGTCCTCGCTTTCTCTGCTACAATGGCAGCAGTCAATATTCTGCTTGCAACCGGACTATATGAAGGTTATAATCAAAATAGCCCGGTATCTTGTGTGTATTGGGTTATTTCTGTTTTCGCCCCGTGGTGTTGCCGCACTGCGGGGCATTTTTATTTCCTACTCTTTTTAGGGAATCCCCTTTCTCCACACTCCTTTTAAGACTGTCGTTTTCTAGTATCTTTTCTTCAATCTTAAGCATTATTTTCGCTAACTTCAATCAGCAAGGGTCTATGAGATTCAACCAGATCAAATGCTGTCTTCAAGAATTTCATTACAGCCGGTTTATCGGCGTTTCCACTTAACAACACATATTTTATCTCAATATAATCATCAACTGTAGCTTTCAACATCTCCGTGATGAATTTCTCAATAATCTTATTTTTTTCATTCATATACTTCTATCCTTTCTACCGGATTCGTACTACTATGTATCTGCGTTTATAGTGTAGCTCCGGCTATACTCGCCCAATATACACTGGCAAAGGCTTTTTCTTGGGTATGCGGCCCATAGCGTCTCAAATGCACACGTATATATTTTTTTCTTTTCCTTTACATTTTCATTTACATTTTCATTAGGTTCATGTTTGGTCGTTTCTTGGTTGCTCTTTGCTTCGGGTTTGGTAGCTTCTTGGTTACGCTTCGCTTTGCACCCGTTAGCGTATCGCTTATTGCTTGCGTCTATCTGTGGTTTCATCAGAAGAAAATATAAAGCGCAACACCATCAATTGGAGGCTGTACATCATGCTATTGAAAATCTCCGGCTCTCTACCGGCTTCACATACCGCTTATACATTGCTTCATGGTCTGCCCGGAACGCCTTGCTGTCAAATCTGCCAGTTACCATCGTGGTGAATCTCACGATAAAATCACCAGCCTTCTGCTCTTCCAGGCCTTGCCTTTCCATATCCGCTTTGATCTCCGCTTTCAACGCCTCAATCTGCTGGCCAACCTCTTTCTGCTGGGCTTCTAATGCCTTCAGCTTCTTTACTCGGTTTACAACCATTCTTTCTGTCATGTTCTGATCTCCTTTCTCCTTCAGGCTTCCAACAGCTCCGGCAGGTCTTAAAGCTATCTAAGGTTTCTTGACCATCTCATTATCCCCTTACCCTTGCCCGGTATTACGTTGGTGTCTCCGGTACGCTCTCGCCACTTCGTTTTCACCCTTCGCTGTTGGCTTTACCTTTATCTTGATTACATTATACTATGTACATAGTTTATTGTCCATTGACACAATGTACAAATATGTACGTAGTTTTTCATTTGTTTTTACTATGTACATAGTCTTGATTATATGCTATACTTCTAGTGTAAGGTGGAAAAGGTATCTTTATATTTGAGGCCCCCACTAAATCGTGTACGAAAGTAGGTGAAGAAATGCCGACAAAAGAAGACAAAGCAAAATATGATATGCAGTATGCCAAGACAAAACTAAAGCGTATCCCTCTGGACGTCCAGAAAGAAAAGTATGAGGAAATCAAGGCTGCTGCCGATCGTTCTAAAGAGTCCGTAAACGGATATATCAAGAAGGCCATTGATGAACGGATGAAGCGGGAAAACTCCGCAAATCCAGAGTAATCCTTGCATGATCCGGCCAGATATGCTATATTAAAGACACAAAAGGAACAACCGCCACAAAGTGGTTGGCCTCATGAAGTAAACAGCAACATAGAAATTACCACCTCTTCACTCGCCAAAGTTTCCGGGGTGGTTTTTCTATGCTTAAAACATTATCTGATAAACGTAAAGACGAATGTCAGCAATGCCAGGATGAACATTCCAAAGGCCATAAGGTCTTTAAAATCAAAAGGTTTCTTGTCCATCAGCACCACCCCCATTCTATGTAGAATAGAGGTCAGCCACCCTGTAACACGGTTGTTCCTGTTCCTATCGTATCATATCGGCAGCAGGTAGGCAATTATTTTCCCCCTTTCTTGTTTTTCTCTTCAGGGTTGGAAAACGTCACCCCCAGCCAGTAGATTCTAAATATCTTCGCTCGAATTTAATAGGGGGGATCAACATTCTAATTATTCATACCTCCCAATGCTTCTCGCTCCACTTCGCTCGTCCAAGTTTCTTTAAACCGTCTTACTCCCACATGATGAACCGGAGCGGCGGCCAAGTATTCTTCATAATATGCCTGGTATTTTCCACTCCTGCGGGATAGACGTAGCGTCCGCAATGCCCTGTGTTCCTCAATCCCAACCTTCCCGTTACCATCCCCCAAGATTTCCCCTGCCTGTATTCTGGTCATGCCTTCCTGGTAGATCATCCGTATCACGGCTGGCTGATCACCGGGTAGCTGATCTACTGCAACCCAGACAGTACGCCTCAGATCTTCCCGATCCAATCGCCTGCAAGCGTCTTCTTCCAGATCTTCCCCGGATGATACAGTATCCCCTAAAGTTAAATCCTCGCTCTCCATCTCCAACGGCCTGCTAAGGCTGTCTATCTGCCTCATATTCGCCGCCTTCTGGATTGCCCGGAGTTTCTCTCGCTCAACACCTAAAAGCCAACACAAGGCACAATCTGAAGGCCATTCATGCTGGGCCTTCTGGTATTCATGCAATACCCAGTTATACTTTTTGATCCATTCATGAATATTGGTAGGTAGACGAACCACAGCCCCGCAGTTATCGATATACCGCCTCATGGCCTGCTTGATCCAAAAGGCTGCGTAATTGATGAACTTAACCCCTTTGTCCGGCTCATAATGCCTCACGGCTTCACACAATCCCAGATATCCCTCCTGCTCCAGATCTTCCATCTCAGCCAGGCTGGTATACTTCCGGGCTATCGTTGCGATAAATCCCCGATTCTGCTGCCATAGCTGCAGCATATTATCCGCTTCACTCTCCCCGGACTGGATCAGCACAACAAGCTGTTCGTTTGTTCTGTTTTCAAGGTTCATTGACATAAGCGGCCCACTCCCTTATAATTGGACTATCAAAATAGGTGGAGGGCTTGACCGCTTGCGGCAGGCTCTTTTTTTAATCTATATATGGCTATATATAGTATATCTGTCTACACAGCGACAGTGTATTTCATCAAAAAACGCTGAAACTTGTCTACACAGCGACAGTGTAGGCCCTTTTTTTACTGTTACACTGTCGCTATATAGACAAGATTGGCCTTTTACTGTTCGCTACATAGACAGCCAAATAAAAATTATGTACCTTTCCACCGGCAGGAAAATCTATACACATTTGCTTTTCTGAGGTTTTTATTCTGTTGAACAACATCAATAAATCCCCGCTCCACTAACTCTCTAATTGCCTTACTTGCTCCACCTGCACTCATAAATTTCTTATATTTCCGGCGAGGCATTTCAAATTCTTGTCTACCTCTGCTTTCTAATAACATATAAACATACATTCGAAATGCTATATGAGAAAGTAAATTTACGTTTTCATCCGTTAACTGTGAATTGCCAAGGCGTACATATCGTTCCTCTATGCCATTTGATTTTTTTGTCTGCCAATCGGGAAAGGGTGTTTTCTTAACTCTCCCCATCTTGTACTCCCGCATTAAAATCCTGCTGCCCCGCCGGGATCTTCAACACAGCTTTGGCGCTCTTTGCTGCCCTCAACGTATTTAAGGCCCTCGCATTCATGGTCTTGACAAATTCCTGTATTTCCTGACGATCCTTTGGCCTCCAATACCCTCGGCCAGAACCGGAATATATCACAGCCCCAGCATTTCGTTCCAAGGCTATTCTTTCTTGCAACTCTCTAGCTGATCTACAGCCAGCCAGCCGGACAAGTTCCTGCGTACTAATCGCATTTTCTTTTCCTACTGGCAACAAGTTCATTATTGGAAATTCAATCTTGCCGGACCGATCCCCTGTGTGTACTCGGTTATTTCTGTTTTCTGTTTGCATTATTTCACCCCCGTAAGAGAATTAAAGTACTGGTCTGCTTTCTTCAAGTCAAATAATACTCTTTTGCCTATTTTTACCTTACAGCCTATTTCCTCTCCAAGTTTCAACGCTGTATTTCTCCCCACACCTATATAAGCGGCAAAATCAGAAATACATACAAGGCGCTTTTCGCTATCAGGATTGGTGATATTTCTTTTTTTCATCATTTCTCCTTTCACATCTTTTAACTTGTTACACCTTGATTATACATCTCAAAAAGTATATAGTATAGATGTACAATTATTTTCATTTTTTCAATATTTTGCCTTTATGGAGGAAATTAAATTGCATACTTTTTATACTCTATCCAAAGAACAACTTAAAAAATTTGGAAACAGATTAAAAAATCGTCGAAAAAAAATTGGCATCAAGTCACAAGACGAATTTGCCGAAAGGTTAGATGTACATTTGAAAACTGTTAGAAATTGGGAGCAGGGGCGAAATATTCCAGAGCTTATTACGCTGATTAACATCTGTAATATGCTAAATTGTAGTCCCGATTATCTTCTAGGATATATAGATGAAACCACCCACAATACGCACTATATTTCTCAAATAACAGGACTTACAGAAAAAAGCATAGAAGGAATACAATCCTTATGGTTAGAAATGCCTGGCAATCTCGGCTGGATTTGTGATAAAGATTTTAAGGATGTAGAAGAAATACAAAAGTATTTTCAAAAAATGAATGGTGGTGAATATGCTGTAGAAAATTTCGAATCAGAAATACGCAAAAAACAAGCTCAAAGCACTGATTTACTGACACTTAATCTTTTGCTAAGCTCGGAAAGTTTCAAAAATATTTTAGGAAATCTATATGCATATTTATTTTTTCAATATGAGCCCAGTAAAGACGAAATTGCAAAAGCCCAAGAACTAAATTCACATTATGGAAAAAATTATAAAGCAATCATTCAAGGAAAACATGGCTACGTAGATGCTGAATACCTTAATACTTCTTTCCTAGTTAGTATTCAAAACAATTGCATGAAACTCAAGGAAGAATTATGCAACTCAAACTTTAATATAGAATAGCATATTCCCAACTCTCCATATAGCAAAGTGCTTTCATTTTCCAATTTGGGACTTTTTTGGTACTTTTCTTGATTTCCTGCCGCCGCCGTGCTATACTATTTCCCGTTGCAAAGCCCTTCTAAAACCAAGGTCTATAGGGCTTGCCGCCGATTCCCGGCGTTAAATGAATCGAGTGTTCGAGACCTTCCACTCGTAAAACAAAACTAAAGGAGAATCAAAATGAGAAATCAAAAAATTACTTTCATGACTCAGGCCGCCATGATCGCGGCTATCTATGTGGTGCTGACTTATGTTTTTGCGCCCTTTTCTTTTGGAGAGATACAGGTACGCCTTGCAGAAGCCCTGACCATTCTCCCCTTGTTTACCCCAGCTGCCGTTCCCGGCTTATTTATCGGCTGCCTCATCGGAAACATCCTGGGCGGCGCAATCCTTCCGGACATTTTATGCGGAAGCCTGGCCACCTTGATCGGCGCAGTCTTTACTTATTTGTTGCGGGAAAAAAGTCCCTTTATGGCTCCCCTACCGCCAATACTGGCCAATACAGTAATTGTGCCTTTTGTCCTTCGCTATGGATATGGCGTAGCATTGCCGATCCCCTTCATGATGCTGACCGTAGGGATTGGCGAAATTCTTTCATGCGGAGTCCTTGGACTGGTTTTATATTATGCGCTGAAACGTTACAGCGTTCAATTTGGGACAGGGCATTTTTAATTAGGGCCGGGGGATTTTTAAAAATCCCCCGGCCCCAATTATCATCCTACATACGTATGTCCGCTTCCAGCCGTCATTTTATCGATTTCTTCACAGGAAGCGCTGTGTCTTTCTCCACTTTTCCCGTCAACATAAATCACCGTAGAATCTTCATATCCGATCAATATGATTCCGTCTTTTGCGTTTTGCATCGCAATCACCGGACGGTCCTGGTTAATGATATAAAGCAAATCTTCACAGCTGCATCCTGTCAGATCCAGCCCGTTTCCATCTCTGAGCTTATCTATGATCTCCATCGGCGCCGTCCCCGCCGCCAGTTGACTTCGGATGGTCTCTATCTCTCCGTCTTTGCCTTCTATCGTATAGGTAAGATCCCGGTTCCCACTCTCCCAGATATATTCCTGGCTGGAGGATATAACGACTCCTTCACATTCTCGTGCTTTATTCACCGCATCCCCCGCTTGTTCAAACACTCCCTGAAGTCTTCCGTATCCGTAGACATAGCATTTCCCACTGTTGTCAATATCATCAAATTCAATCGTCATCGCCTCATCCGATTGCACCTGCTTTGGTTTTAAAAGCTTAGGATTCTTGTCACTGATTCCGTCACTGTAGGTCAGCCGCATCTGAGTTCCTTTTAAATCTGTAGAATAGGACTCCAAAGTAATGTTGCTTTCTTCTTTCTGGGTATTATTGGTAATATAATCTTCTGATGCGGCTGTGTAGGTATTGCCGCTTTTTGCCGCCCGCTCCAGGGTGATCATATTTCCATCAAACCGAGCTCCTAAAATATAAACATTCTCCTGTTCATAGGTTTTGATGACCTTGCTCTTACTATTCTGTATCTCTACTTTATACATAGGATTCACGACCGTCCCGGATACCGTTTCTCCCGAATCCTCCTCTCTGGATACCCCATACACAAAATCGTTCTTGATAAATCCAAGTGGCTGGATCGTTTCATTTTCTCCGCCCTCAACAGTCCTTTCATTTCCGGTAGCCAGATTTTTGACCACAATTTGGCCGTCCTTTTGATAGGCGACAATATGGCCGTCTTCCGACACCACATACTGGTCATCCGCCAGTTCCTTGGCAAGCACGTTCCGCTCATCTTTCTTCACGTCTATTTCGTAAAGTGTATGATCTGCCAGCACATACAGCATATCTTCGTCTACATTGTAATAGACCAGTTTCCCCAGTTCTTCGATGGCGTTTCCCCAGGACTTGTTAGTAGAAAGAAATACTTTTTCTTCCACAGAGCTTGTTTCAATATCATAATGGTAAATAGCGACTCCCACTTCGCCTTCATGCTGGCCCCGGTTCATATATCCGTACACCGCAAATGTCAGATTCCCTTTTTTATCTCCTTCTATCAGGCGAATCTCATGTTGAGCCGTATCATTTCTTTCATCCGTATTTTCTGCCGATAAGAAGCTGAACACCTGAGAAATCTCATCGGTATTCTTATTATAAGTCCACACCTCGCCTGCTTGTATAAAAGAAACAATGGTTCCGTCTTCATTGATCACATACGGCACATCATAGTCTGCAATTCCAAGCAGGATTCCCGTCGCGCTCAATACTTGCCGGGTCGGATCAAAGATCTGTTCCATCTGCCTGTCATAATCCAGCAGATAAGTATGATCCCGCTGGCTGTCATAGCGGACCCGGAAATATTCAGTAACCTTGTACAGATCATCCTCATTTTCTTCGCCCTTACAGCGCACCATATACTCCAGCTGTACACAAGTATAAGTCCCTCTCAGCTCTTTGATGCTCCAGCGCTCGCCGCCTTCTACCTGCGGAGCCAGGTCTCCCCAGGTCACATGATTGTAATCCGAATGAATCGTCACATGGGCAAATGTAGTATTGTCTCCCTCTTCACTTGGTTCAATCGCCGTACTGATCTGCGCGCCTTCTCCTTGGTTCAGCGCCGCTTCATGGAACGTTTGGACATAGTTGAGACATTGGGACACGTTTGTACCTTCCTCTGCAGCGATCCTGGTATAATAATAAACCTCTTTATCTCCAGAAACGTGCAGGATCAGCTGAAGAACCCGTTCTTCCGAAAGAATATCTTTCTGAGACAGATCTAAAACTTCTGTTTCTCCCGGTTTCTGGATCGTCTCTTCCAGAAGGACTTCTTTCCCATCCAGCGTGTAAACTTTATATTCCACGCTGCTGATCGTATTTTCATACGGCTGGATCTCTACTTCCAGCCCCTGACTTTTTACAGGTGTAATAGCGTCCCGGATAGAAGGGATATCCATTTCTTTTGCATACCCCGGCACACTATTCAGCGAATATCCATCACAGGAAAAAGAGACCTGCGGATAAGTAGCCGCCCCCATATCCGCAGTCATACTGTCGTTCCCATTGTTTGTCAGATAGCTGAAAAAGATGACCGCCGCAAGAAAGACTCCCGTCAGGATCCCTGCGTTGATCAGCCGTATTTTCCAACGTCTTTTTATCTTCATTGCAAATCCCCTTTATTATCTAACAGCCGCCCCAGTGTTGGCGACACATGAAAAAATTCTTCACAGGCTTTGATCTTCCCCTCGTTTTCTTCCGGTTTCCCGGTCCTGACCGCCCGCAGCAGAATATTCTTCGGTGTATGTTCCATATCAATAAATTCCAGCACCTGCACGTCATAACCTTCCCGCTCCAGATACTGGGCACGCAGCCCGTCTGTCAAAAGAGCTGCCATCCGCTCCTTGATCAGACCGTATTTCAAAATGGGCGCCAGAGTCTCATTCTCCATCTGGCCATTTAGTTCATGCTGACAGCAGGGCACGGACAGAATTACTTTCGCGTTCCATCCCACGGCTTTTGCCAGGGCAAAATCTGTCGCCGTATCACAGGCATGAAGGGTGACCACCATATCCACTTCTTCCGCCCCTGTATAATCCGCAATATTCCCTTCCAAGAACCGAAGTTTTTCATATCCGTATTTCCGTCCCAGCTGATTGCATTTCTCGATCACATCTTTCTTTAGATCCAATCCAATGATACGGACATCATATTTCTTCATTTCATGAAGATAATAATACATCGCAAAAGTAAGATATGATTTCCCACAGCCAAAATCCAGGATCCGGATTTCCCGTCCTTTGGGCAGCTGAGGCAGAATGTCTTGGATAAACTCCAGGAAACGGTTGATCTGCCGGAATTTGTCGAATTTAGCGCGGACGATCTTCCCCTCCGCCGTCATAACGCCGAGATCCTGTAAGAAAGGAACATAGGTCCCTTCCTCCAGAATATATTGTTTCTTCCGGTTATGCTCCAGATTGGCCGGCGCCTTTCTGGCCGCCCGGAGCTTTGTCTTGATCGTTGTCTTTCCCTTCTTGCTCACCAGAACAGACACCGTACATCCCTGAGTCTCCAACTGCATTTGCCGGAAAGTCCGCATATATTCCATGATCTTTTCGCCCGCCTCTTCCTTTTCCAGATTCTGGTGAAACACCTGGGCGCCGCGAAACGCCTCGAACTGATATACCAGACGGTCTTTTCTTAAAATCGGACGGACTCTCACCTTGGATGGAGCTTCCAGCTCTCTTGGGTTGCTCAGCACCGCAAAAAGAAATTCACTATTTAAATTATCCTCTAAAATATATCTTAATTCATCCATAGTATCATTATTGTAATGTTTTTTGGAAATAAGTGCAAGTAGGCTGTTTCTTTTTCAAAAAGACAAAAAGAAGATGCCCTGGATATAAAAAGGCATCTTCTTTCATCGGATAACTTTATTCTCTTATATCAGCCGGAATCTCCAGGCGGCAGAAACGGCTTGCTGTGCGGATACCTATTTTCTGTCATATCATTCTACAATATCGGATTCGCCGAAAAGTCAAAAAGGGCCGGGGGATTTTTAAAAATCCCCCGGCCCCAATTAAAAATGCCCTGTCCCTTTTTAATGTTTTCCTCCCGTCTGCATTCTTTTGATCACTTTCAGACGGGTAAACTCTTCTCTTTCCTTCTCTTCCAGCGCGTTATTTATCGTATAGACCAGATTGCTGTACATCGGTATGGTAATATTCTTCAACGCGTTCGCCCGCTTCTGTGTTTTCTTGATGTTTGTAGCCAGACGGTACGCCGCGTTCTCCACCATGGACAGCTTGATCGTCAGATCTTTCACTTCCCGGAACGCTTCTCTTGCAATATCGATTGACTCGTGGGTCGTACTGAAGGAGTAAGTCAGGTCATTCTGTTTTGCATCATACTTTACATGAGGAATCTCCGTCCCCATGATACTCCGCGTCTGAATCCGGATAGATTCTTCAATGGGCACCGTATAAGCCAGCTCCTGCACCTTGCTGATACCATGTTCAATATTTGCCCGCTGCAGGCAGGCGTACGCTTTCGTAAATGTGGTATCTATCTTTTCCTGAATCTCTTTCGCCTCATCGATCAGGCTCATCAGTTCTTTTAGAAGAATATTCCGTTTCTTATCCATCAGGTCATATCCCTGATGGGCAAGCGCCAGCGAATTTTTCGCAAGCATCAGATTTCCTTTTGTAGGGAACTCTCTCGGATCCATAAAACAACTCCCTTTCCGTCAAACCAATAACCCTGGCGGCCCCACCGCCATTTCCCGCTCGCAGACTTGCGACTGTGCAACTCGCGCCCTTACGGGCTCTCGTTCACGTCGCTCTACCGCCATTTCCCGTTCGCAGACTTGCGACTGTGCAACTCGCGCCCTTACGGACTCTCGTTCACGTCGCCCCCAGATATGACTCCATCCACGGATAAATGCAAGCATTTCCCGTGCCTGTCGCCATATCTAGTCTGCTTCACGTGCAGCTCCACGTGGATAGTATCGATCGATCAGTTTTGTATCTATTCTGTCTAATTCTTCTTTCGGCAGCAAGCCCAGCAGTTCCCAGCCTAAGTCCAGGGTGTCCTGGATGGTCCGGTTTTCTGTCGGCCCCTGGCCAATATACCGCTGTTCAAACGCCTCGCCAAATTTCAGATATTGTTTGTCCAACGGCGATAATTCGTCCTCACCTATAACAGACGCCAGGTTCCTGGCCTCGCCCACCTTTGCATAGGCGGAAAAAAGCTGGTTCGCCAAACTCTGATGATCTTCTCTTGTATACCCCGCTCCAATGCCGTCTTTCATCAGACGGGAAAGGGACGGCAGAACACTGATCGGCGGATACACACTCTGCCCATGCAGGTTTCGGTCAAGAACGATCTGTCCTTCTGTAATATATCCCGTCAAGTCCGGGATTGGATGGGTAATATCATCATTGGGCATAGTCAAGATCGGCAGCTGGGTCACAGACCCGCTTGCGCCTTCTACGATTCCCGCACGCTCATAAATAGTCGCAAGTTCACTGTACAAGTATCCCGGATATCCCTTCCTGGAAGGAATCTCTCCCTTTGAAGAAGATACCTCACGCAGCGCCTCAGCAAAGGATGTCATATCCGTCAGGATAACCAGGATATGCATATTGCATTCAAATGCCAGATATTCTGCTACCGTCAGCGCCACTTTCGGCGTGATCAGACGCTCAACCACCGGATCATTAGCCAAATTCAGGAACATTGCCACATGATCGGAAACACCGCTTTCCTCGAAGGTTTTTCTAAAGAACTCCGCCACATCATGCTTGACGCCCATAGCGCCGAATACGATAGCGAACTCTTCTTCTGAATCCTCTCCCAGAGAAGCCTGCTTTACAATCTGGGCCGCAAGCTGATCGTGAGGAAGACCATTCCCGGAGAAGATCGGCAGTTTCTGCCCGCGGATCAGTGTAGTCAGTCCGTCAATAGCGGAAATACCGGTACGGATATAGTTTCTCGGATACTCCCTGCGGACCGGATTCAGCGGCAAGCCATTCACATCTCGCAGATCTTCCGACAGGATCGGTCCCAGATCATCGATCGGCTCGCCGATACCGTTAAAGGTACGGCCCAGCATGTCTGGAGATACCGCAATCTCCATGGGACGTCCTGTCAGCTTCGTATGGGTATTATTCAGGGACATATTCTCCGTTCCCTCGAATACCTGGATGATCGCTTTATCCTCATCCAATTCCACGATACGCCCCATCTTCCGGGTATCACCTTCTACGCTGAACTCCACGATCTCATCATAGAAGGCGTCCTGCACTCCTTCCAGAATAACCAGAGGGCCATTGATATTACTTAGTCCAAGATATTCGATTGCCATATTTTGTCCCTCCTTTATCCGTTCTTCTCAATTACTCTATTATAGAAATCATCGATATCTTTTTTGTAAAGATCCAGCATCTGAAGGTTATCATTCGGCACATCGTATTTGATGGCGATCACTTTCTCAAATATGCCCTCTGCCTTCAATACGGACATAGGCATTCCCATAGCCACAAGTTTTCTGCTCTGCTTATAGAGATACAGAATCACATCCATCATCTTAAACTGTTTCTCCAAAGACACACAGGTATCATCTTTATGGAACGCATTCTGCTGCAGAAATCCAAGACGGATCACCTTGGCGATCTCCAGCACCAGCTTCTGGTCGTCCGGAAGCACATCTCCGCCAATCAGTTTAACAATCTCCATCAGACTGCTCTCCTGATTCAAAAGAGCCATCAAACGGTTCCGATAGTCTACAAATTTGGGTGAAACATGGTCTGCGTACCATCCGCTTAAATCTGTCAAATACTCACTGTAACTGGAGAGCCAATGAATCGCCGGAAAATGTCTGGAATACGCCAATGATTTATCCAATCCCCAGAAACAGCGCACAAACCGCTTCGTATTCTGTGTAACCGGCTCAGAAAAGTCTCCGCCCTGAGGAGACACCGCGCCGATGATCGACACGGAGCCTGTCTCACCGTTTAAGGTCTGCATCATTCCCGCGCGCTCATAGAACGCAGAGAGCCGGGAAGCCAGATAAGCCGGGAAACCTTCTTCCGCAGGCATCTCTTCCAGACGCCCAGACAGCTCTCTCAGAGCTTCCGCCCATCGGGAAGTAGAATCTGCCATAATCGCTACATCATAGCCCATGTCCCGATAATACTCCGCCAGAGTAAGCCCTGTATAGATGGAAGCCTCACGGGCCGCCACCGGCATATTAGAGGTATTGGCGATCAGCACCGTCCGGTCCATCAGCGGATTCCCGTTTCGTGGATCCACCAGTTCTCCGAACTCTTCCAATACCTGCGTCATTTCATTTCCGCGCTCGCCGCATCCGATATAGACAATGATGTCCGCATCCGACCATTTGGCGATCTGATGCTGGGTCATGGTTTTCCCCGTTCCGAATCCTCCTGGGATTGCCGCTGTTCCCCCTTTTGCGATCGGGAACATCGTATCCAAGATCCGCTGGCCTGTCACCAGCGGAACGCTGGCAGAATATCTGTGATTGACCGGTCTTGGCACGCGGATCGGCCATTGCTGGGTCATAGACAGTTCCTTCTTCGATCCGTCTCTCAATTCAAGCGTTACAATCGTATCATCAATGGTATACTGCCCATCCGCGGCAGTTTCCACCACCGTTCCTTCCACATTAGGAGGCACCATACATTTGTGGACAATAGCCGAGGTCTCAGGAACTTCCGCAATGATCGTTCCTCCCCGCACCGCATCGCCTGGCTTTACCGTAATGCGGGTATCCCATAATTTCTTCCGGTCCAGAGAATCCACGCTGACACCGCGGGTGATAAATGCTCCTCCGCTGTCCGCGATCCGCTCCAGGGGCCTCTCAATTCCATCGAAAATATTATTTAAAATCCCAGGCGCCAAGGTTACAGAAATCGCCGCTCCTGTGGCTTCTACTGATTCACCCGGCCTCAACCCGGACGTTTCCTCATAGACCTGGATCGTAGTCCGGTCCTTATCCAGGGAAATAACCTCGCCCACCAGCTTTTGTTCGCCCACATGGACCATCTCTGACATCTTAAATCCTGTCTTTCCCTTCAAGTAGATGACCGGACCATTGATGCCATAAATTGTTCCCGTTTTCTTACTATTCAACGCCCGTACCTCCCTTGAACAAGAATTTCTGGTATTCACGTTCGATAGCGCCTTTAAAGGCATGATCCACCAGAATGTTTCTTCCATGGATGACGCATCTTACTCCGCCGATGAAATCTTCTTTGCTCACCGTAAGAGTGAATCCGGTATGCTCTTCCAGATAATCTTTCTTATCCGCATCTGTCGGATTGATATAGATCGTCATTTCCTCGCTTCCAGCAAACGCGGCCGCTTTCTCAATATATTCCACAAGAAGACGTTTATACTCTTCCGTCTTCATATAATCAGCCACCATCTGGCGCACTTCTTCAAATAATTCCTTCTTCAATTCATTTTGAACTTTGCTCAATTCTCTCTTTAACTGCAGCTGCGCTTTGGAGACGGCCATATTGAGCTGCTGTTTCTCATGGGTCGTCTCGGCCTTAAGCCTGGTCTCAGACTGCCGGATCGCTTCTTCTTTATGCTGTTCAAACACACCTTCCAAAGCACTTCTATGCTGTTCGATGATCGCATTTCCCTGGGCTCTTGCCTCTTTCATGGCAGCTTCCTGCAAATGCGCGGTCTTCTCTTCTAATGTCACGCCTGTTCACCTTCTTTATTACAGTTTTAAGCCGATGGCTTCGTTTACATAGGAAGTGATAAAGTCTTCTTTACGTCCGGTTCCGTGTCTGTCAGGAATCTCGATCAGAAGCGGCATCGTATTCTCCAGCCGGATCTCATCGATCAGGTCAGGAAATTCCCGGCCAAACTTTTCAGTCAGCAGAATAATTCCTACTGTCTTGTCGCTCATAGCGTTTTCAATGGCTTCCCTCAGCTCATTTCTCTCATGGACAACTACGCCGTCCACGCCGGCAAGCCTCATTCCCGTCAGAGTATCGACATTATCACTGATCAAATACATTTTCATTCTACAACTGTCCTAAGATCATGAAGGAGATGATCAGTCCATACAGACAAACACCTTCCGCAAGACCTACGAAGATCAAAGATTTACCAAGCGCGCTGGAGTCCTCGCTGATGGCTCCAAGAGCTGCGCTTGCCGCGCTTGCTACGGCGATACCGCCGCCCACACATGATAAACCGGTTGACAGTGCGGCCGCAAGATAGCCAAATCCCGTTGCGCTGGAAGCAGCTCCCGCAGCGGCATCCGCCGCCTGTACAGGACTGCCGGAAAACAGCATGATCCCTGCCACAATAAATGCGCCAAAATAGAAAAATATGTTCGTTCCGATCGCGCGCTTATAGCGCTTTTTGTTCTTTTCACCGATCAGGTAATACCCAAACGGCATTACAATACTGAGAATCAAGGTTGCGATCAACAAAACTTTCACTGTTACTGTCATGACTTTACTTCCTCCTTAAAATAAATGACTGGATATTTTCTATTTATTACTGTGATTGTTAAATGGCTTAAACTCTCGTCCAGTTCCTTTATAAAATCGACTGAACATCTCATAATATTCCAAACGGAGTACCTGGATCCCTACGATCATGCCTTCCAGACCGCATACAATGATATTGCCGATCACAACAACGATCCAGTTAGGATTTCCCTCCTGAGCGCCGGAAAGCATCAGTACAACTTCCATGATCGCCGCGTGGCTGACCGCAAAAGCTCCGATCCTCACATAGGATAAGGTATTTGAAAAATAGCTCAGCATAGTCTCAAACAGCTCAAAAAATCCCTGTACCAGGAACATAACTTTTCCTTCTTCAATCTTCTTGTGGTTTTTCTCCACCAGATTCGTCAGCGGTTCTTTAAACAAAAAGATTAAAATAGGAATCCCCAGGAAAATAACCATCATAATATTTCCCGGTGTCTTGTGCCCTGTCATAAATAAAACAATTGTCAGCACCAGGAATCCATAGAACACCAGTCCCGCAATTCCATTGTTGGAAAACCAGATATTTTCCGTATCGCGGGCGCGGACCGCATTGATGATATGGAAGATCATCACCAGCAGATTCAGCGCCATACCAAAAGCAATAGCAATCACAAACACGGTGTTAAGCTGTCCAATGAAAGGAAGATCCGTCATCGCTTCCGCCGGCCGCAGCCACCGCGCGGGCAGTATGTCCTCGAATCCAAAGACACTTCCAAACATAAATCCGAAGAACGCGGAGAAGACACCGGCAATGGAGATGATTCCCGCCAGATTGATCTTCTTCTTCAGATAAACGATCCCTCCTAATACAAACAGGCACAACCCCTGCCCCACGTCGCCGAACATTGCTCCGAAGATGAAGGTATACGTCAATGCCACAAACATGGTCGGATCCATCTCATCATGAGCCGGAAGGCCATACATCTTGATAAACATCTCGAACGGCTTGAAGAACTTAGGGTTCTTCAGTTTAGTAGGCGGATCTCCGAAGAATTTCTCCCTCTCTTCTTCTACTACGATCAACACACGGCTGTCGTTCTCCGCCTCCTTAAGAAAAGCCTCTACATCCTCTTCTCCCATCCATCCGCAGAGAATGTAATAGTCTTCTTTATTGTCATCCTCAATTCTAGCCGCCATCTTCCGCACATCAAAGTTATTAGACAGCTCTTCCAGTCTCTTTCTTGCGCCGATCAGCTCCGCGCCATGACTTGCCATCAGAGAACGGACATCCTCTTCCGCCTGATCAATGGCCGTCTGTGCTGCTTCAATATCCTCCTGAAGGCTTTGACAGGCCACCTCCGGGGTCCCCACATATTCATCTGAGACTGTGATCCGTTCAAAATGCATAGAGTTGAAAACCGCGTCTATCCGGCTGGTATCCGAGTTTGCCGCGAAATAGCAGCCATATACGTAGTTCTCATTACGCGTACCCTCTAAAAATATGGCGTTCAGATCATCAAACAAATATTTCTCCAATTTTTGGTAATGATCAACGTCAATCCTTCCAAACCGGACATGCATATATTGGTAATGCAGCACCTTGTGGACGTCCAGTTCCAACGAACGAAAAGGCTCCAGCACATTCAGCTTTCCTGTCAGTTCTTCTTTTTTCTTCTTTAAAAGTTCTTTCCGTTCTTGTATATCCAGGTAATCGTGATTCACATTCCTGATCAGCGCCAGAATTTCCTCCGTTGTAAGAGTATGATCCGTATGATAGTCTCCCGATGACAGAAGCGCCGCAAATTCTTCCGCCTTTGCCAACGGCTCCTTATACGGATTCACCTCCACAAAGGGAAGGAGGTTCTGGGTTGTCCGCAGTTCTGTGACCGCGTTCTCAAGCTGCATCTCATACTTGGAAAGATAAACGTCGCACATCCGGTCGATATCTGTTCTGGGACCGCTGATGTTTATGAACTTCATCTTTACAATCATTGAATCACACCTCCTATATATGCCAACGTCTCTCTTGATGACAGGCCATAACGGATACATTCTAGAGCCGTTGTCAATTTATAGATCTCTTCTTCCTTTAGAAATAGGTAAGTATTAATCGTTGCCACAGAGTACGGATTTCTCCGCCGATCCATCAGATACAGCCGACGCTCGATATCCCGGTATATCTGCTCCATCTTTTTCTCGTCTTCCAACTGGTAATGCCTGGAATAGTAAGTCTCTTCCATCAGCTTGACAAACTCTTCCACCGTAGGAGCCTCCACCAGCGCCTTAAACTCTTCGTGCTTCAAACGGTACTGGATCGGAATTGTTAAAGAGTAAATATCCGGCGGTACCATATGGTAATATTTTTTCGCTCGATAGATCCACTGCACATTCAAAAGATCGATCCTAGTCCCAAAATCTCTGGTAAAAAGTTCCTTTTCCTTCCCCTTCAGCAGCCGTTTTTCTTTCTTCCAGAGAGTAGAAAAATAATAAAGATCCAGCGCCAGATCATAGTCGAAAAGCGTACTCTTTTCCGAATCCCGAATCTTCTTCAGCGGAGCGTAATACTCCGTATCCTTCAAGTTATCTACCAATTCTTCAATATTTCTGGATGTGATAAGCCGTTCTATGGAAATCTGAGAATATCGATCAAATATCGCTTTACTGTAATCCAGATCAAAGGGTTTCTCATAATGGTTAAAAACAATCCTCAGGCAGTAATTGATCAGCATCACCTCATACCGCTTCCAATACAGCTTTAAGAACTTTTTCTGCTCCATTCCCGCAAATCGGAACATTTTTGTATAATCATTATACAGGGACTGCATAAGGATCTTCTCAACATTTCCCCGGTGATACAGAGAAATATCCATCTGATTCAGATAATCCGCATATGCCGGTTTTTCCTTCAGGTATTCGATAACTTCCGGGACACTCCTAAGTCCCGCGATCGTCTCGAAATCTTGATCTGTTAAAAGCTTCGCCTGCATCGCCCTGATCTTTGTCACAATTCCGCTGTATGTCATAAGGCTACACATCTTTTACACCTCTAATACCTGTTTCAGGATTGCCTGAGCGTAAGCCTTATGGCTTTCCTGAAATTCCTTCTTCAGATTCTCTATCATATAAGAATTCTTTTCCCGTTCCTCTTCCAGCAGAGTATTCACCTTCCGCTCTCCTTCGGCACGGATTTCACTTAATTTCTTCTGGGTATCCTCTTCCAGTTTTCGATCGAATTCATCCCTCTTGGCCTGTATCTCTTTCTCGATCTCGGATTTCTGCTCTTGGGCCTTCTCCACGATCGCTTCCGCAGTCTTCTCGATCTCAGCCAGTTTTTCAATAACAGACTCCATATGACGCCTCCGTTTCCGCTCTGGTAAAAGCACATTTTCTCATGTTATAATACATAATACACTTATTTTTTTAAATTTCCAGAGTAAATTTCCCCAAAAACAGAATTATTAGCAAAAACTTTACATAAAAAATAACCAAAAAAGACATGGTTTCCAAATCCTTGTCTTTTCGGCGTTTGATTTGACTTTTTCCTTTCCAGCCGCTAAACTAAGAGGCACAAAATCCCCGTATGAAAGGAGCCGTTTTTATGAGACTTCGAAATATCCCCCGCGCAGAAAGCGTGTTAGAAAATTCAGAAGATGTGATCAAGGATCCTGCCCGTTTCCAGGGCCGTTTCCGGCAGGATATCTTCCAGGAGCCCAATCCTCTCCATATCGAGATTGGGATGGGGAAGGGCCAGTTTCTCCTCACTTTGGCCGCAAGGAATCCTTCTGTTAATTATATTGGTATTGAACGATACTCCAGCGTCCTTCTCCGGCCGGTAGAAAAACTGGCGGCGCTGCGCGCCTCTAAAAGCGGCGCGCCTTCTAATCTTCGCTTTATCTGTATGGATGCGGCTGACATTACAGAAGTCTTCGGCCCAGGCGAAGTGGAACGGATCTATCTGAACTTTTCCGATCCCTGGCCCAAGGCGCGCCATGCCAGACGCCGCCTGACTTCAGCAGAATACCTGAAAAGATATGATAGAATCCTCGCCAGCGGCGGACAGATCGGGTTCAAAACGGATAACCGGGAGCTTTTTGAATTCTCACTGGAACAGATCCAGACTTCCTCCGTCTGGAATCTGGCGGACTGTACCTTCGACCTTCATCAAGATCCTGTCCTGTCCAAAGGGAATATTATGACAGAATACGAAGAAAAATTCTCTTCCATGGATCATCCTATCTGCAAATTGACCGCTCGGAGACAATCTGATCCCGCCCGCTGCATATATTAATAGTGAATCATTTGTCCCGGAGGCTGCTATGAGCAGAAAATGCGGAAAATCCTGGAAATATAAATTGTGTGGAATCGCATATCGAAAAAGGAAGTTTGCCCGTAAGTTTTCCTGTGTCAGGAATTCTATGAGAGAAGTCTATATGATACTAAATCCAGACTGCCATCACCAGGCAGGCTCCCATCATCACACGGAATCCCATCACCAGCGGGACTGCCGGCATTGACAGGAATTCCCTTCTCTGAGACAGGAGAGGTTGAATAAAAATGCTGCATTTAACAACGCAAAACTTTGAAATGGAAATAGCGCGCACCCCCTATCCATCCGTTGTCATGTTCTATGCCCTCTGGTGCGGAAAGTGCGCGATGATGAAACCGGTGGCTGAGGATGTGGCGGCCCGAAACCAGGGCCGCATCAAATTCTATGAGGTGGAAATTGATGAGTCCCCCCTTCTCGCCGCCAAGTATGGGGCGGATATCGTCCCCACTTTTGTGCTGTTTAAAAACGGAAAAGTCATCAAGACCATGAAAGGGATACTCAGTGAATCCGTCTTTGAACAGCGGCTACAAGAAATCTTCACAAATTGTTAAGTCGTTTTTCCTTTGCAAAAATTATTACTTATGATATAGTAGGTACGTACCTTTGGGCCGGAAGGTTCGTACCTTTCAGTCCAAAATAAGGAATAAACAATAAAGGAGGAATGGTGTTCCACCAGTCTTATGAAAAAATTTAGAAAAGTAGTACCATTTATATTGATAATGGCTCTTACCTGTGTCAGCATCCCTATGGCTGCCAAGGCGGACAGCGCCAAAGTAGTGACTCTGGGCGCTAATCTCTCGGAAGACCAGAAGAATTCCATGTATGAATACTTTGGAACTTCGGCTGATCAGGTAGAGACTATTGAAGTTACTAACGCGGACGAACGGGAATATATGGAAGGCATCGCCACAGAATCTCAGATTGGGACCCGGACCTACAGCTGTTCCTATGTAGAACCTACAGACAGCGGCGGTATCCAGGTAAAAGTTGCCAATCTTACCTTTGTCACCAGCTCCATGATCGCCAGCACTCTTCTTACATCCGGCATGGAGAATTGTAACGTCGTGGCCGCTTCTCCTATCGAAGTCTCCGGAACCGGAGCCTTAACGGGGATCATGATGGCTTATGAAACCGCCAGCGGAGAAGAATTAAGCGAAGAGCAGAAGGAAGCTGCTGTAGAAGAGCTCGTTACCACCGGCGACCTGGCAGACTCTGTTGGGCAGAAAGAAGCTGCTGATCTGATGAACGATGTCAAGCAGGACGTAATCGAAAATGGCCTGACGGAAGAAGGCGAAATCCAGGACTCCGTACAGGAAGCGGCCGACAGCTTAAGTATTACTCTCACGGATGAACAGATGGCCCAGATTGTCTCTCTTATGCAGACAATTTCTCAGTTTGATTATGACGTAAATGCTTTAAAAGATACACTGGATAACCTGGCCGGAAAGGACGATGGTTTCTTCGCGAATCTGTGGAATTCTATCACTAATTTCTTTACCGGCGGCGATAGCGACGGCGGCATCATTAACGATACCAACGATGAAATCCTTGGTGACAACGCTGTGATCGACAGCACGCTGGATTCCGTAAAGGATGCCGCGGAAAGCGCTGAAGGCGAAAGCTGGTGGGATAAAGTCGTCAACTTCTTCCAAGGATTATTTGGCGGGGATGACTCTGAAGAAACATCCACAGAAGAAAATAGCGAAACATCCGATACCGGCGATGAAGCAACCTCGCCGGACAGCGAAAGCAGCGATGACGCTTCCGCAGAAGAGAACACTCTGGATGACGGCTCCAGCGATAGCGGCTCCTCTTCAGAAGAAAGCTCTGAAGATGGCGGAAGCGCTTCTGATTCCTCACAGACTGAGGACAGCGGCACAGAAGAAAATACCGATGGAACAGTGAATGAGTAAATGAGTTATGAGATGAAACGGGAAAGGCGGGAGTATCCCAAAGTTTGTGTAAACCTTCAAACTGATGTAAGATAGACTTACCAGTTTGGAGGTTTATTTTATGGCAAGGAAAAAGGATACCCCACAAAAAGCAGCCCTTCGAGAAATGATGGGCAACTACATGAAAGAAAACAATGTTAAAGTCAAAGATGGGACAGATGTTAACTCTATCATGCGGGACATGATGTCCATCATTCTGGAAGGTGTTCTGGACCAGGAGATGGACGAGGACTTAGGTTATTCTAAGTATGATTATCGTAACAAGGAAACGGATAATTCCAGAAATGGACATTCTCAGAAAACAATGCATACCAGCTATGGAGACATGGAAATCGACATCCCCAGGGACAGGAAAGGCGAGTTTGAACCGCAGATTGTCAAGAAATACCAGAATACTGTCACTCAGGACATGGAGGAAAAGATCATCTCTATGTATGCCAAAGGAATGACCACGAATGATATTGAAAGCCATATGCGTGAACTATACGACATCGAAATCTCTGACAGCACCATCAGCCGAATCACTGATAAGATCCTTCCCATTGTGAAAGAATGGCAGGAAAGGCCATTGGAAGAGATTTATGCCGTGGTTTTCATGGACGCCATCCATTACCATGTGCGCAATGAAGGCCGGATTGTAAAACGTGCGGTTTATATCGCCATTGGGATTGACATGGAAGGACATAAAGACGTGCTTGGCATGTATGTGGGCCAAAACGAAAGCGCGAAATTCTGGCTTTCCATTTTGAACGGGCTAAGGAACCGCGGGGTAGAAGATATCCTGATTGCATGTGTGGATGGGCTGACAGGATTTCCTCAGGCAATTGAGGCGGTATTTCCCCAGACAGAAATCCAGCAATGCATCATTCATCAGATTCGGAATACAACGAAGTTCGTTTCCTATAAGGAACTCAAGCCCCTGATGGCTGATCTGAAACGTGTATATGCGGCTCCAACAGAAGAAATCGCATTAGCAGAGCTGGACAGCTTTGATGACAAATGGAGCGGAAAATACCCGAAAATAGCGAAATCCTGGAAAGATAACTGGGTGAATCTTTCGACTTATTTTAAGTACCCGGAAGCGGTCCGCTGTCTGATCTATACTACCAATGCAATTGAGGGATTTAATCGCCAGCTCCGGAAAGTCACAAAATCCAAGACAGTGTTTCCTTCCGATGAGAGCCTTTTAAAAATGCTGTATTTGGCCATGATGGATATCACGAAAAAATGGACAGGCCACCGACAGGATTGGGGACAGATCCATTCGCAGCTGGAGATATTTTTTGAAGAACGATTATCTGGATTATAAGCCGTTTCTGTGGTCAAGCAGGGCTGGCCAAGCCAGCTCTGCTTGACATGTCTGGAAACTGCATTATAATACAAGCAGGGGCAGGACCTCAAAAAATCGGCTCTGCCCAAAGTAACTAATAACATATCTTATATCAGTTTTTTTAGTTTACACAAAACTTGAAACGGTCTCGGAAAGGCGGCCAATTGGCCGCCTTTCCCGTTCGTCTTATTGATAGACACTATTTTAAAACTCAAACACCGCTACTCCATACGGAGGCAGCTTATACCCAAAGGAGTATGGCCTTCCGTCACATTCCTTTTTCTCCGCCTTATAGATCAGCGGCCGCTTCTCTCCATTCCCGCCATACTTTTCCTCATCGCTGTTTAAGATCAGCTTATACTGTTTTCTTCTTGGAACGCCTACCCTGTAATCCGGCCGCTCCACCGGAGTAAAGTTGCATACAAAGAGAAGATTCCTCTTCCCGCCTTTAGAGTGGCGCATAAAGCTGAATATACTGCGGTATCCGTCATCCGCGTTGATCCACTCAAATCCCTCCCAGGACTGATCCATTTCATACATCGCTTTGTGCCGTTTATAGATATGCAGCAGATCTCTTACCCAATTTTGGATAGCCTGATGCTCCTTCTCCGCAAGAAGATACCAGTCAAGTTCTCTCTCTTCGCTCCATTCTCTAAGCTGGGCAAATTCTTGTCCCATAAACAGAAGCTTTTTCCCCGCATGTCCCATCATAAAAGCGTAACCCACTTTCAGATTAGCGTATTTATCAAATCCAAGTCCCGGCATCTTATTTAACATGGAGCATTTCAGATGCACTACTTCATCATGTGACAAAACCAAAACATAATTTTCACTGTAGGCATAGCTCATTGCAAATGTCATCAGATTATGATTATCTTTCCGGAAATAGGGATCCAGCTTCATGTATTCTGTAAAATCATGCATCCAGCCCATATTCCATTTCAGGCTGAAGCCTAAACCATCATCTTCCACATTCCCAGTCACTTTCGGCCAGGCAGTGGATTCCTCCGCGATCATCAATGCTCCCGGATTCCTTCCAAGGACAACGGAGTTCAGGTGTTTGAAGAAGTCGATCGCCTCCAAATTTTTATTTTCGCCATACTTATTGGCAACCCACTGTCCGTCCTGCTTTCCATAATCCAGATAGAGCATTGACGCGACCGCGTCTACCCGAAGTCCATCCACATGGAAATGCTCAATCCAGAACAGCGCATTGGAGATTAGGAAATTTCTCACCTCATTTTTCCCATAATCGAAGATTTTTGTTCCCCAATCCGGATGCTCGCCCTTTCTCGGATCCGCGTATTCATAGGTCGGGGTCCCGTCAAAATCCGCAAGACCATGCGCATCTCTTGGGAAATGAGCTGGAACCCAATCCAGGATCACTCCGATCTTATTCCGGTGCAGGTAATTGATCATCCACGCGAAATCTTCCGGCGTCCCATACCTGGAGGTCGGCGCGTAATATCCCGTCACCTGATATCCCCAGGAACCATCAAAAGGATGTTCCGCAACTCCGATGATCTCAATATGGGTATACCCCATATCTTTTACGTATTTCGCGATTTCTTTCGCGAATTCCCGATAGTTGTAAAACCCTTCGTCCTCACGGCCTGGATGGCGTTTCCAGGAACCGATGTGCACTTCGTAGATAGACATCGGTTCTCTCGTATGATCCCAGGATTTCCTCTGCTCCATCCACTGTATATCCGACCATTTTAAATGCTCGATATCTGTGACTTTGGAAGCCGTTCCGGGTCTTAACTCCGCATAATTTGCAAAAGGATCCGCTTTAAATATATAGTCTCCCGTATAAGTCTCGATGCAGTATTTATACAGAGTGTTCTCCCTTACTCCCGGAATAAAACATGTATAAATCCCCAGCGGCTCCTCTCTCTCCATAGGATTGACTTCCATGTTCCACTCGTTAAAGTCTCCCACTACAGAAACCGCCTTTGCGTGCGGCGCCCAGACAGCAAAATATACTCCCGTTTTTTTTCCCATCGGAAACAATATGAGATCCCAGCTTTTTATAAATCTCATAATGATTCCCTTGTCCAAAAAGGTACTGGTCAAGTTCTCCGATTTCATAGGGTCGTTTCCTTCTCTTTGACATATTTTCACCCTCTTATGTTCCATGATAATTTACACTTATTATACTTTACAGCGTCGCAAAAAGAAAGGGTTTTGGCAAATCTTATCTGCCAAAACCCCGTCATCACCTTATTAAATTTTGAAATCTTCTTCTTTTAGTATGATTCTGTCTGAAGCATCTGTACTCTTTCCAAATACCCTTCTTGCAAGATGTTTTACATTTGCTTTCTGGGAATGGGCGATCGCTTCATCCATAATCTCTTTTACCTCAGCGACAGAAACCGCGTGGTCTTCTCTCTGCATAACATCAATCCTGCTGTACAATGCCAGGATTCCCATCTCATCCAGCTTGTAACCATTTTCTTTCGCGTAGGTCTGGCCGAATGTTACCAGCTCATCATTAATAAATACCGGAAGTTCCAGTTTTGAAGTAAACTTTTTCTTAAAGTCCGGATTCGCGGTCAGGATTCTCTCCAGCGGTTTCCTCTGGTCTTCCAGAACAAACAGCATTTCTCCTGTCTTTCTCTCCATTAAGTGGTTCAGCTCTTTGATCGTTCTAGAATTCAGCTTCCCGGCTTTCTCAATAATGATCGCTCCGCCTTTCAGCTTCTGGATAATATTCGTCAATTCTTTCTTATTCAAAGATTCACCTGTAACAATCGCAACTTTTCCCTGTCTCAGGTTTCGCTGTTTTTGGATCGCTTTCACAATATCTACCGCAAGAACGGTCTTTCCGGAGCCTTTTCTTCCCACTACCAACAGATTTCCCGTCTTAGAGGTCCCTTCTCTTCTGGCTCGCCGGTCATTATCCAGCACTTCGACGATCTGCTCGCTCATTCCTCTGACTGGGACAAAATAGGAGAACAGCTTCTTCTGCTCCTCTGTTAATCCGGCTTTAAGTCCAATCTCGCTGGTAGCGCTCAAGTCATAGCGCCCAGTAACGACAAAACCTGTGTCAAATGGAACTCCGCCGCCTTTTGATTTCTTGATCCTGCGCTGGATCTCTTCTTCTGAGGGTTCCTCAATCTCAAGCGGCTCTTCCGGCGTTTCTTTTACCTCAAAATCGTCATCAAAGAAGTCATCTTTATCAAAATCGGCTTCTTCAAAATCTTCGTCTTCCAAGTCGGCTTCTTCAAAGTCGTCTTCATCGCCATAATCCTCGTCCTCGAATTCTTCCTCCTCGTAGTCGGCCTCTTCGTAGTCCTCGTCCTCGAATTCTTCCTCCTCGTAGTCAGCCTCTTCGTAGTCCTCGTCCTCGAATTCTTCCTCCTCGTAGTCGGCCTCTTCGTAGTCCTCGTCCTCGAATTCTTCCTCCTCGTAATCAGCCTCTTCGTAGTCCTCGTCCTCGAATTCTTCCTCCTCGTAGTCGGCTTCTTCGTAGTCCTCGTAATCGGATTCCGCAAAATCACCCTCGCTGTCGAGATCAGCCACTTCGTAGTCAGATTCCTCGTCTTCAAATTCATCCTCAGCGGTTGCTAATTCCAGCTCTTCTTCTATATCAAAGGAATCATCCTCCGGATCATCTTCCTCGGCCCGCGCCACACGGCTTTCCAGCTGATCCACCAATTCCATGATATCGTCTGGCAGACGCTGTGTTTTTCCGTCCGGCACCTTATTGGCCGCTTCTTCTTCCGCCGCCTTCCGGGCTGCATCCGCTTCCGCTGCCTTCCTTATCGCCGCTTCTTCTTCCGCCGCCTTCCGGGCTGCTTCTTCTTCCGCCGCCTTCCGGGCCGCTTCTTCTTCCGCCGCTTTCCGAGCCGCTTCTTCTTCCGCCGCTTTCCGAGCCGCTTCTTCTTCCGCCGCCTTCCGGGCTGCTTCCGCCTCCGCTGCCTTCCTCTCTACTTCCAAACGTTCTGCTTCCTGGCGCTTTTTCGCTTCTTCTCTCTCTTTTCTTAACCTTTCGTCATCTTTTTGTTTCTGCTTTTCAATAGCTTCTGCGTTAGCCTTCTGCTTTTCTTCCCATTCTTGCAGAATCTCCTCAATTTTCATCTGTCCGCCGATACGAAGCTCTTCATCTTTTTCTGCCATTGCTTTTTCTTCAATATTGATACTATTTGCAATAGCAACGCCATTGGCAAGCGCTTCTTCTAGTGTTGCTCCCTTCACCATTCGCTTGATCGGCGCTTGTTTTTCTTCTGTCTGTACAGCTTTTTCCGCGCCTTCACTGACGTCCTCCGCGGGTTCTTCTTTCCCTTCTTCCATACTCAATGCGGTTTCTTCCAAGGTCTCCTTTGCAGCTTCAAAATCTTCTGATGTTTCAGCAGAAACACTCTCCCCCGCTGCCGCTGTCTCTTGCGCAGTCTCATCTGCTGACTTCTCTTCCTCGCTTTTAACCTCTTCTGCCCTTACATAATTCTGTGTCTCACCTCTTCGGAACGCGTTTTCTTCCGGCGCGGTCCTCTTTAACGGCTTCCGAATCTTAGGCGCTCCCGGTCTGCTGTCATACTTTTCCTGCTGAAGCGGAGTAAGAGGCTTATATTTCATTTTCAATTCCATCGCCTGATAGACATACTTTCCTTCACTAAACCAGAGAATCAGGTCGTCACATTCTTCCAGACACTTCGCTGTCATTCCGGCTTCATGATACAGATTAGCTAACTCATAGGCCCATTTTTCGACATACTCCGCCTTTTTGAAGTCTTCCAGCGCTGCGATCTGTTCTGTTAATGGCGCTTTTTGGGCTTTCAAAATCTTATATTTCAAAATATACTGATTGGGATCTTTCGGCGCCGCCTTTACAAATTCCTCATAACAATCCGACGCTTCCTCAATATCATTGATCTTCAACGCGAGAAGCCCCAGCCGGTAAATAATCTTTCTGCTTCCCGGAGCACGGTCAAATGCCATAAACAAAACATCTCTGCTTTTCTGGAATTCTCCGCACAATTCGTAAATCTCGCTGACTGTATTCAGCATAGAAGTGCTTTTTACCCGTCTCCAATCTATGGTATCCGCAATCTCCATCGCTTTTTTGTATTGCTTTTTCTCCATGTGTCCGAGCATCTGCTCTGTTTTTACCCGATATTCATATTTATCCAAGTCTCTCACCTCAAAAATATTCTTTATAGACAAAATTCCTATAATTTCACTGATATCAGTGTATCATAATGGAATAGCTGTTGTCAAAATATACGGGTAATAATGTAACTTTTTCCAATAAAAACAACTAAAAATCTGATTGTCCGCTAAAACACTGTACTTATCAGCACATTCAAGGATTGAAATACTTCAAATTACTACGATTTTACTACCATTGAATGAGCCTTGATACGTTAGAAATCCCAGATATGCAAAGATATGGTACAGCACATCAGTATTGAAAAGATTAAAATTGAATATCGCAAGTAGATTATGGAACGCCGATATTGACGTTCCTTTTCTATTACCAGCCGTTCAGAAATGGACGGCTTTTTCTATATCCAAACGAAAGGAGAATTTTAAAAGCTATGAAAAAGATATTGAAGCGATTAGCCACAGGCTTCCTTGCCTTTGCGACTATCGTTACCGCTTTGCCGACAACGGCAGTCCACGCTTCCGAGAAGCAATATTGGACAGAAAGTGCAGAGCGTGTCGGTATCGTTGAAAAAGTAATGAATGACGGTTCTATCGGTTCGACATTCAATGAGGGACACATGACCGTTGAGGGCGAGGACGCTTTCTGCGTGGATATTAACACCAACTTCCGCAACGGTTATAAGACCAGAGCCGACGCAAGCACACGCATGAGCTACGACCAGATTTCAGATGTTGCCCTCTCAATCGAGTATGTTAATCAGTATGTGCAGAGCCACAGCGGATTGAGCAGTCAGCATATCTATCTTTTGAAACAGTGCGTCGTATGGCAGAGATTGAGCGTTCATCTTGGCTGGCAATGCGATAACGTCAGAGCTTCCTATGATGAAATCTCAAAAGCCGTACAGGACGAAGTTTACGCTGGGGCGAAAGCCTTTGCCAGCGAGAACAAGGGACGCTATGAATGTGGCGGTTATATCTACTCTGGCGAGGGACAGGACATTGGACAGTTCTGGGCGAAACTTGCCGTAGGAAATGCCACCCTTAAAAAGACTTCCAGTAATGCCAGCATTACCGACGGAAACGGGCTTTACTCTATCGCTGGTGCGACATATGGTGTCTATTCTGATAAGGACTGTACGAAACAGCTTGCCACCCTTACGACTGATAACAGCGGAAATACTGATACCGTGGAAGTAAAGGCTGGAACAGTCTACATCAAAGAGCTTTCTGCTCCTGCTGGTTATAAGGTGGACAACACTGTCTATTCCTTAAATGTGGAAGCTGGCAAGACAGCGACACTCAATGTATCAGATACGCCAAAGGTCACAGACACCCTTATCGAGCTTTTCAAGATTGACATGGAAACACAGAAAGACGCTCCACAGGGCGACGCTTCCTTAGAGGGTGCGGAGTTCACATGGAAATTCTATGCGGGACACTATACCGCTGACAATCTCCCTAGTGAGCCTACAAAAACATGGGTGACAAAGACAATCGCTGAAAAGGACAGCGACGGCACTATCCATTATGTTTCCCGCCTTTCTGATGAATACAAGGTATCTGGGGACAGCTTCTATACACAGGGCGGAAAGAACGTGCTTCCTTTAGGAACGCTGACCGTTGAGGAAACGAAAGCACCTAACGGCTATCTTCTTGACGGTGCATATATGCAGACTGACGGAAGCGAGGAACAGATTAAAGGAATGTACCTTACACAGATTACCGAGGACGGCGACATTGCCGTACTGTCTGGAAGCAATCAGTACCATGTATCAGACAAGGTTATCCGTGGCGGTGTAAAAATCCAGAAAAGAGATTTAGAAACCAGCGATACCAAAGGTCAAGGAAGTGCGACTTTGAAAGACGCTGAATTTGAAATCATTTCTCTGAATGACAACGCTGTACTTGTCGAGGGGAAACTTTACAGCAAGAATGAAGTGGTAAAGACAATCCTTACCGACATTGAGGGCGTGGCTTCTACTTCTGCCGACCTGTTACCTTACGGAAAATACCGTATCGAGGAAAGCAAAGCTCCAGAGGGCTATCTGACGGACGGTGCAGAACCGATTGAATTTGAAATCACAGAGGACGGAAAAATCGTTGACCTTACAGGGACAGACACATCAATCTACAATCAAGTGAAGCGTGGCGACCTAGAGGGTGTCAAGATTGGTGCTGGCACACACCAACGTCTTGCGGGAGTTCCGTTTAGGATCACAAGCAAGACCACAGGTGAGAGCCACATTATCGTAACTGATGATAACGGGCAGTTCTCCACTTCTTCCGACTGGGCTTCCCATAAGAACAACACCAACGCAGGAAAGACCAGCGAGGACGGTATCTGGTTTGGAACAAGCGAGCCAGACGACAGCAAAGGTGCTTTGATTTACGATACCTATATCATTGAGGAATTACGCTGTGAGAGCAACAAGGGCTTTGAGCTTATCCCACCTTTTGAAATCGTGGTGTCCAGAAACAATGTGACCGTTGACTTAGGGACGCTTACTGATGAATACGAGAAAGAAATCTCTATCCATACCACAGCCACAGGCAAGGACGGCGAGAAATCTATCGTGGCAGGTAAAAAGGTAACAATCGTTGACACGGTTACGCTTGATGGGCTGGAAAAAGGCACAAAGTATCAGTTGAAAGGCTGGCAGATGTTGAAAGAGGAAAATGCCGAGCTTCTTATTGACGGTCAGCGTGTAGAGAACAGCTACACCTTTACTGCTGATGATGAAGAAATGAAAGTGGAAATTTCCTATACATTCAATGCGTCTGATTTAGGTGGCAAGAACCTTGTAACTTTTGAGGAACTTTACGACCTTTCCAATGAGGACGAGCCTGTAAAGGTGGCTGAACACAAGGACATTGACGACGAGGGACAGACTGTGCTTATCACAGAGCGTATCATCTCTATCCATACCACAGCGACCAGCGAGGACGGAAAGAAAGAGATTGAAGCTGGAAAAGACGTGACAATCATTGATACCGTTACTCTTGACGGCTTGGAAATCGGCACAAAGTATCAGCTCAAAGGCTGGCAGATGATTAAGGACGAAAATGCAGAACTTATCATCAATGGTGAACGTGTCGAGAATGACTATACCTTTACTGCCGACAGTGAAAGCATGGAAGTCCAGATTGCCTTTACATTCGACGCTTCCGAGCTTGGCGGGAAAGAACTTGTGACCTTTGAGGAATTATACGATTTGAGCAATCCAGATGAACCGACTAAGGTTACAGAGCATAAGGACATTGAGGACGACGGGCAGACGGTGACAATCACAGAAGTACCAGAAACACCGGAAGAACCAACAGAACCGGAACAGCCGACCACACCAGATACACCGAACAAGACAACAGACGCTCCAAAGACAGGCGATAATACAAACATTGCCTTATTCTTAGGGCTTCTTGTTCTCTCTGGTGCAGGCGTGGCAGGAACATATTTCTTCAAGCGTAGACGTTCATAATCGAATGGTCTGCTTATGATGAAGAAATCACGTTCCCCGCCGTATGTACTTATAACAGGAAATGAAAATTTAAACTGTTCCTTTTCTGTTAATCTGCTTGCGGATTGACGGAAAAGAACAGTCCACTAGGGGCGTGGGGAGTGTAGCTCCCCACATATTAATCACAGAAAGAAATGAGGTATGAACACATGAAATTGAAATATATCGTGCCTAACATGGCACAGACTTTTGGTAACTTGGAGTTTGCAGGAGAAAATGACGTGGAGCAACAGCGTGTCAATGGTCGCTTTGTCCCCGTAACGAGAAGTTATAACCTGTATTCCGACATTCAGAGAGCCGACGACATTATCGTGGTGCTTCCCGCAAAGACTGGGGAGAAGCGTTTCAAGTATGAGCAGAAAGTCAAGCTCGTCAATCCTAAGATTACCGCCGAGGGAAAGAACGTGCGAGGTCGTGGCTACACAAACTATATCTTAACGGCTGATGATATGCTTCCAGTCGAGGAAAGTAAGTAAAGGGGGATAACAGATTATGAGATTAGCGAATGGAATTGTGTTAGATAAGGAAAAGACGTTTGGAGTGCTGAAATTCTCTGCACTTAGACATGAAGTGCGAGTGGAGAATGAGGACGGGACGACCAGCGAGGAAATCAAGCGTAGAACCTATGATTTGAAGTGCAGTCAGCAGGAACGCACGATACAGGTATCTATCCCAGCGGAAATCCCTGTCAAGGACTACCCGTACAATGCCGAGGTGGAGCTTATCAATCCTGTTGCCGATACGGTGGCAAACGCCAACTACCGAGGGGCAGACGTGGAATGGTACATCAAGGCAGACGACATTGTACTGAAAAATAAAGGCGGTCAGCCCGCAGGCAATCCACAGAACCATGCTCCGCAGGGACAGGCGAAGAAATAATTTTATTCCCCTGCTTCTTAGGAAAATTTAAGAAAGAATTTCATGTTTTTTAGAAATTCTTTCAAATATATGTGGTACACTTAGCTTGACAATGCAAGAAAGGAGTGGGGGAAATGCTTTTAATGTTAATTATTCCAATTATTTTAACCGTAGCCCCAGTAATGGTATATCAAACAGTCATGTTACTAGGTAAGAAAAAGTCTACATCTACACATTATGTATGGACATATATTATGATGATTTATATATGGCTTGTTATTTCTGTTACTGGAATAGGCTCTATATGGGATATGATTTCAAAAGGTGGGTTGATAGCTACTTTTCAACAGGCTAATATTAGTTTGATACCTTTTCAATCAGAGGGTATGTTCACATATTGTATGAACGTAATCATGCTTATGCCTTTAGGTTTCTTACTTCCTTATATTTGGAAGAACTTTAGAAATCCTTTGAAAGTAGCTTTAACAGGTTTTTCATTTTCTATCTTTATTGAATTTGCACAGTTACCAACTAACAGGTTAGTGGATATTGATGATTTAATGATGAATACATTAGGTGCAATTTTAGGCTATGTAGTATGGAAAATGATAGGAAAATATTTTTTCAATAAGAAAGAAGAACAACGCACTACTTCATTGGGAAAATGTGAGCCTGTTATTTATTTATCTTTAGCCTGTATCTGTAATTTCCTGTTATATAATTGGACATGGTTTTTTTAAGTTTTAGAAGCAGTTAATCTATATGATTGACTGCTTTTCTTATATTCAGAAAAGAGGTATATATGAACATTTTGAAATATAAAGGACATCGTATCAGAGCCAGCGACAAGTACCTTGTGTACCGTTTCTGTGGGGGTACGCTCCTGCTCCTGTTCGTGGCGGTTCTTCTGCTACTGAACTTGGGACAGCTTATGCGTACCGATTGGGAGCATTTCAGCCTGCTTGATAATGGCGTGACGCTTTCTATATACAACTTCATAACCGTAGGGATAGCGACTGGTGTTTGTGCATTGGTCGCTTTCCTTTATTACCACTTTCGCTATGACAGCTTCAAGAAGCTATTACACCGTCAAAAGCTCTCTCGCATGATACTGGATAACAAGTGGTATGAAGCCCAGACCGTACAGGACAGCGGTTTTTTCACTGACCTGCAGAGCAGATCAAGGGAAAAAATCATCTGGTTTCCTAAAATCTATTATCAAATGGAAACGGGCTTGCTCCATATCCGCTGTGAAATCTCTTTGGGAAAGTATCAAGATAAACTCCTTAGATTGGAAGATAAGCTGGAAAGCGGGCTTTACTGTGAGCTGACCGACAAGACGCTCCATGACGGCTATATCGAATACACCCTGCTCTATGACATGATAGCGAACCGTATCACGATTGACGAAGTAAAGGCTGAAAACGGGGGTTTGCGTCTGATGAAGAACCTCACATGGGAATACGACGCACTCCCTCACGCTCTTATCTGTGGTGGGACTGGCGGTGGAAAGACCTATTTCCTGCTGACAATCATTGAAGCCCTCTTGCAGACCAACGCCCAGCTTTACATCTTAGACCCAAAGAACGCCGACCTTGCGGACTTGGGTACGGTCATGGATAACGTGTACCATACCAAAGAAGATATGATAGAGTGCGTCAATGCGTTCTATGAGGGCATGGTACAGCGAAGCGAGGAAATGAAGCACCACCCAGACTATAAGACGGGCGAGAATTATGCCTATCTGGGCTTACCGCCCTGCTTCCTTATCTTTGACGAGTATGTGGCGTTCTTGGAAATGCTGGGGACAAAGGAAAGCATGAGCCTACTTAGCCAGCTAAAGAAAATCGTCATGCTTGGCAGACAGGCGGGCTATTTCCTCATTGTCGCCTGCCAGCGTCCCGACGCAAAGTATTTTTCAGACGGTATCAGAGATAACTTCAACTTTCGTGTGGGCTTGGGACGTATCAGTGAGCTGGGCTACGGTATGCTTTTCGGAAGCGACGTAAAGAAGCAGTTCTTCCAGAAGCGTATCAAAGGGCGTGGCTATTGTGACGTGGGTACGAGCGTCATATCAGAGTTTTACACTCCCCTTGTACCAAAGGGGCATGATTTTTTACAGACTATCGGCTCACTCGTCCTCACAAGGCAGGACGGGACGGCGACGTGCGAAGCGAAAGGCGACGGAACGGACTAGCCTTGCTGGTGTGGCGTCAGCCACGCCAGCGAAAGAAGCCCCTCGGTATCTAACAGAGGGGCACAATTCCGCTGGAAACTACGGTCAAAAACTCTGGAAATCCCGCTTGGCATAAGGGTTTTCGCTCACTCATGGCTGACTGTGACAATCGGCGGAAAATATCACAGATTTCTAAAAATACACGATTGGGGGTATGCAGGCTGAATGAAAGCACCTTTATAACCGCCTTGAAAGAGAAACGTCAATCTTATGGCGTGTCCCAGACAAGGCTTGCAATCATGGCTGGTATCAGCCGTGAACATTTGAACCGTATCGAAGCGGGAAAGGTAACGCTCACGGACGATATGCAGGACAAGCTCATGGAAGCGGTCGAGAAATTCAATCCCGACGCTCCCATGTTCCTGCTGTTCGACTATGTGCGTATCCGTTTCCCCACGCTGGATATACAGCACGTTATCAAAGATATATTGAAGCTCAATGTTGACTATATGCTCCATGAGGACTACGGACACTACAAATATACAGAGCATTACTATCTGGGTGATGTGTTCGTCTACACCTCGCAGGACGAGGAAAAAGGCACGCTTCTGGAACTGAAAGGAAAAGGCTGTCGCCAGTTTGAAAGCTATCTGCTGGCACAGGGGCGTAGCTGGTATGACTTCCTCATAGACGCACTCATTGAGGGCGGTGTGATGAAACGCCTTGACCTTGCGATTAACGACAGGGCGGGCATACTGGATATTCCAGATCTGACCGCCAAATGCAACCGTGAGGAATGTGTTTCCCTGTTCCGCTCTTTCAAGTCCTATGCTTCTGGCGAGCTGGTGAAGCACAACGAGCAGGACAAGGCGGGCATGGGACACACGCTGTATATCGGCTCTCTGAAAAGCGAGGTGTACTTCTGCTGTTATGAGAAAAACTACGAACAGTACGCAAAGCTGGGAATACCGATTGAGGAAGCACCGATAAAGAACCGCTTCGAGATACGATTGAAAGATGAAAGAGCCTATTATGCCGTTCGTGAACTGCTGACCCATTATGACGCAGAACAGACGGCATTTTCTATCATCAATCACTATATCCGCTTCGTGGACAGAGAACCGGAGAAGCGAAAGACAGACTGGAAGCTCAATGACCGCTGGGCGTGGTTTATCGGAAAAGACCGACCGCCTGTCAAGCTGACGACAGACCCAGAGCCTTACACATTGGAAAGGACGCTGGGCTGGATAAGCCGACAGGTCGCCCCTACGCTGAAAATGCTGAAAAAGATAGACGCTGGCAACAGCACAAGCTATCTGAAAGAGATTGAGGACAACGCAAAGCTGACGGAAAAGCACTTGCAGATAATCAAACAGCAGACAGCGAACACAGAGGAGCTTATTACAGAATAAAGGAGAATTGAGATTATGGCAGAACTTGTCAAGGACTTGGTGCTGGTATCGCTGGGAATGGGTATCGGTGTCGTCCTTATGTGTATCGCACAGGTCAGTAAAATGGCTGATGAGGAAATGGAAGAAATCAAGAAAGAAAGGATTGATAAAGAATGAATTTCGGACAGAATTTGTACAACTGGTTTTTAAGCAACGCACAGAGCCTTGTGTTAATGGCAATCGTGGTAATCGGTATCTACTTAGGATTTAAGAGAGAGTTTTCTAAGTTAATCGGCTTCCTTGTGATTGCCTTAATCGCTGTCGGGCTGGTATTCAATGCAGGCGGTGTCAAGGACGTGCTGTTAGAGCTGTTCAACCGTATCATTGGAGCGTAACAATCAGCAGTTTGCGGTCAAGCAAACTTACCTATCCCCCTATGGGAGTTCGGGCATAGGGGGAATGAAAGGGGGTGACGGAATGGTATTCAGATAAAAGATAGTCACGCTATGAATTTCATTGAATGGTTGAATTTCAACTGATATAATGTGAGTATAGAAATCAACAAATTGGAATTTTGAAGGTGGTAATTTGGAAAAAGCAAATAAGATGAAAAATACTTGTATTATATTTCAGATGTTACTTTTGATGTGGTTTTTCCTTGATATGATAGGAGTTTCCTTCGGGAACAAGAGTTTAGTTACGCAGTCATATAAAGAGGATGGAGTATTTTTTCTGATTTATCTTGTTACAGTCATATTGTTTATTGTGAAAGTTCAAATTGGAAAGTGGTTTGTTGCTGTTTGGACTTCTTTATGGTTTATAATTCAATTTTTATGTCATGAATGGTATAGTATTTTTAATAGTGGCATTATGGGCAGTATAGAAGGAAAAATAGAATACTTTTCAGGAACACTTCAATGGATAAGGATTGAGGGAAAATACATACCAGATGTTTATCATACAATACTACATATTCTCATCTTACTAACTCTAATCAGCACAATTATCTATATTGCAAAAAGTAAGAAAAAAACGAGGGTATAAATCCTAATTTAACAATTTCATATCCCGACACAAAGCGGTTACTCCTTTGGAGATCAACCGCTTTTTTCTATACTCAAATTTCAGATTGGAGTGATTGATTGAAAGATATTTTTACCGATATGCAGGCAAAAATCGGCTGTCCGTATCTCTCCGACCTGCCCTACTACAAGCGTGCGGTCTGGTTTGAGATGAAACGCCTTTGCCTGTCTGACTACCCTAAGAAACAGTTAGAAGATTTTTCACGCTATGTATTCGGTGTGCCTTATACCGTCATACAGGAAGCGTTACAAAGAAAGGACGTGATGAAACATGGAAGAAATGCGTGTGCAGATTGAAGCAAGAGAACCAACAGACGGAGAAATCAGAGCCTTTTGGTTCACCCTGCCTATCGACACAGAACAGGTGGAAGAACTGCTGGGGATTGATGTAGATACGGACTATTACTCTATCACGGGCAAGGAGCTTCCCTTTGCTGATGAAGTGCAGGAAGATACCACCATTGAAAAACTCGACGACCTGTACCATACCTATGAAAGCCTACCCTCTGACTTGAAAGAGGACTACGGGGAGCTGATGTGCTATTTCACCGACCTTGACGAACTGCACCGATACAGAAACGATATTATCCACTATTCATGGTGTAAGAACATGACGGACGTTGCCCGCCACATTCTGAACAATGACCCAGACTTTACTTCCCTAAGTGAGAATGTTATCCGTTATTTCGATTATGAAGCCTACGGGCAGTACCTTGACGACAACGGACGCTTTGTGGAAACCGACCACGGTATCTATGAGCTTCCATAGAAAAGAGGTGTGTGCCTGTGGTGGACGACATGAGGGTGTATATCGCTAATCTTGGCAAGTACAACGAGGGTGAACTTGTCGGGGACTGGTTCTCTTTCCCTATCGACGAGGAAGATGTTGCGGAGCGTATCGGGCTGAACAGCTATTATGAGGAATACGCTGTCCACGATACCGACAACTTCCCTATTGAAATCGGGGAGTATATCTCCATTGAAGAACTCAACGAGATGTACGACATGATTTGTGAGCTTCCCGACTATATCACGGACGCTCTGGACGAGTTTGTTTCCCACTATGGAAGTCTGGAAGAAGTCTACGAACACAAGGACGACATTTATTTCTATCCAGACTGTGAGGACATGACCGACATTGCCTATTACTTCATTGACGAGTTACAAGTGCTGGGCGAGATACCGCTACCGTTGCAGAACTATATCGACTATGAAGCATACGGCAGGGACTTATCCATAGAGGGGACATTCATTGAAACAAGCCGAGGAATATGCGAGATACCATATTAGAGCTGGCAGATCAGCGACAGATTAAGTCGCTACTGTCAGCTTTTTCTATCAAGGACAGTCTGAAAAATGGCTGTCCTTTTCCATTACAACGAAAGGAGCTGAAACGAATTGAAGAAGATTAAGAGCTACACGGGTATCTGGAACGTGGAGAAAGTCTTATACGCAATCAATGACTTTACTCTTCCGTTTCCCGTTACCTTTACCCAGATAACGTGGTTTGTCATTACGGAATTTGCCGTCATTCTCTTAGGGGACTTACCGCCGTTATCGCTTATCGAGGGAGCGTTTCTAAAATACTTCGGTATTCCCGTTGCCCTCACATGGTTCATGAGCCAAAAGACCTTTGACGGCAAGAAGCCTTACAGCTTCTTGAAATCGCAGATTACGTTTGCCCTGCGACCAAAAGTGACCTATGCAGGAAAAGCCGTGAAGCTGGAAAAGGGAGTGTTCAGCGAAACTGTCACGGCGGTTAGGAGTGTGATGTATGTTCCCGATTAAGTATATCGACAACAACCTTGTCTGGAACAAGGACAATGAGGTGTTCGCCTACTATGAGCTGATACCGTATAATTACAGTTTCCTCTCTGCGGAACAGAAATTTATCGTCCATGACAGCTTCCGTCAGCTTATCGCACAGTCCCGTGAGGGAAAGATACACGCCTTGCAGATAGCAACGGAAAGCTCCGTAAGAAGCATACAGGAACAGTCAAAGAAGCTGGTAACGGGGCGACTTCGTGATGTGGCGATACAGAAGATAGACGAACAGACAGAAGCCCTTGTTTCCATGATTGGGGACAATCAAGTGGACTACCGCTTTTTTATCGGCTTCAAGCTCATTGTGACAGAGGAAAAGGTCAGCCTTGAAAGCATGAAAAAATCGGCGTTTATGACGTTCAAAGAGTTCTTGAATGAGGTCAACCATACGCTGATGAACGACTTTATCTCCATGCCAGATGATGAAATCAACCGCTACATGAAAATGGAAAAACTGCTGGAAAATAAAATCTCCCGCCGTTTCAAGTTCCGACGCTTGGACAAGAACGACTTCGGCTATCTTATCGAGCATATCTACGGCAGGGACGGCGTGGCGTATGAGGACTACGAGTATTCGCTTCCAAAGAAGAAGCTGAAAAAGGCAACGCTCATTAAGCAGTATGACCTTATCCGTCCGACCCGCTGTCTGATAGAGGAAAGCCAGCGATACATAAGGCTGGAACATGAGGACAGCGAGAGCTTCGTGTCCTACTTTACCGTCAATGCGATTGTGGGCGAGCTGGATTTTCCGTCGTCGGAAATCTTCTATTTCCAGCAACAGCAGTTCACTTTCCCTGTTGATACGAGCATGAATGTGGAAATCGTCGGGAACAGAAAAGCCTTATCGACTGTCCGCAACAAGAAGAAAGAGCTGAAAGATTTGGACAACCACGCCTATCAGTCTGGGAGTGAAACAAGCTCAAATGTGGTGGACGCATTAGACAGCGTGGACGAATTGGAAACCGACCTCGACCAGAGCAAGGAAAGTATGTATAAACTTTCTTACGTTATCCGTGTGTCTGCTCCCGACCTCGACGAGCTGAAACGACGCTGTGATGAGGTCAAGGACTTCTACGACGACCTCAATGTAAAGTTAGTCCGACCTGCTGGGGATATGCTGGGGCTTCACTCTGAATTTCTCCCCGCCAGCAAGCGTTATATCAATGACTATGTGCAGTATGTGAAATCGGACTTCTTGGCTGGGCTTGGCTTTGGGGCGACACAACAGCTTGGCGAGAATACAGGTATCTATATCGGCTATTCCGTGGACACGGGAAGAAACGTCTATTTACAGCCGTCCCTTGCTTCACAGGGTATCAAGGGGACAGTCACCAATGCTCTGGCTTCTGCCTTTGTGGGAAGTCTTGGCGGTGGAAAATCATTCTGCAACAATCTGATTGTCTATTATTCCGTCCTCTTTGGCGGACAGGCGGTCATTCTCGACCCTAAGAGCGAGCGTGGCAACTGGAAAGAAACGCTCCTAGAGATAGCCCATGAAATCAATATCGTAAACCTTACCAGCGATAAGGAAAACGCTGGGCTTCTTGACCCGTTCGTGATTATGAAGAATGTAAAGGATGCTGAAAGTCTGGCGATAGACATTCTCACATTCCTTACGGGGATTTCCTCTAGGGACGGCGAGAAATTCCCTGTCCTTAGAAAAGCGGTGCGAGCCGTGACCCAGAGCGATCAGCGAGGACTTCTCCATGTGATAGACGAGCTACGCAGAGAGGAAACGGCGATTGCCCGCAATATTGCCGACCATATCGACAGTTTTACGGACTATGACTTTGCACATCTGCTGTTCTCCGACGGAACGGTTAAGAACGCTATCAGCTTGGACAACCAGCTCAACATCATACAGGTGGCAGACTTGGTACTCCCCGATAAGGACACGACCTTTGAGGAATACACCACCATTGAACTGCTGTCCGTGGCTATGCTGATTGTCATTTCCACCTTTGCCCTTGATTTTATCCACAGTGACAGAAGCATTTTTAAAATCGTGGATTTAGATGAAGCGTGGGCGTTCCTCAACGTGGCACAGGGCGAAACCCTCTCAAACAAGCTGGTAAGAGCTGGACGTGCTATGCAGGCGGGCGTGTACTTCGTCACACAATCCTCTGGCGACGTGTCAAAGGAGAGCTTGAAAAACAATATCGGTTTGAAGTTTGCCTTTAGAAGTACCGACATCAACGAGATAAAGCAGACCCTTGAATTTTTCGGTATCGACAAGGACGACGAGAACAACCAGAAACGACTTCGTGACTTGGAGAACGGACAATGCCTGCTTCAAGATTTGTACGGGCGTGTGGGCGTGGTGCAGATACACCCTGTCTTTGAAGAATTGTTGCACGCCTTTGATACCAGACCGCCCGTGAAAAGCGAGGTGGAGTGATGATAGATAGGATAAAGGGGCTTCTGACAAAAAAGAAGCTCTTTCGCTTTTTCAAGATTGCTCTGATAGTCATTTTTACCTCTGTTGTGTTCCTCTCCCTGTTCGGGACGGTGGCTCATGCCACGGGGCTGGTTGATGATACGGTCAATGCGGACAACCTGTATTCACAGTACCCGCTGGAAAACTACCAGCTTGACTTCTATGTGGACAATAGCTGGGGCTGGCTTCCGTGGAACTGGCTGGACGGTATCGGGAAGTCCGTACAATACGGGCTTTACTGTATCACCAACTTTATCTGGACTATCAGCCTGTATCTAAGTAACGCCACAGGGTACGTCGTCCAGCAGGCATATAAGCTGGACTTCATCAACGACATGGCAGACAGTATCGGAAAGAGCATACAGACCCTAGCGGGCGTGACGGAAAACGGCTTTGGAAGTACGGGCTTCTATGTGGGCTTCCTGCTTCTCATTATCCTTATCGTGGGTATCTATGTAGCCTACACGGGACTGATAAAGCGAGAAACCAGCAAGGCATTACACGCCGTTATCAACTTCGTTGTGGTGTTCGTGCTGTCCGCTTCCTTTATCGCCTACGCTCCCGACTACATCAAAAAAATCAATGACTTTTCTTCGGACATTTCCACGGCTTCGCTGAATTTGGGGACAAAGATAATGCTTCCCGACAGCGACAGTGCGGGAAAAGACAGCGTGGACTTGATAAGGGACAGCCTGTTCTCCATACAGGTGCAACAGCCGTGGCTACTTTTGCAGTTCGGAAACAGCGATATAGAGGAAATCGGGGCTGACCGTGTGGAAGCTCTGGTATCGGCTAGTCCCTCTGCCGACGACGGGGCGACCCGTGAGGACGTGGTGAAAACGGAAATCGAGGATAACGACAACGACAATCTGACGATACCACAGGTCATCAACCGTCTGGGAATGGTGTTCTTCCTGCTTATCTTCAATCTGGGGATAACGATATTCGTATTCCTGCTTACGGGCATGATGATATTTTCCCAGATACTATTTATCATCTTCGCTATGTTCCTGCCGATTAGCTTCCTGCTCTCCATGATACCCAGCTATGAGAACATGGCAAAACAGGCAATCGTCCGAGTGTTCAATACGATTATGACAAGGGCTGGGATAACGCTCATTGTCACGGTGGCTTTCAGTATTTCCAGTATGTTCTACAATATCTCCACGGATTACCCGTTCTTTATGATTGCGTTCTTACAGATAGTGTGCTTTGCAGGTATCTACATGAAGCTGGGCGACCTTATGAGTATGTTCAGCTTAAACGCTGGGGACAGCCAGAGCATGGGACGCAGGATATTCCGTCGCCCGTACATGTTCATGCGACACAGGGCTAGGCGTATGGAACACCGTATCGCAAGGGCTGTCGGTGCTGGAAGCGTTGCTGGTGCGGTGGCTGGCACAGTAGCAGGAACAACCATGAATGACGGTTCTGGGAAATCTACTAGAGCTGGTACGGGCAGAAAAGAACGCCGAGAAAATACTTCTTTTGGAAGCCGAGCGGGTTCAGCCATAGGTGCGGTGCTTGATACAAAAAACAAGGTCAAGGACAAGGCAACGGCTGTCAAGGAGAATATCAAGGATATGCCGACACAGACCGCCTATGCCCTGCACTCCGCTAAGGAAAAGGCAAAGGAAAATGTGTCCGACTTCAAGCGTGGCATTGTGCAGGGACAGGAAACTAGACAGAGCCAGCGTGCCGATAAGCGTGAGCAACACAGACAGAATATCGCTGACAAGCGTATAGAACTTCAAAAGGCACAGGAAGCAAAGCAGTCTGGCAAAGCGACGGACGGATCAGCGACAACAGGAGCTACCCGTCCCCATGACAGACCTGTGACTGCTTCTCCTGCGTCAAAGACAGATACAGGAAAAGCACAGGAAATCAAGCGTCCTGTCACTACGGACAAGGTACATACCGAGCCGACGAAAGCACAACCTGTCAAGGAGCGTCCGCTTGCTTCAAAATCTGCTGAACCTGTATTGCAGAAACACGGAACAAGGCTCAATGGTGTAGAGCTGAACCAGCAGACCACCAGAAAAGAGCGAACCATCAAGAAAGCGACCCTAAACATGACAGGAAAGAAAGGACATAAGAAATGAAGCTAAGACATATCGCCCTTATCGGCAGTCTGTTTCCCTTTCTTCTTGCGATAGTGCTTTTCTTTGGTGTGCTTATCAGTGCCGAGGACGACGACGGGGGCGGTGGTTCTTCCTCATGGGTAACGGGCATGAACCTGTCCGCAGAGGTCTTGAAACATCAGCCTATGGTAGAGAAATACGCTAAAGAGTACGGCATATCCGAGTACGTCCCCTATCTGCTGGCAATCATACAGGTGGAAAGTGGCGGGACAGCCGAGGACGTTATGCAGAGTTCCGAGAGCATGGGCTTACCGCCTAATTCCCTTGATACGGAAAGTTCAATCAAGCAGGGGTGCAAATATTTTGCGTCCCTGCTTTCTTCAGCAGAAAATCAAGGCATAGAGGATATAAACGTGGTGATACAGTCCTATAACTATGGCGGTGGCTATATCGGCTATGTGGCTTCCAATGGGAAAAAGCACAGCTTCACGCTGGCAGAGAATTTCGCCCGTGACAAGTCTGGCGGGAAGAAAGTCACCTACACGAACCCTATTGCTGTCGCCCGCAACGGTGGCTGGCGATATGCCTACGGGAATATGTTCTATGTAGAGATAGTCAACCAATATTTAACGATTACAAAATTCGATAATGCGACCGTTCAAAAAATCATGGACGAAGCACTGAAATATCAAGGCTGGGACTATGTGTACGGCGGGAGCAATCCTAACACTTCTTTTGACTGTTCGGGACTGGTTCAATGGTGCTATGGAAAGGCTGGTATCAGTCTGCCGAGAACGGCACAGGCACAGTATGACGCTACCCAGCATATCCCGCTTTCACAGGCACAGGCTGGGGATTTGGTGTTCTTCCACAGTACCTACAATGCGGGAACGTATGTAACGCACGTCGGTATCTATGTAGGAAACAATCAGATGTACCACGCTGGCGACCCGATAGGCTACACCGACCTTACAAGCTCCTACTGGCAACAGCACCTTATCGGGGCTGGCAGAATTAAGCAATAGAAAGAAAGGAATGGAAATATCATGTTCAAGAAGAAAGAAAAACCGATAAAGGAAAAGAAAGTCCGCACTATGAAAGTGGGGACGCATAAGAAATCCGTCATTGCCCTCTGGGTGGTGCTTATCGCAAGCGTGAGCTTTGGTGTGTATAAGAACTTTACCGCTATCGACCAGCACACCACGCATGAGATAGAAACCATACAGCTCCGCTTGAATGACACCAACGGGATAGAAAATTTCGTGAAGAATTTCTGTAAATCCTACTACACATGGTGCAACAGCAAGGAAGCAATCGAAGCAAGGACACAGGCTATCAGTGCCTATCTGACACAGGAATTGCAGGATTTGAATGTTGATACGGTAAGGACGGATATACCGACCAGCTCCACGGTCACGGATGTACTTATCTGGGACGTGGAACAGTTTGGGGAGAACGCTTTTTCTGTTACCTACGAAGTAGATCAGCAGATAAAAGAGGGCGACCAGACAAGGAACGTATCAGAAACCTATACCGTGACCGTTCATGTGGACGCCGACGGGGATATGGTTATCATACAGAACCCTACCCTTGCCCCCGCTATGGAAAAATCCAGCTATGAACCAAAGGCACAGGAAGCAGACAACAGCGTGGACGCTGATACGGTAAATGACGCTACGGCGTTTCTGGAAACATTCTTTAAGCTGTACCCGACCGCAACGGATAAGGAGCTTGCCTACTATGTAGAGGGAAACGCTCTTGAACCGATAAACGGGGACTATCTCTTTTCCGAGCTAGTAAACCCAGTATTTACAAAGGACGGAGATAATGTGAATGTCAAGGTATCTGTGAAGTTCATTGATAACCAGACAAAGGCAACACAGGTATCACAGTATGAGTTGACGCTTCATAAGGATAGTAACTGGAAGATAATAGAGTAAAACCAGTACTTGTTTTTTTATTGTTCGAGTTGTATAATAAGTAGGAAATGTTATACGATTTTAGAGAGGAGCGAGTTCATGTCTGATGAAAACAAAAAAACAAAGAATGATAAATTTGTCGGCTCTGTGAAAGTAGGTCCAAAGGGACAGATTGTTATACCCAAAGAAGCAAGAGAAATGCTAAATATCAGTACAGGTGATACTTTGGTCTTATTAGCAGACGCAAAACAAGGTATCGCTGTTCAAAAATATGAGGTTTACAAAGATTTTTTTGAACAAGTGTTTAACTCTGGGCAATCACCTACGAAGTCAGAATAAATTAAATTATTAAGACGGTGCTTTTATGGCACCGTCTTTTTTATAACTTTTAGCAAAAAGTAGGAAAAGTAATACTTTTCTATTGACGTTTTACTCTGCTGGTGTTAATATTGGTATAACAAGTAATACTTGTTATACCAAAAGGAGGAGATATAGTGAATAGAGATGTTACAGAACACTATTCCCACAATGGACGATATTTAGGCACCTTAAAAGTGGGAACAAAAGGACAAATTCTTATTCCAAAAGAGGTAAGGGATTTCTTTGGTATTCATATCGGCGAGCTATTAGTGTTACTTGCTGATAAAGACAAAGGAATTGCCTTACAGAAAATGGACGGTTGTAACGAAGCGTTTCAAATGGCATTTCAAAAGGAGGACAAAGAATGAATGCAATAGAAATTAGAGATTTAACAAAGCGATATGGAAATTTAACAGCAGTTAATTCTCTTTCGCTTAATATCAAACAAGGAGAATTTTTCGCAATGCTTGGTTCAAATGGTGCAGGAAAAACAACAACTATTAAAATGTTGAGCTGTCTGACAGAGCCAACAAGTGGTGATGCCCTTATGTTAGGAAACAGTTTGAGAAAACAGGCAGATAAAGTAAAAGATATTATCAACCTTTCTCCACAGGAAACAGCCGTTGCACCAAAGCTGACAGTTAAAGAAAATCTGATGATGATTGCCCGCTTACATGGTAGTTCTAAACAGGAAGCAAGGGAAAAAGCCGACAAAATCATGGAAACTTTTGAACTAACTGACCGAAAAAATGACAGAGCAAAACAGTTATCGGGTGGCTGGCAGAGAAAATTAAGTATCGCAATGGCTTTGATAAGTAATCCTAAAATTCTTTTCCTTGATGAACCGACAATCGGGCTTGACGTAAGAGCAAGACGAGAATTATGGGGAACAATGGAAAAATTGAAAGGAAAATTAACTTTGATTTTAACAACACATTATCTTGAAGAAGCAGAGGAATTAGCTGACCGTATCTGTATTATGGATAAGGGTGTTGTGCAGGTTCTTGGTACGGCTGATGAAATTATCAAGGTATCTGGTGCTAGAAATTTTGAAGAAGCATTTTTGATGTATACAGAAAGGGGTACTGAATTATGAGATTTACTATTTTTACAGGACGTAATTTTAAAGAAATTGTGCGAGATCCCATGAGTATTCTCATGTGTCTCGGATTTCCTGTTTTGCTGATTATTGCGTTAGCTTTGATGAAAGAAAGTATCGGTGGAATGGCTGATGTATTTGAAGTCCAAAATTTTGCACCGAGTATGACGATTTTAGGAATGGCGTTTCTAAGTACCTTTGTAGGTACGTTGATGTCCACCGATAGGAATAGTTCTTTCCTAACCCGATTATTTGCGTCACCTATGAAGGGAATTGATTACATCTTAGGATATTCTATACCTATAATTCCGCTTGCAATTTTACAGGCTGTTTGCTGTTTTGGTGTAGCTCTGTTCTTCGGATTAGAATTAAATATAAATATTTTTATAGCTATTTTGACCTTAATTCCAGTGGCGATATTATTTATCAGTTTTGGCTTATTTATTGGTAGTGTACTTTCAACAAATAATGCGGTCAATGGATTTGGAACAATCTTAGTGAATGCAACAGTGTTTTTAAGTGGTGCTGTCTTATCATTGGATATGATTGGTGGTACATTCAAAACGGTCTGCGATTTACTACCATTCAGTCATGCAGTAAATGCGGTAAATTATGCAATAAACGGTAATTTTTCAGATATACCATTACAGCTTGTATGGGTTTTAGGATACGCTCTGGTACTTATCATTCCGTCTGTTATTATCTTTAAACGCAGAATGAAAGGCTAATAATGATTAAGGTATTCTCTCTTACAAATTTAAACGTTGAATATATTACAGATTATCAAGGGTTAGCGATTTTTCAACAGATACAGAATTATTTACTCCCGATAAATAACGGCTCTTTAGAGAATATTGCAATTTTAGATATGGACGCTGATAAAGATATTATTTTAAGTGAACTACAAGAATGTGCAATCTTTCATAGGATAGCTTTATCCTCTTGCTGGACATTAGACAAAGTTATCATTGCATTAGAATGTAATTGCCTAGCTTTTTTGGAAAATGGTAACTTGACTTCAATTAACGATACTATCAATTTAGTAACAAGGCATAAAGTTAGCGTATTTGATAAATCTGTTATAGCGATTATAAATTCTTTTCTAATCTAATCGGTAATGAGGTGACAAAATGATTGGTCTTAAAAAACGAGATATGAGAACTATTTTAAAAGCTGGGGCAAAAGCCAGAGGATTGTCGCTACCAGAGTTTAGGGCTGAAATACAGGAGAATATTGACAACTCTATGAATAGTCAAGACCCAGTGGTACAGAAACGATTTAAAAAGTATTTTGGTAATAAGATACCTACACCAGAAGAATACATTTACACAATTACAAAGAAAACTAAGATTTAGGTGCTTATCCTGCTTCCTGCAAAGCAGATCAGCAGGATAGCTTATGCGAGGAAAAAGAAAACGAGAAGCCTATTTGCTTCCCGTCCCCTTGTATTTCATGATACCGTCGATTGTTCCTTGAATGATTTTGAGTTCTTCATCTGTCAGTTCATCAAGCGATACGTCTATCTGCCTGCGGATTGTAGATTTTTCCGCTTTCTCCTGCGGATAGAAGTATTCATCAACAGAGATATGGAACATTGTCACTAAATCATGAAATAACTGGAAGCTGGGGTGTTTCCCTATATTCTCAATATCTGCGATATGACGTTCTCCGTAAAAGACCTTATCGCCTAAATCATTACGGGAAAGCCCAGCTTTTTCTCTCGCTTCTCTGATTGCCAGTCCTAACGGACGGAAATCAAAGCTGTGCGTGTCTTTCTTTTTCCTCATTTCAAATCACCTGTCATGAGTTTATACTTCATGGCACATGATTAGAATGTGTTAAAAGCGCATATATTATGCGTTAGTAATTCGTATCAATATTACCTTGACGGTAAATAAAAAAAACCGTTCTAAGGTAATATCTTTTTCCATGTCTTTCAATCTGATTAGGACGGTTTTGGATAACCAGAGCTGTCCTTTTCTTCTGCACTCACGGCACAGCTCTGGATAAGGGGGGTGTGCTATGATTGCGTATCAGCGAACACGCCAGTATTCACAACTGAATAACCGCCTTACAATGGTTATCCAGTCAGCACACCCTAAACATGAGTTAAAAATTCATATCGCAAACATAGCAAAAACAGTCTGTTGGTACATTCATGTGCTGATTGACTGTTTTTGTTATTTATGAGAAGTTCAATATTTTTTTGAATTTCTTTCTTATACAGGTTAGCAAATCACCCACTCCTGTACCGATGTGGGGCGGAAAGAGGGATAGATACCTTTTACGTCTGGACAGAGAGGGGGTGAGATGATGAAACCGTCTGACTTCCAAAAGACAATCCAGTGTCAGTTTGACTGTAAGCTCAAACGTACTGTTAAGGGCGTTATCTGGAATTATAAAAAGGAATTAAAACGTCGTAAAGATAAAGAAATTCCTTTCTGTGAACTTCCAGAAATCGTTGTTGAAAAGCTGGCTGTATGGGACGAGTACATGAGTGACTATACCGTGTTTGAAGTATGCGGCGTTGAAATCCGAGTGCTTGATGAAGAACTTTCAGAAGCGTTAAAGCAATTATCGGAACGCAACCGTGAAAATCTTCTGATGTACTACTTTCTGGAAATGAGCGATACAGAAATTGCAAAAGCACAGAAAATTTCCAGAGCAGGAGTTTTTAAAAACCGTTACAGAGCTTTACAAAATTTGAAGAAAACACTGACAAAGGAGCGTGAATAAAACATGAAAAAAGGGTACAAACTTCCACCCTATCGACTTATTTCATCTGCTGTGGACGGAAATGAACAGTCTATTGAAAGAATACTGGCATTTTATGACCCGTACATATCAAAATGCTGTTTGCGTCCTCTATATGATGAATACGGTAATGTTTATATCGTAGTAGATATGGAGCTTAAAGGGCGTATCAGAGAAGCTATTATCAAAATGATTTTAGACTTCGATATCGGTACTGTTCCAACAGAAGAATAAAGCAATTATGGCAGGGCATGATTTGTTGAAATCCCCTCTTTCCTGTCCTGCCCTCTGCTTTTACACATGAGAGCCTATGGCTTTCGCCACTGTTCTTTGACAAGTGAATAAAGCAGACAGATACGTTTGTGATACAGCGAGCCACGGGGACTGTACGCCACGACCTTTTCCATAAGGGGAAGCGAGCGACCCATGCAGTGATCCGAGAGCGACCGTTGGAAAAGTCGTTTTGCCACGACCTGTATTCACAGGATAATGATACACCCGCATGGTGCGGTTCTGCCCACAGGAATGGGAATGGCTGAAATGCCAGTGGAGCTTTCCAAAGCCGTCTGTCTGCTTCCATAAGACACACAGTAAAGGGGGTGCATACTTATGAACAATACTGATGTGCCTATCTGGGAGAAGTACACGCTGACGATTGAGGAAGCGTCAAAATACTTCCGTATCGGGGAAAAGAAATTGCGTAAGCTGGCAGAGGAAAATCTCGACGCTGGCTGGGTGATTGTCAACGGAAACCGTGTACAGATTAAGCGAAAACAGTTTGAAAAAATCATTGATACATTGGACGAAATCTAATGTCAGCGAGCCGTAGGTATGGTATAATAAAGTATAGCGTATCAACGGCTCATTCCTTGACGGAAAGGAGCTTCGCACTATGTCTAATGTAAAGAGAAAAGACAGCAAGGGACGCAATTTACGACTTGGAGAGAGCCAGAGAAAAGACGGAAGATACGTTTACAAATATACCGATATATACGGGAAACCACAGTTTAAGTATGCTTGGAAACTTGTTCCGACAGACAAGACACCCGCTGGGAAACATGAAGATTTGTCGTTGAGAGAAAAAGAAAAGCAGATTAAGAAAGACCTTGCCGACGGTATCAATACCATAGGCGGGAAAATGACAGTCTGCCAGCTCTACGCAAAGAAGAACAGCCAGAGAAAGAATGTGAAACGCAACACAGAAAAAGGTCGCCAGTATCTTATGAAAATTCTGGAAAACGACCCTCTGGGTGCAAGGAGCATTGATACGGTGAAGCTATCGGACGGTAAGGAATGGGCTATGCGAATGTATGAGAATGGCTTTTCCTACAAGACGATTAGCAATTACAAGCGTTCACTGAAAGCGTCATTCTATATGGCGATTGAGGACGACTGTATCAGAAAAAATCCTTTCAGCTTCAAATTGAGTGATGTTCTGGAAGATAATTCAGAGCCTAAAGTTATTCTCACGCCAGAGCAGGAAGAAAAAATGCTTGCCTTTATGGAACAGGACAAGACGTACAGCAAGTATTATGATGAAGTGGTTATTCTTCTGGAAACGGGGCTTCGTATCTCTGAATTTTGCGGTCTGACAGTCCATATAGATATGGCAAACCGTATCATCAATGTAGACCACCAGCTATTGAAAGATACTGAAATCGGCTACTACATTGAAACACCTAAGACCAAAAAAGGAGAACGCCAGCTTCCAATGACAGAAAGAGCCTATCAAGCCTTTAAGCGAGTGTTACAGAACAGAGGAAAGGCAGAGCCTATCGTTATCAATGGTTACAGCAATTTCCTGTTCCTAAACCAAAAGGGCTTCCCTAAAGTGGCTGGCAACTACGAAAGTATGTTGCGTGGGCTTGTGAAGAAATACAACAAGACACATAAAGACCAGCTACCAAACATCACACCGCACTCATTCAGACATACCTACTGCACGAACATGGCAAACAAAGGAATGAACCCGAACACCCTGCAATACATCATGGGACATTCAAACATCACCATGACATTAGGGTACTACGCACACGGTACTTTCAATTCAGCAAAAGCAGAAATTGAAAGACTGGCTCTTGCTTCTTAAATCGGTGATTGTACTACTCATTTACTACTTTTGGTTGCATTTTCATGCTGGTAAATGCCAGCTTATGCAGAGTATCTTCCAAAAGGAAAATGCCGATAAAGCCCTAAAATACAGGCTATACCGACATTTACCAGCTTATGAAAAGATAATCAGAAATTTAGTGAGTTTTTATTATAAAAAGTTGCAAAAAATAGCCACTATGTTCTCTAAGAAGATAATGGCTATTTTCTATTTAATTTTATCATATTTTATATCAATCGGAGGAATTTTGATTATCGGTCCCTTTGCCCTTTTACAGACAACTTCAACTCAAAGTTTCGGATTTTTAAAATCCTCAATCTCATTATTTATATCCCTCATCCTCTATATAAAACATTCATCCTGGCTATTTATATCTATAACCGTTTCTATTACAGCCAGTGCCCTTATTATTTGTCTGTAATCGTATTAAGTTATTCCTTCTATAACCTTTGTTTTATATAGCTCCATATAAATCCTGATCGTTTAGTCCATGTTTCTTTACACATTTTCTAAATTTCTTTGAATCTTATGTGGTATCTTTTCAATATGTCCGCAGATCTTAATCTTTCTTACCCGGCTTCTTTTTCTTCTCCGACTTCTCGTTTCATCCAGATTCTTACCGGTTACTTACCTTCTATTATTATCAAGGCCTATTCTATGGGACCTTTGCTCTGCCATACCACTAACATATTGAGTTGTTGAATCAATTACATTGTCCAATGGATTAAGCCTCCTTTTCCTGATCATTTTCCAAATTCTTGATATCTCACCGACATATGAAATATCTTTGAAATCCTTTTCTAACGAATCTTTTCTTCTTCGTTTTAAAAACCCTTTCTCGTCAGGTTTTCTTTTGGGATTTCCTTTGGATTGATATTATAATATCACTGCGTTTTTTATTTGTCAACACTATTTTAAAATTTTATTTTTATTAATTCATTTTATTTTATTATTTTAATTATTTTCTGAAATATTTGATTTTTATTCTAATTTCACACAATATATTTATTTCAAAATTTCAGATTGTAAACCCGATTATATTTTATGTTGACATTTTGCGACTTATAAAATATACTACCAATAGATTATTTTTACTAAAAAGGGGAAACTGTCCATGCGTAAAACTGCCGTTTTTTCTGCCAAAAAACTTTCTCTGATCGGACTTGCCGCCGCCGCGACCTGCATCTTGGGACCGCTTTCCATACCGATTCCTGTCAGCCCTGTTCCGATTACCTTGACCAATCTTGTCATATTGCTTAACATTTATATCCTTGGATATCACGAAGCCCTTACCAGCCTGTTCGTCTACCTGGCGCTTGGAATCGCAGGGCTGCCTGTCTTTTCCGGCTTCTCAGGCGGTTTAGGGAAGCTGGCCGGACCTACGGGCGGGTACCTGATCGGCTTTATCTTCCTTGTCCTGATCGCCGGCTTTTTCATTGATCGTTTTCCTTCCTCTTCGCTTTTTGCAGCTCTTGGTATCATCCTTGGCATGACTGCTACTTATGGATTCGGAACTCTCTGGCTTGCCGCGCAAATGGATCTTTCCCTCCCGGAAGCGCTTTCTATCGGCGTCCTGCCTTATCTAGCCGGAGATGCGATGAAGATCCTCCTTGCGACCCTGACTGGGCCAAGGCTTCAAAAACGTCTGGCCCAGTTCCAATAATATCCATATCCAGGAACAGTGGGCAGGTGTGATCTCGCATGAGATCACACCTGCCCACTGTTTAGGACTGTCTATTTCCCGACAGCCCCCTTATTTTATCTTGTTCACCGTCTCTTCCGGCGGTATGCGATCGCTCCTGTCAGCGCGATCCCTGCCGCGCCAAACAGCAAAATCCAAAGGAATAGATATGGGTTGTCTCCCGTCTTTGCCGACAGTTCTGCCGCCGTCTTATCGTATCCGCAGACATTGCAGATCTCATGGCTCGCATCCGCATCGGAGGAATTCTTCACCTTCACCCACTCAAAGGTGTGGGCAGAGACGTCCTTCTTCGCTCCGCAGACGGTACATTCATGCCAGTGGTTCTTGCCGTCAGAAAACCACTTGTCAGAGAAGGAATGTCCGGTGGCTTCCGTGTAGTCTGTTACGTAGGATTCTCCACAGTTGCAGGTGTATGTGGTATATCCCCGCTCCGTACACGTAGGCTTAGTTACGGTCGGAACGTAAACATGACCCTCAGCAGTAACTACAACAGCCACGCTTTCTGTCTCTGCGGATGCAATATCCGCTCCCTTGTGAGCTGTTACTTTCACCGTATAGTTTCCGCTCTCAGATACATTCAGCGTATCGCCCGTCTGTCCGGTGATAACCGTTCCGTCCTTGTACCACTGATAGGTATAGGTAACGCCCCCTGCGGCATGAGACGCTATTGCCGTCAGAGTCGCGTTTCCCCCGCCGTGGAGGGTCGTCCCGCTCGCCTCCACCCGGACTTGCGGCGCCGCGAATGCCCAGTCGAGAGAGTTGGCCGCGGAATTGACTTCCAGGATATCGCCCGCTCTGGAGCCTGTAAAATGCGCTGTATCCGGCGTCAGCCTGGCCGCATACTCTACAGCGGTGATTCCGACTGTCTCGATCTCCCTGTTAAGCGTGATCGGCTCTGTCGGATCAAACTCATCTGTCACATGGATGACATAGCCATCCGCATCTTCTCCCTGATAGTAGACATCGCCCGAAATAACAGGGGCGCCGCTCAGCTCCAGTCTGGCGTAATAACTGCCCTCTCCGCTTATGGCAATGGCTTTGCCATCATAATCGGACTGATTATCCTCGATCGCACCTCCGGAAATGCGAATTATCGTATTACCATCAATATCGTAACCGTAGATTCCGGCGCCCCATCCGGCGTCTGTCACCTGGTTTCCGGTGATGGAACCGCCTGTCATCTCGAAGACTCCCGGCACATTGTCGAAATTGCTGAATCCCTCCAAATAAACGCCGGCGCCGTTACGCTGGGATTGATTCTCTGTGATCGACGCGTTTTCACTGAGTACTGTCTTTGCACCTGTTGTAGCAACGCCGCCGCCCCAGGTCGCGGTGTTGTCTCTGATGACCACATCTCCCCTGAGCGTAACCGTTCCTCTCTCGTTGCTGATTCCGCCGCCGCCATAATCCGTCACAGAGTTGCCTGAGATCTCTCCGCCGGAGATAACGGTCGTACCGCCGTTGGAGATGCCTGCGCCTCCATAATAGAAACCGTCGGGTGTCGGATTTGTGATAGTGTTGTTCTGGATCGCTCCGCCGGTCATGTTCATGAAACTGTTGTTGTTTACATATACGGCTGTCGTGTTGTTGTCGGTGAGCGTAGTTCCGTCCCCGATGTTCAGCGTGCCGCCGTTTGTCACGAAGACAAGGTAGCCTGTGCGTTCCGTCCCGGCCGCTTTCTTGCCATCGATCGTAGTATTTAAAAGGCTCAGCCTGGCATCGGCGCCATACACAGAGATAAGCTGTCCGGTAAAGCCGTCCGCACGCTCGATGGTCACGCCATCCACGAGTAGCTCATCATCCACGGTCACTGTGCCGCAGATATAGATGACGCCATCGTCGGCTACAAGATTCATGGCGTGCTCCAGAGTTTCGACCGCATGGGAACTGTCATTGCCGCTGTTCGAGTCGCTGCCGTTCACCCCATCCAGGTACACATTCTGGAGACGGTTGATGATATAGTCGCCCGTATTATCGTCCGTTTTCACAGCCGACAGTCCGGTATAGATATAGTTTCCAGCAGGCTGATCTGAATATCTGCCGCCTGAGATAAACCCCGTCTGTGTCGCGCTGTATACAGATGCACTGCCCTCATGTGTGCTGCTGAACATACCGTCGCGTATATTCAGTTCGATAAGCGCTGTGCTGTCCGCGTCGTTCCCCTGCGGGTTCGATTCATAAAGCGCCGAACCGCCGCTGATCGTTCCGCCATAGACGTTCACGACCACCGGATTTCCTGTCGTGTGCTGCGCCACTGCGATGCCCGCGTTATTCGTGGTAGTACCGCTTCCGTTGGCAGCACTCGAAGGCTTGCCATCTCCGCCGCTGATCTGGGCCCCGTCATATACATTCAGCGTGCCGGAGCGCATCTCGATACCTACATTGCCGCCTGAAACTGTGGCCCCGTCGTACACATTCAGCGTGCCGGTACCTGGGTGGTAGATGGCGTGGCTGTCAGATTGAACGACTGCGCCGTCATACAGGTTGATGGTGCTGTTTGTTGTATCGGAACCATTGTTATAAATTGCGCCGCTGTTAAGAGCGGTTGTATCTATAGTTCCGTAGACATCCAGCATCGAATTATCGCCAAGAAGAAGTATGGGCCCCTCTACCGTCACGCTTTCCCCAACAGTGATAGCGGCGCCGGAAGAGTTGGTCTGCGTATAAAGCATGGAATTAACGTTGGCGTTGGTCGCAACAAGCCTGCCACCGCCAGTTTCCGAAAAATCAGTGACATTCAGCGACCTGCCGCTATATACCGTAATGCCATTGCCGGTGCCAGTGAAGATGTAGCTGTGTCCGTTAAGATCAAGCGTCAGGTTGGCAGTTGAAAGGCCACGATTAGCAGTAGCCGTGACATCCTGATAAAGCGTAATCGTATACTCCTCAGCTGTGCTTGAGCCGCTGACGTTGCCCCACGCACTGATAAAGTTCGTATAGGCATAGGTGTTGCCGTCATAGCTTACAGTTGCCACAATCTCATCGCCGGCAATACGCCCCTTCCACGTATTTCCCTCCTTTGTTACTTCAAATTGATCGCTGTAAGGCAGTACCTGAGCAGTCAGGGAGCCTTCTCCCTTAACGGCCACATCTGCCACCCTGAGACGCATGGTGCCGGAAACTTTTGCGTCGGCGGCGATGTTCAGCGTCATAGTGGCATTGGAAGCGCTTTCGTTTTCCGAACCAAAGTATTTGTCCTCTGGATAGGTTAGCGCCACATCACTGGCAACCTCAATCTCGATGTCTTGGTTGGTAACGCCAAGAACCTGGATCAGATTGTAGAGATCGCCATCGGTTAGATAAGCTTTGAGGTCATCCTTAGCCGCACGGGCCAGATACTGGGCAGGTGTCTGTGAGGCAACCGTGACGTTGCCGCTCTCATCGAGCACAAGTATGCTCCCATCTGCAAGCCTGGCGTTGTCTGTGGAGGAACTCCAGTTGGCGAACGTACCGCCGGACAGGGTGACGCTGCCCGCAGCAAAGCTGTTGCACAACGACGTGGTTGCGTTTTTGCCCGCAGCCGCAAAATAGCCTCCCTCAATGTTTACGGTCGCAACATAAAAGCTACTACGCCCTTTTATCGGGAAACCCTTTGCTGATGTGAGATTTGCATTTTTCACCGTCAAAACCGGCAGGTTTGTTCCGCTTGTATTTGGATATACGTACACCGCCGCGCCGCTGGGGCTATCTCCGGCATCCGTAATATTTACGCCTCTCTCCAGTGTGAGAGTGGAACCCTCTTCAATACGCAGGCAGTATGGGAGAGATGAGGCGGTATTTGTGATCGTACCCTTTGTCTCAGCACTGCTTAAATCGGTAACCGTAAGCGACGCGCCGTTCCCCACGCGGATCAGCCCCGTGGATGAAACCGAGCCGCTGATGGTCTTGCCGTTCAGATCCAGAGTGATATCAGCTACAGTGACGTCCTGCGTCTCTGTCAGCTCAATGTCCGCCAGCAGTTTGACCGTGTCTCCCTGTCCTGCATTTGCAAAGGCCCTCTCCAGCGTTCCGTAGTATTGGTCTCCTACCTGGACAGCCTGATCCTCCTGCACAGTATAAGTTCCTTCGTTTTCTGTCAGGGTGCAGCCTTCCGCCAGATACTTGGTCACGTCAACAGTATGCGTACCGCCCATAACAACCAGCGGCGCGTTTTCCGCATCATTGGTCTCCCATGCGCCTTCCGTGCTGCCGCCCTCTACTGTAATTATGGAAGACGTCCCACTCTGTATACTTTTATCCGCCTTTATCGCCGCATCTCCGCCGGATACTGTACCGTCCTTCACGGTGATGCTCCCGCCACTGTTGTAAACATACGCACCATAGCCGTTTTCCGCACTATATGTGCCGCCATTTATTACGGCGCTGCCACCATAACTCACGGCAACGGCAGTTGTTCCAAAGCCGTTGCTGTTCTCTCCGGTCACGGTAAATTTGCAGTCTGTAAAGGTCGCCGCCGGGCCGCACACTTCGATGCAGGGACCAGTGCCTGCCATTACGGTTGCATCGGTGAACGTAACCGGGCTGTGATATAGGACGTCCATCCCGAAAGCCTGTCCGGTGGTGGTATAGGTCCCGCCGGTCACCTGCAGCGTAGGCGTTTCAGCGTCTGTAGTAAGCGTATCCGTACTGAAGAATCTATTATTGGAGGTCATCTCGGTGTTGTTGAAAACAACGGTTGAACCGGCGGCGTCCAGTTCATCGTTATGAAATACCTTCACAAAAGCGCCGTTATCCGTATTGCCGCTGTAGGTTCCGCCGTTCAGCGTAACCGTGCTCTTGGCGGCAATCTTGATAAATCCATAGGAGCCTGTATTGCTCTCCGGAATCGTCATGGCGCTGCCCGCCGTCGTACCGTCCACGGTGAAACCGGACGCCGTGACGGAAAACAGCCGTTCCTTTTCTACCAGGTTGGTGATCGTTTTGCCGTTCAGATCCAGAGTAATACTGGCCGCAACAGCAATTGGGGTTCCCACCTCCACATCCTGCTGGAGAACGACAGTCTCGCCCTCCTGCGCCGCTGCGATCGCATCCGCCAGCGATGTGTATTCATCCTCGCCGATTGTAGCGACAGTATTCTCATTTACTGCCGGCGCGGTCTGACTGTTGAACCACTCCGCTGCGGCGTCCAGCCTGGCAGTATCAAGCTGATCCGCACCCTCCGCCAGGGCGTCAATGGCGTCATAGACAGCGAGCACCTCAGCATATGCCGCGTCCCGCTCACCCGTCGTCATGCTCTCGAGCATGTCCGCATCCGGCAGGGCATCGATGCGCTCCCGCAGCGCGGTGATCTCTTCGCTGACCTCCGTTTCTCCCGGCTGCGGCTCTGTCTGCGTACCGGCGGCGTCATTCCCCTCCGCCCATGCCGTACCCGGCATGAACGTCAGCGCCATCGCAAACGCAAGAAAGAGAGCCAGCCATTTTCTGCGTTGTCCCGTTTTCATATTCACCTTTCCTTTCCTTAAAATTTTGCGAAAAACGCAAAAAGCATATTCTGTCTATTCTAAAATAAACAGAATATGCTTTTGAGATTTGTATAAACTTTCCGTCCGCTTGACAAAAAAGACAAAGTTATCCTCTTGCTTGCTTGCTTGCTTGCTTGCTTGCTTGCTTGCTTGCTTGCTTGCTTGCTTGCTTGCTTGCTTGCTTGCTTGCTTGCTTGCTTGCTTGCTTGCTTGCTTGCTTGCTTGCTTGCTTGCTTGCTTGCTTGCTTGCTAATAAGCATGTTTTTCCCTTTCATTTTTGTCAAGCCCCCTCAATTGTTTTACCTGTATATACAGAAAAAGTATATCATATAGCATTTTCCCTTTCAAGAATTTTCTTCACAGGCGCTGCGATCTGGCGTACGGGCTGCTTTCACCAAACCTTCTATAAAATCAAATCTCCCACTTTCTCGTAATTCTCTAAGCTATACGCCTCGATCACATTCCCCTGTATCACATACAATCTCTCTCCTATATATACTCCTCTGGCGCTTCCGCCGCCTCCATTAATCTCTTCTTCCAGGTTGCACTGGAATCCTTGCTCCTCGTCATAGCTGAACAGATAATATGCTTCTCCTCCCTCTGAATCTGCGGGAAAGCCAATCCTATTGGTTCCCGGGTCGATCAGCGCCGCCTTATAATCATAGGATACTTCTGTGCTGTATACATTTTCCAATACATAAGTATCCGCCTCTTTTACATCTGTTGGGTCGCTCACATCAAACATCGTAAGTTTTACTCCCCCGGTAATCTGGGTTTCCTCCTCTACATCCATTCCAATACCCAGAAGTTTCCCGTCTCCATAGTAATGCAGATAATCAGAAAATCCAGGAATCTTTAGCTGTCCAATGATCTTCGGATTCTCCGGAGCTGAAAAATCTACGGAAAACAGCGGATCTGTCTCCCGGAAAGTGACAAAATACCCTGTTTCTCCCAGAAATCTGGCCGAATAAATCCGCTCGTCTTCCGCCAGACCCTCAATTTCTCCTATGATTTCTAATTTTTCATCTAACACGTATACGGAATTGGTATCCTCTACCGTTGTCACGATCCTTAAATTTCCTTTATATTCATCGATGGAGAAGGAATCATTGATGTATCCATTCACAGTCCCCTGCGCTTCCGGTTCTATGACGCCTGATTCATATGACAGCTTCCTAAGCGCGGTGATTTCCATGTTTGTTTTCTGATCCCATTCAATTTCATAATAATAAATACTATTTTCACTTACATACAGTTCTCCCCCTTTCGTAAAAATCGCCTTGCTGTCTTTCGTCTGATCAGGGTTCTCAAGATCTACAGCCGTAATCACTTCATACATATTTCCGGCTTGATATTGAGGCATAAATATGTCTGTCTCTTCTAGAAGCCGTTCGCCTGCTGCCGGGATAAAGGATTCCGGCTCTGTTTCTCGGATATCTGCCCCTACATAATATTGACTAAAGAGATACAGAAAGCCGTTAACCAAGCGTGAAGAATGATACCAGCCGCTTTGAGACACCTTCCCCAAAAGCTGTGGGTCAGAAGGCGCACTGATATCATAAGTCAGCACTTCTGTCTGTTCCTGATCGGAACTTTCTAGTGGATAAATCCCATAATCATCTTCGGAATCAAAAGAGCATATGAGCACAGCTTTCTTCTCTTTTGGAAGCAGGTATATTTCTTCAACGCAGCGCCCATCCTCCGCCTGGATTCTTCCGGTTTCTTTCATTTCTTCTCCCGCTTCCACGATCACGACCTCAGAACCGCCATTTCCCACGATATAAAGAAATTTTCCATCTGTTTTTACAATATCTCCTTCATCCACGCCTTGCTGGCGAAGGTTTGTTCCAGAATAATCTCCGCCATATTCGGACGCTTTTGCAGAGGCGCTTTCTGAGGCAGCACTCTCTGCCGACTCATTTGACACCATATCTGCCGACTCTTCCATACTCCATTCCGACATTTCCGTTTGCTTCTCCTGGGCCTTCAAATACCCATAGATTTCCTCATAGCTTTCCGCGCTGGCAATCGTTTTACTCCGGCTGACTTCTGCCGACTCTGTGCTGGAGGCCTCACCGCTGGATTTATCTCCTGATCTTTGTGTATTTCCGTAAATAGCCAGTCCCGCAGCCAGAACCAGACAGGCCGCCACGGGCAGAACCGCCTTTCTCCATGTTCCGCTTTCCCTTATCTTCCTTTCCGCAAGCTGCTGCCGCACAGCTTCCGGCCGCAGGCTGTCCGGCGTCTTTATCTGATCTGTCTTTGTCCTGATGCGTTCAAGAATCTCCTGCTCTTTCCTGTTCATAAAGACACTCCTTTCCTACTCCAACACGCACTCCATCTTTTCCAGCGCACGGCTTCTCTTGGATCGGACGGTATTCTCATTGAGCTTCAGCGTTTTGCCGATCTCCCGACTGGTGTAACCGCCGAATACCGATAAGGCCACGATCATCTGCTCTTCCTCAGACAGGATGAGAAACGCCCTTTTCACATCCACTGACAGCCCGTGATCTTCCTGGGCCGTTGGAACGTTAAAAAAGGTATCCTCCTGGTCCAGGCTGATCTCCAATCCGCGTTTCCTTAGCTTTTTCCTGCACACATTTGCCAGGATCGTGAAGATCCAGCTTTTAAAGGCTTTCTCATCTCTCAGCTTACGGATATTCTCATAGGCCGCCAGCACAGCCTCACCCACCGCGTCTTCCGCCTCATGCCGGTCCTTCAGCAGACAGAGCGCAAATCGGTACAGATCTTGATAGACTGCCTCATACATCCGCGCAAATATATCCGCATCGCACTTCATATCCCACCCTCCCTGTCAGATATGGTTCTCTGTTCTATGTATTAGAGTCAATAAAGGAGCCAAATGATGCATTAGGGCCGGGGGATTTTTAAAAATCCCCCGGCCCTAATGAAAATTATCCTCTGTAATAATTAATCAGACAGCCTTTGCGGATGATCTCACGCTCTGTATCTGTCATATCTCCAAGTTTTAAGCTGATCTCTTTCAGTTCTTCTCCTACAATATAGGCTTTGACCTGGCTGGCTTTTTCTTCTACCGCCGTCCGGATTCCCGGCACAAAAATATAATCGCCATTTTTAAAACTCAACGCACTATGCTCTTCTTCTGTAATGAACGGCAGCATTCCCCAATTGATCAGGTTGGAACGGTATCTCTTCGTCGCGTATTCATTGGCGATATTTGCCCAGCCGCCCAGGACTTTCTGGCAGGAAGCCGCCTGCTCTCTCGCGGACCCATCTCCTGGCTTTACCGCAAATATGGTACTTCCAACGCCGATATTTTCCCTGCTGGCCTCTGGATAAGCCGCAGTGATCTTCTCAAGCACCGGCTTCAGTTCCTCCAGCGCTGCCGCCGGATCTTCTCCTGCCTCCAGCGCCTTCTGCGCCTTCTGCACTTCCTTTGCTCTTCCTACATATGCCGGGTCCTTTCTGGACAGGGCAAATTCTGCCAAGCCCAAAGGATTGGAACGATAGGAGGAGGTCTCTCCCGATGGGATCAGCTCATCTGTAGTAGTTACCGGATCATGGATCTCAGATACCACTTTTAAGATCAAGTTCTCCGGCAGCGCCGGCATTTCCGGCCAATCCTTGATATTGGGGCCAAACTTGATCTCCACGCTTGGGTCCGCTTTTCCCTTGCTGTCAAATACACGGTTTGCGTAAATATTCTTATCAAAGTGATATTTCCGTTCTTTATACTCTACGTCCATATCTGTTGCCGGCGTCAGGAATCCTTTATTGGCCGCTGTAGCCGCAATGGACCGCGCGTCCATAAGTGCCACCGATGCGATCTGGCCGCTCTGGAGCTTTGAACCCTCCCTGTTGGGGAAGTTTCTGGTAGAGTGACGGATAGAAAACGCATTGTTGGCCGGAGTATCTCCAGCTCCAAAACAGGGACCGCAGAAGGCAGTCTTCACAATCGTTCCCGCTTCCATCAGATCCGCGACCGCTCCGTTCTTCACCAGTTCCATATAGATTGGTGTGCTGGCCGGATAAACGCTGAAGGTAAATTCATCCGCTCCGATGTAACGGCCTTTGATAATATCCGCGGCAGCACAAATATTTTCAAATCCGCCGCCCGCGCAGCCGGCAATAATGCCCTGCTCTACATATAATTTCCCGTTCACGATCTTATCTTGAAGAGAATATTCCACAGCTCCATCCAAGCTGACTTGGGCCTTTTTCTCTACATCATGAAGGATATCTTCCAGGTTGGCGTTTACCTCATCGATCGTATATACGTTAGATGGATGGAACGGCATTGCGATCATTGGTTTGATCTCGCTTAAGTTCACATAGACCATGCCGTCATAATAAGCAGTCTCTCCCGGATTCAATTCTTTATATTCTTCTTCTCTTCCATGGATCTCATAGAATTCCCGGATCTTTTCATCTGTCTTCCAAATAGATGACAGACAGGTTGTCTCTGTAGTCATAACATCGATTCCGATCCTGAAATCCGCGCTCAGCTTCTCAACACCTGGGCCGACAAATTCCATAACCTTGTTGTTTACATATCCATTTGCGAAGGTTGCCCCGATGATCGCCAGGGCCACGTCCTGAGGACCTACTCCTTTGGCCGGTTCTCCATCCAGATAAATGCCGATCACCCGCGGCATTTTAATGTCGTAGGTTTTATTCAGCAGCTGTTTTACCAGCTCTGGTCCTCCTTCTCCCACTGCCATTGTGCCCAAGGCGCCGTATCTGGTATGGCTGTCAGAACCAAGGATCATCTTTCCGCCGCCAGCCAGCATTTCTCTCGCATACTGATGGATGACTGCCTGATGAGGCGGAACATATACGCCGCCGTATTTTTTCGCGCAGGTCAGTCCAAACATATGGTCATCTTCGTTGATTGTCCCGCCTACCGCGCACAAAGAATTGTGGCAGTTGGTCAGAACATATGGGATGGGGAACTTCTCAAGGCCGGAGGCTCTCGCTGTTTGGATGATACCTACAAATGTAATATCGTGGGAAGTCAGCTTGTCGAACTTGATCTGAAGCTGCTCCATATTTCCAGACGTATTATGATCCTTCAATATATTGTAAGCCATCGTCTGTTTCGCCGCTTCTTCCTGGGAAATCTCTCTGCCAGTCTTTGCCTTTGCTGCTTCTGTGCTTTCTGCGATCTCCCTGCCATTTAAGAGATATACTCCCTTGTCATACAATTTGATCATGTCTTATCTCCTCCTATTTTCTATATCTTTCATATGATCTGCCACCATAATCGCAATTTTAAAGGTCAGCGCATCTTCGAAAATCCGGACGTCCAGCCCTGTTTTCTTTTCAATCTTCTCCAGCCGGTACACCAGCGTGTTCCGGTGTACATGCAGCTGCCGGGCTGTTTCCGATATATTCAGGTTATTATCAAAAAATGTAAATACCGTTGTCAGCTCTTCTTCTCCAAAAGTCTCTCGTTCATCAGCCTCAAGGACTTCGCTTAGAAACATTTCACATAAAGATGGCGGAAGCTGATGGATCAGCCGGCCGATTCCCAGCTCATTGTAAGCAAAAATATTTTTATCTACATAAAATACTTTTCCTACCTCCATGGCCATACCGGCCTCTTTATAAGATCTGGACACCTCCCGGAGTTCTTTCACGATCGTCCCATAAGAAACACGCACACTCACCATTGCTTCCATATTTAGGGTGTCCACAAGAATTCTGGCTGTCTGGGCCAGTGTTTGATAGTCTTCCGTTTCTTCCAGGGCTTTTACAAGAATGATATTTTTCTCATCCACTGCCGTCACAAAATCTTTTGTTCCTGTGGCGTACAGTCCCTTCAGCGTATCCATGATCAGGTTGTCGCCCTCGTTTTTTGCCTCGATCAGAAAGACTGCTCTCTTTAGTTCCACCGGTATCTTCATCTTTCTGGCTTGATTATATACATCTACTAACAGCAGATTGTCCAACAGCAGATTCTGAATAAAACGATTTTTGTCCATTCGTTCCTTATTGGCCAGGATCAGATTCGCCAACTGGCTTGCTCCCATCCTGCCAGAAAGAGAAAGCTGCGTTCCTTCTCCCCGCAGCGCCAGAACATACGCCGGCTCTTGATCATCACATATGAGAAACAGTCCCTCTTCTTCGCTGATCTGCTGTTCTTTTCCAGCCGCGCAGAAATCTTTGACTGATTTCTCCATTTCGATCGCTTTCTCATTGGTCCTTACAAGACAGCTTCCCTGGACATCCCAGACGGAACACTCAAATCCCGTGATCTCTCGTATATCCTGCACCGTTTTGTGCAATATCTGATTTGACAGCACTGGAACTCCTCCCATCCGGCATATACCTTTTAATTCCGGTATCATTTAATCATTTTATCATAGGATCTAAAGTCTGTCCATGTTTAGAATTGCCGCAAAAGAGTAAAAGAGCGGGACTTTTCTTTTTACAGAAACTGTCCCGCTTCTCACTATAATAACATCAACCTTCTCTTATTTCCTGCAGCTGGCGGCTATGTTCCTGAACCGTCAGTTTAACTACTTTCATATCGTCTTCCAGACTTGCCAGCCGTTTTTCATTTTTGATCCATCCCTGCGACGTAGGATATAAATTTTCACACAGCAATGCGACCGGATGCCGAATATCATTTTCCGCCATTACCTGGAAATCATGGAGATCCCGCCGCAGATGCTCCTGACCATCCTCAAGTACCGTAACACGGGCTTTTACATCCGCCATATCTGTCTTCAACTCCGCCACGTCCGTCTTTAGTACCGTCACGTCTGTCTTTAGTGCCGCCACATCTGTCTTCAACTCCGCCACATCCGTCTTTAGCACTGCTACATCCGCCTTTAAAACTGCCACATCCGTCTTCAGGCCTGCCACGTCTGCCTTCAAGCCGGACACGTCCGTCTTCAGATCTGCTACGTCTGCCTTCAAGCCGGACAATTTTTCATCCAATTTCTGATCCAATTTCTGATCCAATTTCTGATCCAATTTTTGCTCTAATTTTTCTTCCAGCTTTTCCTCTAATACCTTTTCTAACTTTTCTTCTAATACCTTTTCTAGCTTTTCCTCTAGTACTTTTTCCAGCTTTTCTTCTAGTTTTTGATCTAGTTTTTCTTCCAGAATTCCTATAAATCTTTCCTCTGTCATGGCACTGTCTCCTTTTGTGTTTTCCTATTATAGCTTTTTATTCCTAGGTTCACAAGATGAAAATCTATGTATTTCTATACAAACTTTGTCCGCAAAATTTGTATGGTTTTATTCATTCAAGGGCAGCACCTCTTTTCCTTTTTACTACTCATGTGATTTATTTGGCAGAACCGCCTGACCTGTCTTTCACAGGTTGAAATAAGGGATGACTCGAATCGTCATCTGAGTGGTCTGAGTATAACATACATTCCGTTTACTGGCAAGCGGTTTCCGCGTATACCGCAAGCGGGCGGCAGTCATTGCCCTTTGGCAGCGCCATGTACGAAAAAAGCCCCCGGCATTTCTGCCGGGAGCTGTCTTTTCTGTCTTAAACTCTTTCCTAGTTTGTGATCGTCTGCTCTGTCTCTTTGTCGAATACGTGGATCTTCTCTGCATCCAGAGCAAATTTCACGGTGTCGCCTGTTCTTGCGGTTGTTCTTGGATCAACTCTTGCCGTCATGCTGGAGCCTTCATAGTCAAAGTACAGGAATACTTCTGCTCCAAGCATCTCATATACACGGATCTTCGCCTCAATTACGGTATTCGGAGAAGCTTGAAGGAATGCCGGCTCGTCATGTACGTCTTCCGGACGGATTCCAAGTACGACTGTCTTTCCATCATAACCGCCGTCGATCAGTTTCTTTGCCTTCGCTGCCGGCAGTTCGATCTCGGAAGGTCCAGCCACCAGATATACCTTATCGCCCTGTACTTTACAGGTCGCGTCTACAAAGTTCATCTGCGGAGATCCGATAAATCCAGCCACAAACAGGTTGCATGGATAATCGTACAGTGTCTGCGGCGTGTCTACCTGCTGAACAACACCGGCGTTCATAACAACGATTCTGGTACCAAGCGTCATAGCTTCTGTCTGGTCATGTGTTACGTAGATGATCGTAGTTCCCAGTCTCTGATGCAGCTTGGAAATCTCAATACGCATCTGGCCGCGCAGTTTTGCGTCCAGGTTGGAAAGAGGCTCATCCATCAGGAATACCTTAGGATTACGAACGATCGCGCGTCCCATAGCAACACGCTGTCTCTGTCCGCCGGACAACGCCTTCGGCTTACGGTCCAGAAGAGCTTCCAGATCCAGGATCCTTGCGGCTTCACGAACCATCTTATCAATCTCATCTTTTGGTACTTTTCTCAATTTCAGACCAAAAGCCATGTTATCATATACGGTCATATGTGGATACAGCGCATAGTTCTGGAATACCATGGCGATATCTCTATCCTTTGGCTCTACATCATTTACAACCTTATCCCCAATCTTCAGTTCACCGGAAGAAATATCCTCAAGGCCGGCTACCATACGGAGCGTCGTTGATTTTCCACATCCTGAAGGTCCTACGAAGATGATAAATTCTTTATCTTCGATCTCAAGATTAAAATCTTTTACCGCCTCAAATCCGTTTGGATAGACTTTATTGATGTGCTTCAATGATAAACTTGCCATTTCAATTTTCCTCCTAATCGTTTCTAAGAATCTCTTTGCTATCGATCACTCTGGTAAAAAGTATATAAAAAAAGTCCAACCTGAGCCATGCCCAAGTTGAACAATCTTTTTTTTATTTTCTATACAAGTTGACGAAATCTATAAAAGCTCCCGGTAAATCTCTCTTTTACTTACTCCCCTGTCTTTGGCCACCTGCTTCATGGCTTCCTTCTTTTCCATCCCCTGCCGCAGATAATAGTCCATATGCTCCTTTAAGTCCATTTCTTTCCAACTCTCTTCCCGTTCTCGCTGGATCTCTTTTTGATCTTTTCCCTGGATCACCAGAACATATTCTCCCTTGGGCTGCTGTTCCCGGTATCTTTCTATTGCTGCTTCCAGTGTGGTCTGGAACACTTCTTCATGCTTTTTCGTCAATTCCCGGCAGAGGCTCATCCGCCGGTCGCCCAGCGCATCCCGAAGCGCTTCCAGCGTTTTCACCAAGCGATGAGGCGCCTCATAGAGTACGATCGTCCGGGTTTCTTCTTTTAATTCTTCCAAAATATTCTGGCGCGGTTTCTTCTCTGCGGGAAGGAACGCTTCAAAGGCAAACCGCTTCGTTGGCAGACCGGATATGGTAAGGGCCGTCACGCAAGCAGCCGGGCCGGGAACTGCCGTTACCTGGATTCCCGCCTCGTGGCACATAGCAGTCAATTCCTCCCCTGGATCCGAGATCCCCGGCGTCCCCGCATCCGTGATCAAGGCAATATTCTCTCCTTTCTGGAGTCTTTCTACCAGCTTTCTTCCCTTCTCGATCTTATTGTATTCATGATAGCTGGTCATTGGCGTCTTGATCTCAAAATGATTCAGCAGTTTGATGCTGTTGCGGGTGTCTTCCGCCGCGATCAGATCTGCTTCTTTTAAGATCCGAAGAGCGCGGAAACTGATATCTTCCAGATTTCCAATTGGTGTCGCGCATAAATACAGCGTACCTGCCATCTTTTTCTCCCTTTCTCCTACCCGTTTTTAATTCCCTGGGAATAAATCTCCAAAAGCTTCGGCGTATAGTTTCCATCCTCCTGGTAAACGATCAGCGGCGGTTCCACCTTCAGTCGGGGATTCCCGCCTTTCACGCCTTCCAAAAGCACCATATTGGGTTCCTTGCCGATCTGCGGGTGGACAAGCTGCATCCGCTTTGGCTCAAGCTTATACTCCCACATCTTTCTCAGTATCTCCGGCAGCCGGAACGGGCGGTGCACCATGTAAAATCTTCCTTTATCCTTCAGGACTTTACTGCTCTGTCTTAAAATGTCATCCAGCGTGCACAGGACTTCATGCCGGGCAATATACAGCGCTTCCTTCTCATTTTTTAATCCGTGATCTCCGATCATATAAGGCGGATTGACTGTAATAACGGCAAAAGAGGCCGCGCCGAATACTGCTGCCGCCTCTTTGATATCTCCTGTCACGATCTGGATCCGATCCTCCAAATGGTTAAGCCGGACGCTTCTTTTTGCCATATCCGCGCTTTCCTTCTGTATTTCCAAACCTACATAAGAACCGCCTTCGTTCTTTGCTTCCAGCAGGATAGGCAGGATTCCTGTCCCTGTCCCCAGGTCCAGCGCCCGCTCTCCCTTGCGCACCTTCGCGAAAGAAGAAAGCAGTACCGCATCCATTCCAAAACAGAATCTCCCAGGATTCTGAATGATCTTATATCCTTTGATCTGCAGGTCGTCCACACGTTCTCCGTCTTTTAGATCAGGCGTCGTCCAGTTTTGATTTTCCATTTTTCTCTTCCAGCCCTTTTAACTGTGCCATCTCTTCTTTTGACAGCTTAGCGTCCTTTTTCTTCCGCCTCGGCTTAAATTTCAGTTCAGACGCCTTATATTCCCGGATTTCTTTCTCGTCGTTGTCCAGGTTTACTACCACTTTTACCAACTGCCGCAGCACATTGACTGCCTGCACGTCCCCTTTCAGGCCTTCCGGCGTGATCACATGGTCGCCGTTGGATGGAAGGTGGCTGTTCAGTTCTTCGTAGGTCTCTTCCTCGTTAGTCAGACAGCACATCAGCCGCCCGCAGACCCCTGAGATCTTCGTCGGGTTCAGGGAAAGATTCTGCTCTTTCGCCATTTTGATAGATACAGGGGCAAATTCTGTCAGATAAGTGTGGCAGCAAAGAGGCCGTCCGCAGATACCGATCCCGCCCCTGATCTTCGTTTCATCCCGGACGCCAATCTGCCGCAGCTCGATCCTGGTGCGGAATACACTGGCCAGATCTTTGACCAGCTCACGGAAATCGATCCGCCCGTCCGCGGTGAAATAGAATAACACCTTATTGTTGTCGAAGGTATATTCCGCATCGATCAGCTTCATCTCCAGTCCGTGTTTACGGATCTTCTCCAGGCAGATTCCAAACGCTTCTTTTTCCTTCTCCCGGTTTTTCTCCTCTTTTTTCACATCTTCCGCTGTGGCCAGCCGGATCACCGATTTCAATGGCTGGGTGATCTTACTGTCCTCCACCTCTTTTGGCCCCAGTACCACGGATCCAAACTCTACGCCTCTTGCGGTCTCTACGATCACCTTATCGCCAAGCTTGGGATTGAATTTCCCCGGCGAGAAGTAATAGATCTTCCCGGCTGTGCGGAATCTTACTCCTATTATATTTGTCATACCGTTAATTCTCCTTTATCGTCAGGAACAAAAGCTCCATGGTCAGTTCAAAATTCACATTTGCCTTCAGCCTGGTCTTTGCCTTCTCAAGGCTTTCCAGGATCAGCTCGATCCCTTCGTAAGAGCTTTTCTTCACCTGTTCCTTGATCACATTGATCTGGTCCTTAAACACCACTTTCTCTACGTCCTTGGTGGCCTTATACATCAGCACATCCCGGTACCATACCATCAGGATATCCAGATAATCATTGATCTCCAGCTTATATGTGGTAATATGGTTTACCGCTTCGATGATCTCGTCCATCTCCATCTCATGGATATATTTCAGAAGCTGGAGCGCCTCCTCCCGAATCTCATTAAAATGCTCGGAACCAGCCAGCATGATCGCCCGTCCCATATTCCCCTGGGCAAATGCTGTACAGATATCTGCTTTATAGTCCGGCACCTCCAGCTTTTCCATCAGATACTTTTTGATCAATGTATCCTTGATATTCCTAAGCTTTAACATCACACAGCGAGAGGTAATGGTAGGAAGCAGCAGATCCGCGTTCTCCGTAAGCAACAGGATCACCACATACTCCGGCGGCTCTTCAATGGTCTTCAGAAGCGCGTTCTGAGCCTGGACCGTCATGAGATCTGCTTCTGGAATGATGTAGACCTTATACGGACCCTGGTAAGGTTTCACGGAAACCGTCTGATTCACCTGTTCACGGATATCGTCCACACTGATGCTTCCAGGCTTCTCATGGACCACCCGGATAATATCCGGATGATTGCCGCTCTCCGCCTGGATACAGGAATGGCATTCATTGCACGGATCCGGCCCCTTTCTTTCACACAGAAGAGTGGCGGCAAAAAGATTGGCCAGCATCTTTTTCCCGGATCCCCTCTCTCCATTCAAAATATAAGCGTGTGATACCTTATCTTCTGTCACCGCGTTTTGGATATACTTGATGATGTCCTTATGGCCCACCACATTTTTAAAACTTCCCATACTGTATTCCCTCTGCAATTTCTTCTAAACATTGTAACTGATCTTGATTTCTGTATCTTCTGGTGATCCCGGCCTTTCTCAGATTCTCTTCGGAGAAATCTTCCTTGTCCGCCAGAAACCGTCTGCACAGTTCGTCATATCTTGGGACCATCTGGCGCCTCTCACGATCCAGCGCCCGGCTTAGCCGCTCCCCATCCTCTACTTCTATATAGATAGGAACCAAAACCGTTTCACCAAAATATTCCTTCATCTTCTGATAAGATTCCAATGTCCCGATCATCAGGTAATCCGCCTCATCAAGCCGTATCTGTCCGTCATCCACAGTAGCATATTTCCAGTCTCCGCACACCGTATGATACGTGCGCAGCTCGATCAGCCTGCCTTCTCTCTGGAACTGCTCCAGCCGTTCCTGTGAAACAAAGAAATACTCTACGCCATCCCGCTCTCCTTCCCGGACCGGCCGCGTGGTATATAGAACCACCCGTTTCAGAGCCGGAAAACGTTTTTGCAGTTCTTTATACATGGTGTCCTTTCCAGAAGAACTTTTCCCCATGATATAGTATATTTTACCCATTTGTCCAAACCTCGATCCGTCCGTCTTGTTCCAGACCTTCCACGAAGAAGCCCTGCTCCCGGCGGCGTTTCAGGATTTCCACCGCCTCGGCATTGATCCTCTCTCCCGGCACGATCAGCGGAATTCCGGGAGGATACAAGTAGGCGTACTCCATCGAAACAGCGCCCTCGCTCTCTTCCCAGGAGATGCTCCGCCCATGGCCGCCTTCCCGCCTTCTGGCAGCCTCCGCGCTGGTAAACACCTGCTCCAGCCTCGGATACTGTACTTCACTATAAGGCTTGCTAGCATTATACATCAAACCAGACATTTCATCAATGTCAAATAATGCCCTGGAAAGCCGTTCCATCCCCTCATCTGTATCACCTGGCGAAGTCATGGCCAGCACGTAGCCGCCGGCCGCCATCTCCATTTGAAGCTGGTATTTGTCCAGCAAAAGCTTATATAGCTCCCGCCCATTCATCCCTGCTCCTGTCCCCTGGATCACCAGTTTAGAAGGGTCTTGATCCGGCCGCTGGACCAGCTTAAGCCGCCGCAGTCCTGCCAGTTCTTTTCGCAGACGTTCCAGTCGCTCCACATAAGGCGGCCACAGCTTTCCGCCGCAGGTTTCCAGCTGATGGATACAGTAATCGATACTGGCCATCAGAACATAGGAAGGACTGCTGGTCTGCAGCATATCCAGATAACGTCTGACCTCTGCCCGGTCCACGATCGGTCCATTGATATGCAGAAGGGCTGTCTGAGTTAAAGAGGGGAGAGTTTTATGAAGACTGTGCACCACAAGATCGGCGCCTTTCGTGTTAGAATTCTCAGGAAAATAAGGGTGGAAGCCAAAGTGGGCTCCGTGAGCCTCATCTACGATCAGCGGAATCCCCTTCTCATGGACTTCTCTGGCGATGTCCGCCACATCAGAAACGACGCCCTCATAAGTGGGGGATACGATCACCACTGCCCGGATCTCCGGATGCCTTTTCAGAGCCGCCCTCACATCTTTTGCGGCAATCTGCGTATTCACCCCAGCTTTTTGATCAAAGCTCGGATATAGATAGATGGGCTTCAATTCTTTCATATAGACCGCGTGATATACAGACTTATGACAGTTTCTTGCCACAAGTACAGTATCACCTTTTTTCGTTACTCCGGCGAGGGCGCTTAAAATCCCCACCGTACTTCCATTGATCAGGAAATGGGTCTCCTCCGCGTGAAAGACTTCTGCCGCCCGCTCCTGGGCCTCCTTTAGGATACCTTTCGCATGATGCAGATCGTCAAATCCCTCGATCTCTGTAATGTCGATCTGATACAGTTTCTCCAGGCCCGCTATGCCCGGCCGCCTTTTGTGGCCGGGCATATGGAACCCATAATGATCAGATTCTCCGTATTTTCTCAGCTTATCGTATAGTGTATCCATTACAATCTTTTTAACAATTCTTCTCTTTCTTTTTCATATCCCGGTTTGCCAAGCAGAGCAAACATGTTCTTCTTATAGCTCTCAACTCCCGGCTGGTTAAATGGATTGACCCCGGAAATATAGCCGCTGACTCCGCAGGCAAACTCAAAGAAGTAGAAAAGCTCTCCCAGAGAGAATTCATCCTGGGCCGGGATATTTACCCGCAGATTCGGCACGTTTCCATCCGTATGGGCCAGGATCGTCCCGTTCATAGCGCTTTTATTTACAAAGTCCACCGTTTTCCCCGCAAGGTAATTCAATCCGTCCAGGTCCACCGGTTCTTCCTGGAGCACCACTTCTTCTTTCGACTCTTCCACACACATCACCGTCTCAAACATGATCCGGCTTCCGTCCTGGATGAACTGTCCCATGGAGTGAAGATCTGTCGTAAGATCCACCGATGCCGGGAAGATTCCCTTCTGATCTTTTCCTTCGCTTTCTCCATAGAGCTGCTTCCACCATTCAGATACATAATGGAGGCTTGGCTCATAATTAGCCAGGATCTCTACAGATTTCCCTTTTCTGTGAAGGATATTTCTGACAGCCGCGTACTGGAGCGCCGGGTTGTCGGCAAATCCATTCTCCAACGCCTGCTTCCTTCCGCTGGCCGCGCCTTCCATCAACCGGTCGATATCCGCGCCGCTCACCGCGATCGGCAGCAAACCTACTGCCGTCAGCACGGAAAATCTTCCGCCTACATCATCCGGCACTACAAAGGTCTCATAGCCTTCCTCATCCGCCAGATTCTTAAGGGCGCCTTTCTCTTTATCCGTTGTGGCGTAAATCCTCTTTGCCGCCGCTTCTTTGCCGTACTTCTTCTCCAGAAGTTCTTTAAACACGCGGAAAGCAATCGCTGGTTCTGTGGTTGTCCCTGATTTAGAAATAATATTTACTGAAAAGTCCCTGTCTCCTACTACTTGGATCAGATCCTTCAGATAGGTACTGCTGATGCTGTTCCCAGCGTAATAGATCTCCGGGGTTTTGCGGACTTCCTTTGAAACAGAATTGTAAAAACTGTGACGCAGAAATTCGATCGCGGCTCTTGCCCCCAGATAAGATCCGCCGATTCCGATCACGATCAGCACCTCTGAATCAGATTTGATCTTCTCCGCCGCCGCCTTGATCCGGGCGAATTCCTCTTTATCGTAGTCTACCGGAAGATCGATCCAGCCCAGGAAATCATTTCCCGCCCCGCTTCTTTCCACCAGTACTTCCTTCGCCTGCTGGGCGATCCGCTCCATAGCCTCAACTTCATGGCTTCCAATGAACTTCTCTGCCTTCGAATAATCGAATGTCACTCTGTTTCCCATAACGACTCCTTTCCACATCTATGGCTGAATGTAAAATTTACCAGATATCTCTTATATTTTAGCAAATCGCTATGTTTTAATCAAGCCATAAACTCTTCCAGGATCTGCCGGATCAGCACGTCTTTCGGAGTCTGTACTTCCTCTTCTTCCTTCCGGTTTCTCTCTGGATTCTGCCGCTTCGCCTGTGCAGCCGCCCTCCCTTTATTCAGGTCTGGTTCCGAAAGGTCTTTCTCCGGAGCGGTTCCCCGGATTGGGATCACCGTTTCCGGCTGAGGCGTCTGCCGCGGTATTTTCTCCGGCTGCGGTTCTGCATTTGGACGGATTTCCGGCCGCATCGGCTGAGGCTGTACCTCCGGCCCTGCCGGACGCTCCGGCTCCGCCTGGATTCCGGGTATCTCCTTTTCTTGGTATAGCTGAGTCCCTCTGGTCTCCGCCGCGCCGGCAGACGGCGCTTCCGGCGCCATTACTTGGATCTCCTTCTGATACGCCTTCTCGTATCGATGGAGACACACGTTTTCCAGGTAATCCACCATATAATTGCCTGCCGCCTCCAACCGGTAATCCTCATCGGTGGACACATGCGCAAGGTAGATCAGCACTGCCAGTCCGACTCCTGCCGCTCCCGTCCGCAGGACCATCTCGCTCATTCCGCCTGCGCTGTACCACGCGGCCGCTCCCAAAAGACCAAGCAGCAGACACAATCCCGCTGTGACCTTCTCCAGCCGTCTCCAGGTATGGAGCTTCACTCCGGCTACTTTGTACTCGTACAGGTACTTGTCCACAAAAACCCGCACATTTTCCACCCGTTCGCTGACCATGCAGGCATGTTCGAATTTGGCTCTCACCAGCCGCATCAGGGGATGGGTGCTCTTCCCCATATTGCCCGCCGCCCGCGCCATCCGTTTCAAAGATGTGCTGGCCACACATTTGCTGGCGATCCCAACCGCCGTCAGAATCCCCATCAGCACAAATAAAATCTGCTTGTCCAGTATTGTCTCTAACATAAAAAAGCCCTCCTTTTGCTTAGCATTATACTGGAAATCCGCAAAGAGGGCTTAAAAACCGTTCTCCAGGAATCGACCTGGCATTGTCAGTTTCTGTCTTGTTTTAACCTGTCATGATCATGGTTTCCGGCTACATACTGCTCAGCAGTTCCTTGACCAGCCGCACGCTGTGGGTGATCGCCCGGCGCTCAAACTCCGGATAATCCATCTGGGCGCTGTTGTCAGCTTTGTCAGAAATAGCCCGAATTATGACATACGAAACTTTGTTCAGGTATGCCGCCTGGGCAATTCCGGCTCCCTCCATCTCTGTGCAGAGCGGCTGGAACTGGCTGTGTATCCGGTCTTTTGCTTCCTGGGATGAGATAAACTGATCTCCGCTCACCACTCTTCCCAGAAATGTATGGATCTCCGGATTTGCCCTCTCATTCGCCTGGCGCGCCTTCTCCACAAGCTCCGCGTCCGCCGGAAACGCCAATACGTCCATCCGGGGAATCTGTCCTGCCGGATCTCCAAAAATAGTGGCGTCCATATCATGGTGTAGGGCATCGGTAGAAATCACCATATCTCCAATATCGATCCGCGCATCCAGCGATCCAGCGATCCCTGTATTGATCAGCGCATCTACCCGAAAATCATCGATCAAGATCTGCGCGCAGATACCTGCGTTTACCTTCCCGATTCCGCTTCTAACGATTACCACATCCTGGCCGCACAGATTTCCCCTGCAGAAGGTCATGGATGCCTTTTCCCGTATCTCTTCCACCGTCATGGCTTCCTTTAACGCCTGTACTTCCTCTTCCATTGCTCCAATAATACCTATCATATCGTTTTCACGTCCTTTCCTGTGTCTCTTCCCTGATTTTACCACAGGAAAAATCAATTTGCCACTACCCGTCAAGTTTGATATAATACCGCTATGGCAGTTCCGTTATGTATTGGATACGAACAAAAACATAATTTTTTCAGGAGGTACAATATGGATTATAGACCCCACGGCGTCTGTTCCCAGCTTATCCGGGTAGACGTAGAAGATAATATCATTAAAAATGTAGAATTTGTAGGCGGATGCAGCGGCAATACCCAGGGCGTGTCCCGCCTGGTCCAGGGTATGGATGTACACGAGGCGATTTCCCGCCTGGAGGGGATCACCTGCGGGAACAAGCCCACTTCCTGTCCCGACCAGCTTGCCTGGGCGCTGAAACAAGCCATTAGCCAGGTATAAGGATCTCGGTTTATAAGATTGTATAGAAGGGAAAAAGGATACTAAGCCTGTCGGCCTGGTATCCTTTCCCTGCTTATTCGTTCTCATTTTTTGGCGTCAGAGGACCTGCAGCGGACATCACCGCGATGTCTCTGGCCCGTAACGTGGACCTACGTGGTTTCTCAATTTTCTCAATGTAAGGTCGAAATTATTTGTTAATAGTTTCTACTTCGCACCGACTGTGATGTCCGCTGCAGGTCCCCTGACATAATGCTTCTTATCGGGACTTCCGAGTAAAATATGGGTCATGAAATGTTTTAGTCAATGCCTGGTATAATCTCTGGCTCTTCGATAAAGACTCCATCGGTAAAGCTGCTGCTCATATCACTATTTGCCGAGTGAGTACACCGTACCCGGTAGTAATATCCGCCTTCTACTTCCAGTCTCCGGTTATCAGAAACTTTATCAATATTCTGATTGAATTTCTGCCAGCCATCGTAGAACTCCCATTCCTCATCGCCTTCCTGGGCCCGTTCTACTATCACGCTGATTCCCACTTCCTTTACCACGTGAGCCGCAATGGTGCTTCCGCCTGCATACAGCACTCCTGGCCCCAGCCGCACGGATTTCGAATATCCGGCCAACAAGTCTGCGCCCTTGGTTATCTTGGTATCGTAACCAATCGACTCGTCCTCATGGGTCAGATAGGAACCGTCTATCATCGGCCGTCCCTCTTCCGCTTTGACCTCATTAAAAGAAACTCCGAACAACCCAGCCATCAGCAGAAGGGCACAGCACAATGATAAAATCTTCTTTTTCATCCATTACCTCCATACTTACCCCCGCCCTCATATAGTGAGACACACAACTCGATAAAAACTGACGCATTTTTACAAATTAAAATGCAAATTATCGATAATTGTTTCAAATTCGTTTTTAGACATGGCTCCAATTAAAAAATATTCTACTCCATTATACGTAAAACTAGCAGAGTATCTCTTTCCTCCCGTATCTGCTATTTGATATTCTTTAATTTCAATACGCTGTCCCTTGCGCTCTTTATAATAAGTGTCTGTCACTTCATCTTCTGCATCCATCCCCCAAGAAGCATCTGCATAAGAGGCATTTACAAAATATACTATGTTTTCTCCTTTATATTGATAAAACAGTTCTGCTGTCTGAATTATCTCATCCATCTCTAGTCTAGAAAATTTCATTTCATTTGGACGAATAATAATCTTTACCGGATCTACGCCAAACGCATCCTTAATCTCCTGATACGCTTCTTCCTCCTTCTCTTCAGCTATTTTTAAATTATCCTCGTTTGAATTTACCTTTACTACCTCTCGGTCTCCGACCATGGTCCGAACCATCTCCACAATTCTCTCCGGTCCGCCCACACTGGTGATCCCAAGGATCAAGACCAAAGCCAGGACAGCCGCCAGATTCAACCCCATTCTGCTCAGCCTTTTGCCCCTGGATTTCCTACGGCCTCCGCCTGTCTTTTGTTCTCTTTGGATCTGTTTCCCCAGTTCCAGCGCCTCCCGGTCCTCCTGGGAGAGCTGTTCGTAGATCTTTTCTTTCTGATATTCTTCTATCTGTTTCTGCAGATTCTGACGGATTTCATCCTTCTTTTCCTCTGACAAGTCTTCCTGTTCAGATTCCTGGACGGCCGCTTTAATGTCATCCGCTTCTTTCTGCACTTCCTCTTTAATGATCTGTTCCAGTTCATTGGGTGTTTCTTTCATTCTACATTTCTCTCTTTCTCTTGACCAAATCCCTTAGAAACGTATAATATATAATATAGTATAAAATGTTGTTAAGGTCAAAAAGATATTTTGACCGCATTGGGGAGGTCGTTATGAAGAGAATCGTCTTAACCGGAGGCGGAACCGCAGGGCATGTTACGCCAAATATTGCTCTTCTTCCACGCCTGAAAGAGCTGCAGTATGATATCCATTATATCGGTTCCTATCAAGGGATCGAAAAGGAATTGATCGAACAGTTTGGAATTCCCTACCATGGAATCTCCACGGGGAAACTCCGCCGCTATCTCAGCGTGCGGAACCTTACCGATCCGTTCCGCGTCCTTAAAGGGATGGGCGAAGCCAAGCGGTTAATAAAAATATTGGATCCTGACGTAATCTTCTCCAAAGGAGGATTCGTCTCTGTTCCTGTCGTGCTGGCCGGCAAAAAGCGGCACGTACCCACGATCATCCATGAATCCGACATGACTCCGGGTCTGGCAAATAAACTCTCTTTATCGGCCGCTACCAAGGTATGCTGCAACTTCCCTGAGACGCTGGAACATCTCCCCGCGGGCAAGGCGGTCCTTACCGGCTCCCCCATCCGCCAGGAACTGCTCAGCGGTGATAAATACAAAGCCCTGGAATTCTTAGGTTTTACATCCGAGAAACCTGTCATTTTGATCATCGGAGGAAGCCTGGGGGCCGTAGCCGTCAATGAAGCGATCCGGGCGATCCTTCCGGAGCTTTTAAAATCCTATCAGGTCATCCATCTGTGCGGAAAGGGTAAGATCGATCCCACGCTGACACACTTAGAGGGCTACGCCCAATACGAATATATCAAGGAAGAGCTAAAAGATCTTTTTGCCCTTACAGATATTGTTGTCTCACGGGCAGGCGCAAACGCGATCTGTGAACTTTTAGCTTTACATAAGCCAAATCTTCTGATCCCGCTTCCGGCAAACGCAAGCCGGGGCGACCAGATTCTCAATGCCCGTTCCTTTGAACGCCAGGGATTCAGCATTGTATTGGAAGAATCGGAACTGACCAACGAGACGCTTCTGGGCGCCATCAACCGGCTGTATGAAAACCGGGAGGTTTACACCGAAACTATGAAAAAGTCGTCTCAGCAGAATTCTATCGATACTATCATCGATCTCATTGAATCTGTTGCCAAATAGGAATTGTTCCGTTCCGCAACTTTTCAGAGCAAAACAGGTGCCTGTCCGGCACCTGTTTTTATGCTTTATTCAAGTGGTGAAACTGTTCTTCGTAATTTTTTCTTATCCATTTCTTTGCCCGATACAGCATACTGTGCAGACTCTCCAGCGGTATCCCCATAGTCTCCGCCACTTCTTTCTGCGGCTTTTCCAGAAAATACGCGAGCAGGACCGCATCATACCAGCGTTCATTGACCTGATACAGATCAGCGAAAATCGTTTCCGCCAGCTCCCGGTGTTCTCTTTCACGCAGCCTGTTCATGAAATGATCTTCCGGACTTTCAGAAGTATTCCGGTATTCATAGATTTCAAGCGCATCCTCCTTTATGGTTTCGCGCTTGGCTTTCCTCCCATGATTCAGCGCCATATGTTTCGCCGTAACTAACAGCCAGGAGTCAACCGCCTCCATATTGATGTTCTCCATGTTAACATACAGCTTCATAAAAACTGCCTGCGTGATCTCTTCTGCGGTATGACGGTTCTTGGAGTAATACAATGCTGTTTTGTACACGATCTGCACGTTCTTTTCATAAACTGCATCAAAAGCGGTTCTTCCAATCGCTTTTACTCCCACTTGTCTCATCCTTCACTTTCTCGCTTTATTCCATTTTGGATAAGATCTCTTCCTTATCCTCTTCCGTAAGCTCTCCCATCTTCCATCCCAAACCAACTTCATCATCCTTATATCTGGGGATCAGATGGATATGGAAATGGAACACCGTCTGTCCAGCGGTCTCTCCGTTATTCTGCACGATGTTGTAGCCATCGCAGCCCAGAACGTCTGTAAGTTTAGTGATCATCTTTTTTGCCAGGACCAGCGCTTTCGAAGCCACCTCATCGTCCAGTTCATACAAATCCTTGAAATGTTCTTTCGGCAGGATCAGCGCATGTCCCTTTGAAGCCGGACCCGCATCCAGGATAACCCGGAAGTCATCGTCCTCATACAAGGTTGCCGTTGGTATCTCACCGTTTGCCAGTTTACAAAAAATACAATTCTCGTCTTTCATCTTCTTCTCCCTCTTTCTCTTAAAAATATAATTGATTATTTCCTTCGCCAATGCTAAACTGATAAGTCAGAAAGGGCGGTAAATACTATGTTTTCAGCGACAGACTACGACAAATTACAGCAGATCATGGAGGAAAGTCCGCAGAAAAAAGAGCTTCTTGGGCGGCTCCTGGAGTCACACCGGATGGACATCAGCGCCATCAGCCATGAGATCCGCAATCCATTTACGCTCATTTACAGCACGCTCCAACTGCTCGAAGCCGAACGGCCCGACCTTGTCACCTGCGCCCATTGGAAGAATCTGCGCCAGGATATGGAATATATGAAACAACTCTTAGAAGAGCTGTCCTCTTACAACAATGGCGACCGGCTGAATCTTACCCTGACAGATACCAATTCTTTTCTCAAAACGCTGGTATTATCTTTTGCCTCTTCTCTGATCGATACTGATATTGAATTTGTTTCCGAGATCCTGCCGGGACTTCCCGCCGTTTCCATCGACTCCGTGAAAATGCGCCAAGTCCTCTTAAATCTCCTGCGAAATGCCAAAGACGCCGTTTCTTCCATTTCTTACCCGGAAGGAACGACTCCGTCTGTAGGCCTCCGTGCGGCTATATCAGATGGTTTTCTTATAATTTCCGTTTCAGATAATGGCTGCGGCATCGAAAGCGAAGAGCTTTCCCACATCTTTGAACCGTTTGTAACCCACAAAGAAAATGGTACCGGTCTTGGCCTTGCCATCGCCAAAAGGATCGTAACCGCGCACAACGGGACGCTAAAAGCGGTTTCCATCCCAGGAGAGCGTACGGTCTTTTCTATTTCTCTTCCAGTATAGCAGAACTGCCAGGAGAAATCCAGATAACAGGCCGCCGATGTGGGCAAAATTATCCACCCCTCCGCTGGAAAAACCATAATAAAGACTCAGCGCTACCATGAAGACCAGGCCTCTTCCCGTCACGTTTCCGATCTGCCCCCGGTTGCGGACCGCCACATAAAGAAGCGCTCCTGTAATCCCGAAGATGGCGCCGGAGGCTCCCGCCGATATCGCGTAATCTCCTGTATATATATCCCAGACTGCGGAAGCAGCATTTCCACAGATCCCGCTTGCGAAATAAATGATCAGATATTTGATCTTTCCGATCTCCAATTCCAGATTCCATCCGATCACCAGAAGCATGACCATATTATTCATCAGATGGGAAAAGCCAAAATGGAGAAATATGCTGGTAAATAACGGCCCATATTCCCCCTGGCTCACTATCAGCGGCACATACATGGCTCCGTGCTCCAGCATAAAAACTCCGTCTTCCGTCATCCCCTGAAAGCTTAAAATAAAAAAGACGATCACATTTACTGCTATAAGTAAAATTGTACAAATTGGCTTCTTGGAATATTGATTCATCATGAATTGATTTTCTCACTATTCCCGGACAGTGTCAACAGCAAACCTGTCATCCCCTCCTCGTTACAGCTCTTCCTCTTCGATATATAACCCATCCCAATCTCCCCACTTAGGTTTCTTGTGCTTCCGCAGGAATCTTCTTACCGGAGTCCACATGTTCTCTGTCTCTTCCATGATCAGACTTCCCATTTCCTGGCTGGTGATCCAGTCATGTTCCTGTGTATCGTACTGGTTCTTTTTCTCTTCTTCCGGCCGTTCTTCTTTTTTCAAACATTCTGCGATCAATTTTTCTAAACTATAGTTCTCTTCCATGGTTCCTTTATGCAGCAGAAATACCATCCGAATACATTCTTTATCTTCATAATCCGCCTGCTTTACAAAATACTCTGTCAATCCGTGGAATTCCTCCCACAGACTTCCCTGAAAAGGAGGATAATAGCAGAAGTAGACTTTGCCGTCCTCATAGAAGAGATACTCTGGTTTCAGCAGAATCCGGTTAATATCCAGCAAATACCGTCTCACTTCTGAAAGCGCCGTCTGGAACTGCCGCAGGAAAAGCCGGATATCTTCCGCCTGTATCTTACTCCGTTCATACATGGCCTGAAATGAGATCTTCCCGCTCACGTCATAATCATAAAAACTGCTGCCGTTCATTCCTCTCGCCTTTACCGGGAGCAGCCCTTCCGGCTCTCCTGCCTGAAGCATTTTCATCTGGTAATCCTCTTTATAAATTCCCGCTTCTTCAATTGTAATTCTTCGTTCCATTTCCTATCTCCTTTAACCGCTTTCTGTCCCGGATTGTCTTCTCCGGTTCTGTCACCGGGATCTTTTTCTCTACAGAAAGCCCAAATTCCCCTCGGCGCGCGGCCGCCGTTACAATTATCTCTCGATCCCCGATTTCAATAGATACTTCCGGCGTTGGGAAAAGAATACATTTTCCTTCCGTTCTTTCATAGAACAGCGCTTCTATCTGTGCCGCGTCCGTCTTCTCTTTCTCCCGGATCTTCGTCCCGGCTACAGCGGCTGTTTCATATGCCGCTCCTGCCAGGATATTCTTATCGTGAAAATAAAAAATCGCTAAAATACTGCTCATAAGAAGCAGAAGGATCAATGGCATAAGATAGGACATCTCCACGGTCAAGCTCCCTCGCATCCATCTTGTTCTTCTCACCACACTGTTCCTCCCATCAGCATTCCCACCAAATATCCGCCTGTCAGAAATGGGAAAAACGGCAGAGTACATTTGGATGACATATGCCGCCTTGCCAACAGAACCATGGCAGCCGCCAAAAGAAGCAAAAATGTCCCCGCCAGCACCTCCAGCAGTTTCCATAATCCCAAATACAGTCCCAGCACTAAGATCCCCCAGCTGTCCCCATATCCGATCCCCTGGCCTGTAGCCCTGCTGATCAGAAAAAAGAGCAGTCCTATCCCCGCTCCTCCCAGTATAAGAACCAGATCGGTCTCTCTGGAAACCACCTGGTAGAGCAGGACTCCGGCGGTTCCCATAACAAAAATCTCCGCCGGGATCTTCCGCCAGCAAATATCGGTGACCGCAAGACCCGCCAATGCTCCCAGGCACATCACTCTTCCTACCTCCCACATCTGGAACACGCCCCCTTTCCGATCACTTCTGACACGGGTACCGCATATACCGTCCGTTTTAACCCGCTGCAGGACAGCGAACTGTGATACCGGTTCCCGGTATCGGTGATATACACTCCTCCTGTCCCGCCTTTTTTACAGTGTTCGCAGGCATAGTATTTCCCGCCGCTTTCATTGCGAAGATCTGCGACCTCCGAGGGATTTACCATACGGATCGACAATTCCAGATGGGTACAGTGGTAATCTTGGTGATATACAAGCCCGGTCTCTGTAACATAGACCGTCTCGTCATCTTCTCCGCCAAATCCGGTCTTTTCATATCCGGTCCATCCTTTGATCCGCATCGTCTGTTCGTATTCCAGAAGCGGAATCTGAAAGATCGGAAGCGGGATTTTGACCTGGTAGACCGCAGATAACTCTGCCACCCCAGTCCGGGGCGACATCCGGGAACCGCTGCAGTCAATCCCGCCTTCTATAATACTCCGCTCCAGCCTGGCCGCTCCGATCGCGCTTATCACATCCCTTTCAATCTGCCCCGGCGTCAGGATCGCTGCCGGATAGGCTCCTGCCGCCGCCTGTTTCCCCGCGTACTGCAGTCCTGACCGGACTGCCGTCTGGATCGCCATGATCTCCATCAGAAAGAGCAGGCAGAGGACCGCAAAAAAGAAAATCGGGACAGCCGCGGCGGCTTCCAGCGTAATGCTTCCTTTCATAGAGGTGAAGACAGATGCCCTCCCGGCAGATGTATGACGAATCGATCGTGAGGGGAGTATCTTATTTTGCATCGTACGAATCTTTCTCCTTTCCTGTAATGTATTTCTTTTAAGGTATGGTATCTTTAAGACTTGCCGGAAGGGCATCTGTCTTCACCTCCTGTCTGTCAGCGATATCCAAAATAAGTAGAAAACCGATAAGTAATTCCCCGCCGGAGTCTGCAGGTGCTTTCTACTTCTATCCGGCTGATACATTGATCCGCCCGGAAAAATCCCAGGCCATGTTCTGTTTTTAAGTTCTGCTCAATCAGATCTAACGCCCGCACTCCTGCTTTCTCCTTCGATTCCAGGAATAACAGCATACGGAGATAATCCCGGTAGGCGAGGCCGTCTTTCGCATCCCTTCCATCTCCGGCGTCTTCCCCGCTTCCCAGCTCCATAAGGCCGGACAGGGAAAGCTGCCAGCTTTCTTCGGATTTTACTAAGGGCACCTTATTCCCTTTGAGAAGCGTCCGGACATCCACCACCGATTCTCCAAATGCCCAAGCCAGCAGGATCGCCTGGGCCGCCGCTTCTGTGACTGCCGGAACCGCCAGCAGCGAACAGAGGGTCCCGGCCAAAGCCCTGGCTTCTCCCTTCTTCTTGGCGCTGCTCTGCAGATGCGCGTAGTTTGGTACGAACCGCAGGAGCACAAGCCGGTCTGCAACTGCCCCCAGATTCTCCCGGTCGCTTTCCTTCCCGGCAAGGATATATTCCAGTTCATAATCCAGGGCTCCTGTTTTGTCTCCTTCCACCGCCATATCAAAGTGATCCATCAGATACTCTCCAAAAAGCAGATCTGACAAGATTCCTCCTTCCTCTGCCACATCCGAGAAATCCCCGTATCCTTCCTGGAGATTCCTATGGCTTACCGTTTCTTCCAGATTGATGGACTTCTCAGAAACCTGGATTTCTTTCGGCAGTACCAGTTCCAGGATCGGAGATTCTCTTAATTGATCCACATGAGAAATGGGATTATCCTGTTCAGGAAGCGCTGCTTCTTCTTCCTTGAGAAGTTCTGTCAGCTCATCTTTTTGTTCTTTCTCCTGTATCTGACACGCTTTCGCTTCCTGCTCCTGCTGCCTCCAGACAGCCGTATCTCCCTCCATCTCCCGGAACGCCGCAAGTCCGTATTTGTGTTCCATATAAGCGGCGGCCTGCTGATAAAATGTCTGTGCTCCGCGATCCGTCAGCAACTGGATCCGTTTCACATCCTGTTCCATATTTTCCGCTCCGTAGCAGGACAGCCGATCCAGGACCTGAGATTCCGAATAATTCCCTGTCTCATAAGTCCCCTCCAGCGCAAAAATATCGTATTCCTCCAAAAGCTCCTTCTGGTACTCCGCAAACACGGATTCGATAGCCCGGTTCATATCTGCTCTTCTGTAATTCTTCGCGTTTTGGATCGAGGCGCTTTCGATCATGGCCCCGGCAAACGCCATCAGCAGGATGAATACCAGACTAAGGTACGCCGTCACCTCTGCCTGCCGCGGTGCTTGCCTAAATCCAGACACTTCCTTGGGTTCAGGTATTATCTTAGATTCCCGCGCTTTCACTGGTAATTTTCTGAAATATCGTCTGGACCAGGCTGGTAAGCTGGGATTTGAAGATGATCACCAGGCCGATCAGCACCACCAGGATCAAGATCACTTCCACCACCCCTATTCCTCTGTCTTCCCTCAGTGTCCACATTAAAGATCGTATTCTCCAAATAAAACTGTTCCACAACATGCCGTTACTCCTTTCTGTCCTAATCTTACTGTATCCGTTTTCTTTCATAGCTGGATTGACAAAAACGCCGGAACGATCACAATGACTAAAACCACTGCCAGCATCAGGAACATCGGCGCCAGCAGTTTCGTTCCCGCTTCCTCTCCCAGACGTTTCGCTCTGGCTTTCCGCTCCTCAAACGCCTGGATCGCTTCCATCCGCAGCATCTGCGTCAATCCTTTTGTCCCTTTCCTCAGATTCTGGGAGAGCAAAGCCCCCAGCCTCATATATTCCTGTACCTGACAGCGTCTCCCAAACCGTTCATAACTCTCCGATTCCATGATCCCGCTGTCCATCTCCCTGCAGGTTTGAGCCATCTCTTCATAAATGCAGCGCTCCCCTTTTGCCTCCCGCGCCGCTTCATAATCCTGGACAATTTTCTTCCAGGCTCTTTTTACCGTCATCCCCGCTCCCAGAAATAGCGTAAGTTTGCTGACTACCTCCGGATAATCCCGGATCATCTGTTCCTTTCGCTCCCGGCGAAGCCTTTCCCGATCCTGCTTTTCTTTCGCGTACAATAGAAATCCTGTCAGGACTGCCAATACCATGATCACCAGTCCCCGCGGGTCCAGCCTTGGATAGTAGCTGACCGTTTCCCCACCCACCTGCCGCGGAAGCGCCAGCCGCTCCTTTGTCTGAGTGTCCTGGTCCTGCTTTTGAATGGTTTCTTCCAAACTGGCCTTCTTTTCCTGCTCTTTGCTTAAGGCCCTGGGGTATACCATAGCCGTACACTCATAGAGCGCCTGCTGTGTCTCATCTTCCTGATAAGTAAGGATGGCCTTAAGATTCACCATGGTTCCTTCCCGGTCTAGACCGCTCGGCTGGATCTCCCCATATACGTTCATCACGTCATACCGGTCCAGCTCCCAGGATACGTCTACTGGCTCGCCGGGGACTTCTGCCGCCAGGTCCATATTGGTCTCAATCCGGTCCAGACTCTCATTCTCTCCAAGGATCGTCTGGTCCAAGACCGCCGTGCACCTGCGGAACAATTCCTGAATCTCATCTTTGGTATAGGCTCTTTCTGATACTTCCACCGAGATATCCGTCCGGATTCCGCCTTCCATAGCGGCTGTCAGCTCTACCATACGGCTTCCCTGTCCATAACCATTTCTGGGAAGCCCTTCTTCAATCCTGGTTGCGGATCTTCGCGCATCCATTGCGAAAACGATAGCTCCCATCACCAGCAAAAAGGCGGATACTAAGAGCATCAGACGTCGATATCTACCAGCTTTGCACCAATCACGCAGGCTCCGGTATAGACCGCCAAACATCCTGTCATCACTCCTATTCCTGCTATATTTCCATATAAACACGCTGTAAACTCCGGGAAACTTAAGATGAGATAAAGGATGATCCCATAGGGGATCGCTGACATGACTTTAAATTCGTACTTTTTTGCCGCAAGGATCGTATCAATTTCCCGGTGGACCTCGATCTTATCTCCAATCTGCCCCACCGTATTCTGGATGATCCCGATCATATCCCCGCCGCTTCTCTTTGCCGCAGAGAACACGGCGGCAAAATTACTTACGTCTTCTACTCCTACACGGCCGGCAAATTCCTCAAATACCTGTTCCAAAGGCATTTGCAGCCGCATCTGCCGGACCATCAGCTCCAGTTCTTTGGATATCGCCGCATCAGGCGCGTACAGAAGCTTCATCTCTTTTTGCGTCTCCCGAAGGGCATTTTCCACTGAGTATCCGCTGTTTAAAGCGGAAGCCATATCCTGGATCATCTCTTTAAATTGAAGAAGAAATTCATTCCTTTTCTTCCTCGCGTATTCTTCTTCCCTGCTCCGGTATTTCCAGATCAGAAGGGGCCACAGGAAGACCGCCGCGGCAAACGACCGGTAATACAGCCAGGCCGTCAACAGGACAAATCCTCCTGCCCAAGCCAGCGCCAGGAGCCGTTCACGCCTCCTTACAGCCTGCTGCCAGTAGTTTCTCTGTGTGCGCCAGTGTATGATCCTTTCTCCAAATTCCCTGTATCTTCCCATCCTTCTCCCCTGTTTCTTCATAACTGTATAACGCCGCCAATTCAATCTCTCCATCCCGGCAGGCGATCACTTCCGACACTTCCAGAACTTTCCGGCTCTTATCCCTAAGTCTTCCCAGATGTACGATAATATCGATTCCGGAGGCGATCTGCCTTCGGATGGCGGCCAGCGGAAGATCCATTCCCATAAGAACCATTGTTTCCAGCCTGCTCAGCATGTCCGCCGGGCTATTGGCGTGTCCGGTGCTCAGACTCCCATCGTGGCCTGTATTAAATGCCTGCAGCATATCAATGGCCTCCGATCCCCGGACTTCTCCTACGATGATCCGGTCCGGCCGCATCCGCAGGGCGGACCGGATCAGGTCACGGATGGACACCTCTCCGCTTCCTTCTACGTTCGCGTTCCTGGCTTCTAAGCTTACCAGATTAGGAACATCCAAAATCCTAAGTTCAGCGTTATCTTCGATGGTGATGATTCTTTCATCTTTGGGAATATACTGTGATAATGCATTTAAGAATGTGGTCTTGCCGGAACCGGTCCCGCCGCTGATGAAAATATTATATCCCGCCCGTACGAGAAGGGAAAGGAAGTCCGCTATCTCCTGGCTGACAGACTGCCAGTCGATCAGTTGTTTCATGGTAATTGATTCTTTGGGAAATTTCCGGATCGTTACGATCGGTCCATTCAGCGCGACCGGCGCAAGAACCACATTGACTCTGGACCCGTCCGCAAGTCTGGCGTCTACGATGGGAGATGCTTCATTGACCAGCCGGTTAGAACCTGCCGCGATCTGCTGGATCACATCCTCCAGCTTCTCCCTGGACAGAAACCGCTTGTCCGACTGAAACAGCCTTCCCTTCTTTTCCAGGAAGATACTCTGGGTCCCATTGATCATGATCTCCGTAATCTCTTCATCTTCCAGGAATTCCTGCAGAAGGTCCAATTTACGGAACGCGTTGAAGAGCTCCCGCCCCAGAGCGCTTTTCTGTGCTAGGGGCAGATACTCCCGCCTTCCCGCTTCCTGTAAGACCCGGTAAATGATCTCTGTCAGTTCATCATCCTGAACCTCCCTGGACAGATCCAGTTCCTCTAATATCCTGGCGTGCAGATATTCACCCCTGTTCATGACCGCCCCTTCTTATAGACAATTTTCTCTAAAATATCTTCCCGGCCAAGCAGTTCCGCTTCTTCCTGAAACTGCCGGATCTTTGCCTGAGAATAAGGATCTTCCGCTTCGATCATATGGATCTGTTCACAAATTTCCAAAAGCGTGTATACCCCTGAAATCGCTTCGTCTATATCTAAGATCACCGTTTCATAAAGGCTTTCCTGTAAAATCCGTATTGTCAGGCCCCGCCACTCCTTCGCCGGAATGCTCTTTACATCCTCCGGCATCGACATAGGAAGAACGTAATCCAGGCCATTTTTATGTCTTACAGCCGTTGTGAGTACCAGCCCCAGATTGCCCTTCTCCTGCCTGGCATAATAGATCACGTCTTCCATCGTATGAGCCCCTTCCTCAAAATGTCCGCCTGCTCCCGCATATACTTCCAGATTCAGATACAGCACATTCTCGGAAGCTGCCAGTTCTTCCCCAAGCCGGAGCGCATAACTGGTTTTCCCGACCCTGTGGACAGGCGAGAATATCCCGATAACCCGCCCTTTCTTCTTTCCGGAAGGCTGACGGAAGATTTTGGCGCCGCTCCCATCTGTTTCCCAGAGACTTAAGAGAGTTTCTAAAAGCTTTTCTCCCGGCTGATATTTATACAAAACCCTTTCCCCTTCCCTGGGAACCCGTCCGGGATTCTGCGTCAGCAGACAAACTGTTCCTGCCCCGACCGCCTTGCGCTCCTCCTCTGGAAATTCCTCTGACAAAAGCAGACAGTCTGCTTCTTCCTCTGGAACTTCCTTTATTTTCTCAAGACTCGTATAAACCTGAACCTGCAGGGAGAGTTCCTTTTTTTGAGATAAAAACAATCCCAGCGCCTCCGCGTATCCACTCTCCGGGTCGCAAATGATCAATCGTTTGCTGTCCACATAGTATCCCTCCTCTTTTGTCCGCAATACTTTTGAATACCTTTTGTGTGAATTCTTGTGCCGAACTGGCCTCGAATACAAATGAATTGAAACTGTCGCTATAGAAAACAATCAGACTCAAGTCCCCGACGGAACTTGTAGGGAGATTATACTCCCGGAAGTTCTTCTTTGTCTATCCCTTTTTTCCAAATTCGCCATCTTTGTAAAACCTCTACAAAATTTCATCTTGAATTTCTGTAGAAATTTCTATACAAATTTTTTCTCAGAGGATATAATAAATCCGAAACATTTGCATCTCTTTTCAGAAAGGAGTTTTCTGAATGAATATCACTTTTTTTTCTTCTTTTGACCAGGTTCCGTTTCCCGCATGTCCAGATCCTGGAAAGATTCATGTCTGGCTGCTGCCCATTTACAATAATGGATTGATCGGAGCGGATTTTAAATATTTGTCCCTTGAAGAGCAGAAAAGGTCCGCCCGCTTCTCCAAGCCCGGCGACCGCCAGCGCTACCTTGCGTCCCACGCCGCTCTGCGCAAGATCCTGGCTTCGTATCTGGCCTATCCGGCCCAGGATCTGGTATTTTCATCAAATGAATATGGAAAGCCTTTCCTTTCCTATCCCCATGGCCGCCAGCACAGGCCGGTCCATTTCAGCCTGTCCCACTCAGGGGAATACACTGCGCTTGCATTCTCCTTTTCCTCTCCAGTGGGCATCGATATTGAGAAAAGCCGTGCTTCTGTCAAGCCTCTTGAAATCTCGAAACGCTTTTACCATCCAAAGGAAGCCAGCCAGATTGCCTCCCTGCCTTCCCAGGAACAGGGCTTCCTCTTCTTCCAGTTGTGGACCCTGCGGGAAGCATTTCTAAAGGGCCTGGGCACCGGGTTCCATACGGCGCCGGATTCCTTCTGCATCTGTCCGGATCCCGGTTTTGATGCCTTCCATATCGAAGAGGGGCCCGTCAGCTTTTCTGACTGGAAGCTGGTTTCCCTTTCCGCTCCGGAAGGGTACTTTTGTAGCCTTGCTTTTCTGGAATCATAATCCCTGGTAAAAAGTGATCCCGTAAAGAAGCGCCACGCCCGGCACTCCAAATACACCGGAAGCGCAGAAGGTCAGCGGGTTCAGGCCGACATGTAAGGAAACTCCCTTTGTTCCCAAAAATTGATTGATAAAAAAGATCAAAGCCATTCCCAAAACTGCCCGAACCAGGAAATTAACCACAACATGGGACCAGTGATCAGACATTTATGCGTTCCTTCCTTCTTTCTTATTATCCATATATATCTCCTATCTTGGTATTTTATTCTAAAAATTGCCTATACTAGGTAAAAAAAGGACGGCAAAGATTTGGCGTCATGGAGGTGGCTCATGAAACTATTCCGCAGGGAAAATAACGCAGATGCAGACGTGTACAAAAGACTCCTTGACAGAAGCGATGATTCTCTCGTCCAGGAGATCGCCCAGGTACAGCAGGAGATCGAGGACGCCTATAATAATTTTCAAAACGCGTCTGACCCTGACCTAATCGACTGTTATATCTTCCGGGGAAACGCGGCTTGGAAAAGATATCAGTTTCTCTTAAGACAGGCAAAGATGGGATAAAAAACAGGCTGGCTCAATGATAAAGCCGGCCTGTTTTTTATGTCTGCACATCTTTTTTATAAGATCAATGTAAAGAATTGAAACAGGAAGTTCGCGGCAATTCCCGCACAGGCTCCTCCGATCGTATGGCTGATGATCGCCTTGCCTGTCAGATGAGGCACTTTTAAGGCAGTCATCATTCCCACGTGGGTGCTCAGATAACCGCTCCAGCACATACACATCGCGGTAAATACCGCAATATCGTTTGCGTGGGCAAGTCCTTCGCTTACCATATCCGGAACCAGGCCAATGGCCGCTCCCGCCGCTCCAAGAGCCGTCACCGGTACCGCGATGGCTGATGAGGAAGAGAAACCAAACAATGGTTCCAGAATAAAGTTCAGCTTATCACCGATCCATGGCAGAAGCGCTACTCCCTCATAAGCCGCTCCCGTATAAGCTCCGCCTTCTCTCGGCCCGTTGGTGAGCATCATGACCAGGGTACAGATCACCAGCACACCGGGAATAATTGCCATCCCCACATCTACTCCGCTTTTTCCTCCGTCCAGGCACGCTTCCAGCAGACGCCCCCCAATACTTCCTTTGCGGATTTCTCTGCGGTTCAGCGCATCTTCCACAGACACTCCCTTTTCTGGCGGGATACACCATTCTTCCGTGCCAAATTCTTTCTTTGTGAAAAACATCATGATCCTTACGCTGACAATACTTCCCACAACCGCTCCTAGGTTTCCCACCAGTACCGCGATCCCAAAGTTCTCTCCGCCAGAACTGATCCCCAGCATGAAGGTTGTAACGATCAGCCCCATTCCATAAGCTGTCCCCAAGTTCGTTAAGGCGGGAAGCTGATATTTGCGGAAGTATCTCCGGAAGTTCTTATCTTCCGCCAGGCTTAAGATGGCCGGATTGTCGGAGAGATACGTCGTCATGATCCCAACGGTAGCCGCCCCGGGAAGGTTATAGAGGGGTTTCATCAGTGGTGAGAGCAGTTTATTCAAGAGAGCGATCACGCCGAATTCCGATAGGACTCCAGAAAGCGCTCCTGCCATGACCGCGATCGCCATAATATTGAAAACGGTCTCCAATAATAGCTTGTATGCCGTGTTCATCATTGTCTGAAGCATATTTGCCGCACCCATTTTCCATCCCAGGCTCCCAAAAATGATCAGGAAAAAGAACAGAAAAATAAAGGCTTCTTTGCTGACTGCTTTTTTGTAGATACGATTTTCTTCCATACGTCACCTCTTTTGTTTTCTTTTTTCGAATTATACTCTCCTACTATACTTGCCATTTTCTTATTGTGCAATTATTTTTTCATATAATCATGATGTATCTTTCTTTATCTCTAAATTTCCACTTATTTTTCTCTTAAAGAAATATTGGGCGCAAAAAAAGAACTGCCGCCATTTGGCGCCAGCTCTTTTAGAATATACATTTACAGCTTGATCGTAATCTCTCGGCTGCTTCTGTGATACTGGTGATACCGCACGCCCGCGGCATCAAACATCCGCATAGAAGCCTGGACCGACGGAGTATCTTCATACTTGTTGCTGTCGAAGATCACCTCCTTGATCCCGCTTTGAATGATCGCTTTCGCGCACTCATTGCAGGGAAACAGGGAAACGTAGAGCTTCGCCCCTTCCAGACTCCCGCCCCGGTAATTCAGAATCGCGTTCAGCTCACTGTGGACCGTATAGACATATTTTGTCTTTAACGGATCTTCTCCTTCTCTTACCCATGGAAACTCATCATCAGAGCAGCCTGTCGGAAGTCCGTTGTATCCCATAGACAAGATCTTGTTATCCTGGCTTACGATACAGCAGCCTACCTGTGTATTTGGATCTTTTGAGCGCATCCCAGACAGTATTGCCACTCCCATAAAATATTCATCCCAGCTGATATAGTCATTTCTTTTGTTTCCCATAAACGCCGCTCCCTTCGCATCCTATTTTGTGCCGAATATCCGATCTCCCGCATCTCCAAGGCCCGGCACGATATACTTGTGCTCATTCAGATGGTCATCCAGCGCTCCGATATACAGGTCCACATCAGGATGTTCTTTCGTCATCCGCTCAACTCCTTCCGGCGCGGCGATGATACAGATAAACCGGATATGCTTGACTCCCTTCTCCTTTAGCATCTGGATCGCGGCCACACTGGATCCTCCTGTGGCAAGCATTGGATCCACCACAAAGACTTCTCTTTCATCACAATCTGCCGGAAGTTTACAGAAGTATTCTACCGGTTCAAAGGTATCCGGATCGCGGTACAGACCGATATGCCCAACCTTTGCCGCCGGAATCATATTCAGGATCCCGTCTACCATACCGATTCCCGCGCGCAGGATCGGAACAACCGCCAGTTTCTTTCCGCTGAGCTCCTTTCCTACCATCTCACAGATAGGCGTCTTGATCTTTACGTCCTGCAGCTTCAGATCTCTGGTAGCCTCGTAACACATCAGCGCGGCGATCTCACCAACAATCTCCCGGAACTCTTTGGAACCCACCTCTTCTCTGCGGATATACGTAATCTTGTGCTGGATCAGCGGATGATCCATAATCTGTACCTTCGCCATCCCTCTTCCTCCTCATTTTTAAATATTTATCACATGATGTCCTGCTGCCTTTAGAAGGCGGTTCATGATCGCGTTCCCAATCCCGCCTCTGGCAAATGACTCACTGTATATATAATCTACCTGCTCATGGTCAAACTCCCGCAGGATCGCGTAGAGATGGCTTGCGATCGTCGCCTCATCCTCCCGTGTTCCGATAGATTTTACTTTTCCCTGGCGGTAGCGCCCTAACGTCTCTTCTGTTCCTATGATCCCTACCTTGTATCCTTGGGAAATCCGTTCCGCGGCCATCCCATTGATGGCCTCGATCACCAATTCTACCGGACCTTCTACAATACTCAGATCCGCCTTTGGCGCGTAATGCCGGTACTTCATCCCCGGCGCCTTCGGAGCCTTCTTGCTGTCAGCGGAGATGCTTGCCGCATCCTCTGTCACCGGGCCGATCTGCTCTTCCAACATCTCTTTTGTCACTGCGCCGGGCCTTAGAAGCATCGGCGGCGATACCGTCATATCCAGGATGGTGGATTCCACGCCGATCTCTACCATTCCGCCATCGATGATCATATCGATCTTTCCGGTCAGGTCTTCTTCTACATGCTGCGCCATCGTAGGACTTGGCCTTCCGGAAGTATTGGCGCTTGGCGCCGCAATAAAACCTCCGCCGGCCCGGATCACTTCGCGGGCGATATGGCTGCTTGGCATCCGCACAGCCACTGTATCCAGTCCTCCTGTTGTCCCATAGGGGACAATATCTGTCTTCTCAAAAATCATAGTGAGTGGGCCAGGCCAGTATTTTTCCGCGAGAACCTCGGCCTCGGCCGGAATCATCTCCGCAATCTCGGGCAGATCTTCTATCCTGGCAATATGAACGATCAGCGGATTGTCCGACGGCCTCCCTTTCGCCGCGTAAATTTTCTCCGCCGCCTTTTCATTCAGCGCATCCGCTCCCAGCCCATAGACAGTTTCCGTAGGAAACGCCACCAGGCCTCCTTGTTTTAAAATTTCTCCTGCTTTCTCGATTATTTCTTTATCTGTTTGTAAATCTTCGATTTTTTTAATGATTGTCTCCATGGCAATCATTATACTACAGTCTACTCAGCGAGACAAGTTTCGATTCCCGCTGTCACCGCTTCCGCCAGCTTCTCTTGATATTCTTCTGTACTAAGCTTCTCCGCTTCCTCCGGATTGCTCAAGAATCCACATTCTACAATGATCGTAGGCGTCTCTGTCCTTCGCAGAAGATAGTATGTATCATTGGCTTTTGACTCGCGGGTATTTCCCGGGTCCGCCGCCAAAAGCGCCTCCCGCATGATCTCCGCCGCTTCTTCTCCTTCTTTTGAATGTTTATAATAGAATACCTGCGCCCCCTGCACACTTGATTCATGATAACTGTTCTGATGGATACTGACTGCCAGCGCAGGGGCGGCCTCATCAATGATCTTCACTCGTTTCTTGATATCCTCCACCTGTTTGTTGGCGCTCCCTTCTGGAGCCAGCGTTTCGTCTTTTTCTCTGGTCATGATGACTGTAATTCCCTTTTCCTCCAGCTTTTCGCGAATCTTTTGGGCAATCGCCAAGTTAATATCTTTCTCCTGGATCTCATTAACGCCTACCTTTCCCGGATCTCTGCCTCCGTGTCCCGCATCGATGACAATCTTCTTCTCCTTGGATTCCACTTTGCCTGACGATACGTATTCTCCAAGATTTCTTCCGGTCAGGATCAGACCGGCGATCAAAAGGATCAAAATGACCAACTCTGCTTTTTTTCTCAAAAAAATGCCTCCGACAGTCTCTATCTGTTAAATATATGACTGCCGGAGGCATTTTATTTAATTTACGTATTGCAGGATCAGATCCCAAATGCTGGAATCTTCCTGTCCCAGCGCCCATGCCGCGGTACCTGCCAGCTCATTTTCCTTCATGAGCTGCAGCTTGGCCTCAATGGACTTTTCATCTTCCATCCATATCTTATAAGTTGCGCTGTCTACCGTCCATTCCGCATAGTTCTGCTGCGTCTCTTCATCCCATGTAAGCTCTGCTCCGGCTTCTTCCACCGCGGCCCGCGCGGCGGACATTCCCAGCGCTTCGCTCGTTACATTCATGGTATATTCGGCCGCATCGGTTCCCGCATCTTCTGCCAGTTCCTCCTCCGTCTTAGGCGTTTCCTGCCACAGGCGGGTAAAGAACGGGATTCCGCTGATCACCTTTTCTTTCGGCACTTCTTCCAAAGTTGCCTCGATTCCTTCTTTTACGTAATTATACGAAGAAACAGAGCCCGCCTCCGGTGATCCGGCATAATGCTCATCATATCCCATAATGATCACATAATCTGCCACAATCCCCTGTTCCTTGCGGTCATATTGCATATTATGTCCCATTGGAACATAATTATCTACGGAAAGGACCAGGCTGTTCTGTCTGCATCGCACGGACAGTTCCCGGATAAACTGGATATAATGTTCTCCGCATTCCTCAGAGATCCTCTCAAAATCCACGTTGATCCCGTCAACTCCTGTCTGAAGGGCATCCGCGATCAGCTGATTGATCAGATTCTCCCGACTGGAGGTTGAGCTGAGTAATTCCAAGGATTCCTCATAGGAGTCGATGCCTCCGTCAAAATCTCTTACCGCCGCCCAGACTTCAATATTCGCCTGATGGGCATAATTCACATATTCCGAAGACGAAATGGATTCCAGATTTCCTTCCGTATCCCCCACATGGTACCAGGTCGGAGCGATCGTCGTAAGTCCTTTTGTCTCCGCGATCCTTTGCAGCACCGTGCTATTCGCGTCGCTGTTCGTCACGTTGTGCCATGCCAGATTAATGGTATAATCTTTGGAAATGTTGGTAAACTCTTGTTCTTCAAATTCTCTGGTGATATCTTTTGTCTCTTCTTTTCGCAGAGCGCTGTTTTTCACATAACCGACGAATCCGTCACTGGTAAGAACTTTCTTCCAATTTTCCTCACTTTCAAGGATCGTAACTTCGTCATTCTTAGAGATCTCCGTCAATACCGGGCTTTTTACGCCTCCCCTGTACCGTACCGCCGTATCTCTTTTTACTTCCGCGACGGTCGTCTCTCCCCAGTCATTCTTAATGACAATACGCTGAGGATCGTCGTATACTTCATATTCCATGTTCGTATACTTCTGGATAAAGTCAAGAGCAATATATGCTGTACTTCCTTCCGTTTTTAAAATAACGTAGTCTTCACTGTTTTTATTTTTTGAAACGCTGTAATCCGTACTTCCCACTTCTACAGAAACCATATCGTTTGGCAGTGTATATAACAAAATATTTTCACTTGGATCCCAGTAAAAACGGCTGTTCACATAGTCTCTCACGACTTCATACTGCAGATATGCCTTCCCGTCAGAGATCATCCCCTGAGGTTCTGTAATCTGGTCATTTACCACAACAGCTAACTGTCCATCTTGCTCTATTCCATAATATTCTTGAAGATTGGCCTGCTCTTTTGAAGGGCTGTATCTCTTCCACAAAAACGCGCCAATGACCGCTGCTGCTATTAATATGACTAAAAGAATGATCTTGATGGTAAGATTTCTTTTTCTTCTTCTTCTTGACTGTGGTTTTCTGGATACCGGCCGTCTTGCGGCGCCTGATCTGACCGTTCTGCTCTTAGACGGCCGGTTCTTAACCTGCCGGTCATCTGTCTGCCGATTCTGGTTCTGTCGGTCAGTCGCTGGTCTTACACGCCGGGCAGAACCCTGTCCCGCGCTTCTTCCGGCTGTCCGGCTTCTGCTTGTCCGGTCCGAAGTTGTGCGGCTTCTCTTGTCTCTTTCTTCCATGCTGCACCTCCTACTAGACCTTATTATACCAACAATTATATGCTACGTCATTAATTTTTTGACATTCTTTGAGGGGTATCTACATTCTATTCTTTTCTTTTACGTCATGGAAATACAATTCTTTTACATCTCCATCTTCATCCATCACATAGTCCCGCATGTAAACGGCGTCTTCCTGGATCATATGCGCCCGCACGACCTGCATAGGGCTCGCCGGCAGACCATCCAGGATGATTCCCACCCCCTTCCTTTCATAATTTGTCAGCTCGTTGAAAAGCGTCTGCGCTTCTCTCTCCTGATGCCCATCCATGGCGCATCCTCCTTCTCAATGCTCTTGAAGTGATAACCACATTCTAAACCGCATATCGAAAGAAATAGAAGGAAGTTGTGATATCGTGATACATCAAACACCTTTTGATACGCGGTAAGACTAAGAAGATAGTCCGCATTGTCATAATTTTTTGTTTTCCTGCTGTTCTGATTGTCTGTGTGATCTTTGTACCTGATTTGGTACCATTGAGTTTCTATAAGACAGTTTTTGATATAAATAGATCTTACATTGAGAAGTTTTGTAAAAAAGCCGCCCTCCTTTGTTCTAAGAACGTAGTTATCAGGGAAAGCTATCTTCTAGTAACGTCATTATATATGATAGGTTCCGGCCGCGCAAGCACTTTTTTATTTTATATATATTTTATTTAACATCCTTTATTATCTATGCTATACTAAACTAGAAGGAAGTGATGAATATGAAGATTGAGAAACTCAACGAGAATCAGATACGCTGTACTCTCACACGTGCTGATTTGGCCGAACGCCAGCTTCAGTTGAGCGAACTGGCTTACGGGACCGAAAAAGCAAAATCACTTTTCCATGATATGATGCAACAGGCAGCTTTTGAATTTGGATTTGAGGCAGAGGATATTCCTTTGATGATCGAGGCGATTCCCGCATCTTCCGATTCAATTGTTCTGATAATCACTAAAGTCGAGGATCCAGAGGAACTGGATACCAGATTTTCAAAATTCGCCCCATCTCCCGGCGGCGAAAATGACCAAAGAAAAAAAGAAGCCCTTCAGAAACTGGAGGGGGCTGAAACCCTCTTGAATCTGCTTGGGAAAGTCAAAGAAAAGATAAATGCTGCTGATACAGCGAAAGACTCATCGGAAAAGGAAGACTCGGAAGTGCGCAAGGCGGCTCTCCGCCTGTTCTCATTTCCAACAATGGACAATGTCTTGCAGGCAGTTCATCTGCTCAATAGGATGTACAATGGTTCCAATACTTTGTATAAAGACCATGATGAAGATGTCTATATCCTGGCATTGACCCAGTCTGATTACTCGAACCAAGATTTTAATCGAATCTGCAACATGCTGACAGAATACGGCACACTGGAGAAGGCTTCCGGCGCCACGCTGGCTTTTCTGGAAGAACACTGCGAAGTTCTGGTATCTTCCAATGCTGTTCAGAAACTGGCGGTTATTTAAAATGGTCCGCAATAAAAAAGCTCTGCCTGATCGGAATTCCAATTTTGGAATGATTCAGGCGGAGCTTTTTATTTTTCTATGCATTCAAAAATGCATTAATCTTCTCTACTAACAAATCAGCGTCTATTCCATGTACCATAGCAGCCTCCGCCAAAGACTCTCCCTGAGAGGCCGGGCAGCCAAGGCAATGCATTCCGATTTCCATAAGGATCGGAGCTACTTCAGGATTCATGTTCAACAGTTCTCCAATCGTCATATCTTTAGAAACCTGAGCCATTTTAATTCCTCCTTTCTTCTCAGTGTTTTCATTATAATCGCTTTTTCTCATTGTGTAAACATTTTAAAACAATTTCTTTCTAATATTTGACTTCTCAAATGTCAATATTTTTTTCTTTTTTTTTCGACAAACCACTAAATTTATTATAACTCCACAAAACGTTTGTTCTTTTATTTCCCTCGAATAATCCACCAAATTTCTATATTTTTATGTGGATAATGTGGATAAAAATGTGAAATCAAGACTTTTTCCACCTTTTTCGGCAGTTTTTATGTGGATAACTTGGATAAGTTCAATTTCCAAAATTTTACATTTTCATATTTTTTTTTACATTTTTGTACAAATTGTATAAGATTCAACTTTACTATTCTTTAACAAGAAATATCCCGGTATTTTAACCGGGATATTTTCAGAGCAATCTTCTCACGGTAATAATATCGGTATAGGTCGCGGATATTATGCCAATTCCTTTTGCGCTGTTTATAGCGTTTACGATCTGACCATCACCCATATAGATTCCTACGTGTCCGTCATAACAAATAATATCTCCCGGAATTGCTTCACTATAGCTGACGGCTGCCCCTGCATTTCGCATTTCCGCTGAAGTCCGTGGAAGCTGGATTCCAAAATGAGCAAAAACAGATTGGACAAATCCGGAACAATCCGCTCCATTGGTCAAGCTTGTCCCTCCCCAGACATATGGATTGCCAATAAACTGACATGCATAGTCTACGACAGCCTGTCCTGTACCAGCCTTTTCTTTCGCTTCTTCCTCCGCTTTTCTGCGGGCTTCTTCTGCCTCTCTGGCAAGACGGGCCTCTTCCTCTTCTTTTGACTCCGCATAAGTAAACGCTTCTTCCGGATCTTCTCCGCCCGTTTCCTCTATAATCTCCTGTGCCTTTTGCTCGGCGTTATTTCCTATTATAATGTATTCAGAATATACATACCCTTCTACGGAACCAGATTGTATCTTTGTCCATTCGCCTACAGGGCCCGCGATCTTCGCCGCATAATCAGGATATAACTTTCCGACCCACGCGCTCTCCTTCGTAGGTTCACTTCTGATATAAAGAAATGTCTCTACGTTGGCAAACGCCATATCTAAATACTCACCCTTCTCTGTCGGCACCAGATAGTCGGAAGCGTCTATCTCCTTACCAGAAGAATAACAATCACTTAATACCTCCTCAATACCCACACTTGGCATGATATCGGCAGTGACCGGTTCAGAGGCCTGGACCTTGGCCGGGAGCGCCAGGACAGCCCCTGAGAAAGTAACCAAGAACAATCCTTTTTTAAGAATAGAACCCATAAACTCCCTCCTTTAATGTTTATGTTTTCTTATCTTTTGTAAATATTACAGAATTGTTACATATGTTACGGATTTATTATATCACTTGTCTATGCAAAGTCAAGGCATTTTTACTAGTTTTTCTCGTCATATTATTCCCTGATTTTTGAAAAAAATACAAGTTTTTCCTATTAAAATATTACGATTTGTTACATTTTCAATTTTGTTGTTGACAAAGTCGGAATATAAAACTATACTAATTATAGTAACAATTATTATTATTGAAGGGAGGTAACCTATGGGCACACTGAAATATAGTCGTCAGCGCGCTTCTATCAAAGAATATCTGATGAGTACCGCTGACCACCCTACCGCCGATACCGTATATCTCCATGTACGTAAAGAATTTCCACGCATCAGTCTTGGAACTGTATATCGAAATCTAAATCTGCTGGCAGATATGGGCGAGGCAGTCAAGATCACGACTCCTCATGGCGGAGACCGTTTTGACGGACGTACAGATCCTCATTATCATGTAGTCTGTACTTCCTGCGGTAAAGTCTTTGATTTGAAATTAGATTCCACATATATGGAAGAAATAAACCAACTGGCAGACAAGTATTTTCATGGAAATATTGATTCTCACACAACGCTTTTCTATGGTACTTGTCAGGAATGTATAGAAAATAAAAAAGAGAAAAAAATCCAAAATATCGATTGACATTTATCGGTAAGTATGCTATTTTAATATCAGTAATAATTACTAATATTAAAATTGATAATAACAATCAAAAAGAAAAGGAGAGATTAACTATGAAAAAATTTGTATGTACTGTATGTGGTTATGTTCATGAAGGAGATGCCGCACCGGCTGAATGTCCAGTTTGCCATGCGCCGGCTGAGAAATTCAAAGAGCAGACAGGCGACAGAGAATGGGCAGCGGAGCACGTTGTAGGAGTAGCTCAGGGCGTTAGCGAAGATATCCTGGCTGATCTGAGAGCAAACTTTGAAGGTGAATGTTCTGAGGTCGGAATGTACCTAGCTATGGCAAGAGTCGCTCATAGAGAAGGATATCCGGAGATCGGACTGTACTGGGAGAAAGCTGCTTACGAAGAAGCAGAGCACGCTGCTAAATTCGCGGAGCTGCTTGGTGAAGTTGTAACAGACAGCACTAAGAAGAACCTTGAGATGAGAGTAGATGCTGAGAATGGTGCTACCGCTGGCAAATTTGATCTCGCAAAACGTGCGAAAGCCGCAAACCTGGATGCAATCCATGACACTGTTCACGAGATGGCAAGAGACGAAGCTCGTCACGGAAAAGCCTTCGAAGGCCTGTTAAAGAGATACTTTGGCTAAGCTACAAGCCAAGCACTAAATTTATGATCGACACCTGTGCAAGTTTACTTGTGACAGGTGTTGATTATATAATTTAGTATTCGGCGACAGCCGACAGCGAGGAAGCTTTTGCTTTCGAGCTGCCTTGGCTTGACGCTTTACCCTAAGGCTATGACACTGCGACAGCCGACAGCGAGGAAGCTTTTGCTTTCGAGCTGCCTTGGCTTGACGCTTTACCTCAATGTTTTATCGAATAGAATCCGGACAATTTCAAATACAATAGGAGGATCTGATATGTCAAAATATGCAGGAACCAAAACAGAAAAGAACCTTATGGACGCCTTCGCAGGAGAGTCTCAGGCTCGCAACAAATACACATTCTACGCTTCTGCCGCTAAAAAGGCCGGCTACGTTCAGATGGCCAACATTTTTGAAGAGACCGCGAATCAGGAAAAAGAGCACGCAAAAATGTGGTTTAAAGAATTCCATGGAATTGGCGATGTAGCTGAAAATTTAGCTGACGCCGCTGCCGGCGAGAATTATGAATGGACGGACATGTACAAACGGATGGCTGAAGAAGCAAGGGAAGAAGGATTTGAAGAACTGGCTGTGAAATTTGAGCGTGTCGCAGAAGTTGAGGCCGCACATGAGAAACGCTACAACAAACTTCTGGAAAGCTATAAAGCTGGAAACACTTTCAAAGGAGACGCTCCCTTAGGATGGAAGTGTAATAACTGCGGATATATTTATATTGGCGAGGAAGCTCCTGAAGTATGTCCTGCATGCGCGCATCCAAAGGCATATTTTGAGAGAAAAGTAGAAAATTATTAATCTGATTTTCAATTAGGGCCGGGGGATTTTTAAAAATCCCCCGGCCCTAATTGATTTCCGCCGGATCTATATGTCTTTGTTTCAGCTTTATTAAGACGATTTCCCTGAATAAAGCGTAAATTACCGATACGATCGGTATAAAGATCAACATTCCTACAACTCCCATAAGACTGGCGCCTATACTGACCGCGGCCAGCACCCAGATAGACGGAAGCCCTACAGACTTCCCTACCACATGGGGATAGATCAGATCCCCTTCGATTTCCTGAAGGATCAGAAATAAGGCTATAAAAATCAACGCTTTTATCGGATCTTCTATAAAAATTAGAAAAGCTCCTACAATACAGCCAATAAAAGCTCCAAAAATCGGGATCAACGCTGTAAATCCGATCAAAATCCCAATCAGAAGCGCGTAGGGAAGCTGCAAAACCGTCATGGCCACGACAAACATACTGCCCAAGATGAGAGCCTCTACGCACTGTCCCGTCAAAAAGCCGGAAAATGTTTGGTAAGTAAGGGAGAATACCTCCAAGGCCGCTTCTGCCCTTCCCTTTCTGACAAAGGCAAACAGCACGGTCTTTGCCTGTCTGCGCAGCTTTTCTTTTTGCATCAGGACATAAATAGCGAACGCAAACGCGATAAAAAAGGTTGCGATTCCACTTACAATATTTCTTGCCACTGTAATTGTCGAATCCAGTACATTGCCCGCACCATTTCTAAAAAAGTCAAGGCCCATGTCCATGATCTGATTCCAGTCAAGCTTAATATTGCTCAGCCACCCCATAATCTCTTTATTATCATGGGAAAATGGTGCCGCCCATTCCTGCAGCCTGGAGACAAATTCCTTTATGCTCTCGTCAAGATTGGCAAATGTCCGCCCCAGCCGCGGAATTAGGACAAACATAATAAGAGCGAGAACTCCAAAAACCAGAAACAAGACCAGCAGCATACTGGCTGGTCTTGCAATCTTTTTTAAAAATGAAGATTTTTTAATCTTTTCCGGGCGGAACAGATGCCTTTCGACAAAATTCATCGGAACATTCAAAACAAATGCGATTGCTCCGCCCAGAACAAATGGAAATGTCACATGGAAAATAAACCGTAAAATGCTGAAAGCATTTTCATAATTCCACAGACATAGAATGATGACTGTAGTAAATACGATCAATCCTCTGATTTTCTTGATGGTTTCCCGGCTTAATTCCATATACTCCTCCCGGCTTTACTTCTATTTCTGGATCTTACTCCGAATCCACTTCAGAAGCTGAATAACAGGAAGATTCAATAATGCCAGTCCATAGACGGTAAATAACTGCTCTATTGTCAAAGGCACGACTTTAAACATGCTATGCAGCGCAGGGATCATAAGCACTCCTGTGATCAATGCAAGTCCCAATAAAAACGCTCCGATCAGATAGATATTATTGAAGAATCTTCTTGTAAATATCACCGGATGATTTGATTTGCAGTTAAACCCATGAACCAGACGGCTGGTACACAATGTTCCAAACGCCATTGTACTGGCCAGAGCCGAGCCGCCTGTACGGTATCCGATCATAAACGCGGTCATTGTCATGATTCCGATCACTAAGCCTTCTGTACCGATGCTGATCAGATAATTCTTTGTCAGAATGGATTCGTTCATCGGACGCGGCTTCTCTTTCATCACTTCTGCTGTATGAGGCTCCAGTCCAAGGGCGATCGCCGGCAAACTGTCAGTCAAAAGATTGATAAATAGCAGATGCACCGGCGCAAATGGAACTGGCAGAGCAGCGATCGACGCATAAAGCACTGCAAGGATCGCGCCAAAGTTTCCAGACAAAAGGAACTGGATTGAGTTCTTAATGTTCTGATAAATGTTTCTTCCATTCTCCACAGCCTTCACGATCGTAGCAAAGTTATCGTCTGTCAGGACCATTGCCGCAGCGTCTTTTGACACTTCGCTTCCAGTAATTCCCATAGCAACGCCGATATTCGCCTGCTTCAGGGCCGGCGCGTCATTGACTCCGTCTCCGGTCATGGCAACAATATTTCCCTTATCCTGCCATGCGCGCACAATACGGATCTTGTGCTCTGGTGACACCCTTGCATATACGGAAATTCCCTCTACGAAATCTTTTAACTCTTCATCGGACATATTTTCAATCACAGCCCCTTCACAGGCTTCTGACTCGTCCTTGAGGATTCCAATCCGCTTTGCGATCGCCGCGGCCGTTACTTTGTGGTCGCCGGTGATCATGATCGGCTTGATCCCCGCGCTGATACATTCCGCAACTGCCGCCTTGGATTCTTCCCTCGGCGGATCCATCATAGCGATCAGCCCTAAGAAAGTAAGATCCTGTTCATCTTCCACTGTAAGCTCTTTTTCCTCTTCCAGCTCTTTATAACAGAAAGCCAGTACTCTAAGCCCATCTCTGGAAAATTCCATATTCTGTTTCTCAATCTTCATCCGGTCTTCTTCGGTGATTTCTCTTACAGTATCCCCAAGTCGGATATGTCTCATACGTCCCAGAAGAACATCTACGGCTCCTTTTACAACGATTGTGTATTTCCCTTCAAATCCATGAGCGGTAGACATCAGTTTCCTGTCACTGTCAAATGGAACTTCTGACAAACGCGGATAGTCATCTCTGATCTGAGAAACATTTCTGTCAAACCTATTTCCTACATTTACAAGAGCGGTTTCTGTAGGATCCCCAATCTCCTGCTCTTCCGTTACTGTGGAATCATTGCATAAAATACTGCTGCGGAACAGAAGCTCCTGATTTTCTTCGCTGAAATCCAGTTCAGATACCGGAATTCTTTTGTCATCGACATAGTAATCTTCTACCGTCATTTTATTCTGGGTGAGGGTTCCTGTCTTATCAGAGCAAATGATCGAAACACTTCCAAGTCCTTCCACAGCCTGCAGTTTACGAATGATCGCATGTTCTCTAGCCATCTTCTGGGTTCCAAAAGAAAGTACGATTGTAACGATTGAGCTCAACGCTTCCGGAATCGCTGCAACAGCCAAAGCCACCGCAAATAAGAAGGCGTCTACAACAGATCCTCCCTGGATCACATTGATACCAAATAAAATTCCGCAGAACACGAGGATGATGATAGATAATTTCCGTCCAAAATCATCCAAGTTGATCTGAAGAGGCGTCCTCTTCTCAGAAGTTGTCTTCAAAAGGCTTGCGATCTTTCCAACCTCTGTTCCCATTCCAATCTCTGTTACTTCAAAAGTAGCTCTTCCATAGGTCGCAAAACTGCCGGAGAATACACGGTTAGTCTGGTCTCCAAGCGCCGCTCCCTCTGGCACTTCATCCAGGGATTTCTCTACAGAGAGACTTTCGCCGGTCAGCGCGCTTTCATCTACCTTTAAACTTGCGCAGGTAAGCAGTTTCCCATCTGCCGGAACACAATCGCCAGCCTCGATGATGACCTCATCGCCAATCGTGACCTCTCTTGCGGGAATCTGGATTTTCACCCCATCTCTGACTACCTTTGCTTCAGGAGCCGATAATTGTTTCAGACTGTTGAGGGACTGTTCCGCTTTCACTGTCTGAACGGTTCCTAAGATCGCATTAATCGTAATTACGATGAAAATAACGATCGCGCTTTCTGCGTCACCAAGGAAACCTGATATGATCGCCGCAAAAATCAGAATGATGACCAGAAAGTCTTTGTACTGCTCCAGAAATATCTGAAGAATACTCTTCTTCTTTCCCTCTACCAGCTCATTAAAGCCGTATTTCTCCTGGTTTTGTCTTGCTTGTTCACTTGTTAACATTTTGGATTCCTCACTTTCCTCTGCAATAGGGCCGAAAAAAAACTTCTATTGCACAAATTTTATCATGCAATAAAAGTCTCACCATTTCATTACGATACGGATGTATCTACATCGTACTGACGATATCGCAAACGCCTTCTTAAAATATGGCGCCAGTTACTCCCTTTTATTATCACCTAATATACAAAAAAATATTTTCCTTGTCAACAACTTTATCAAATCTTTATACATTTTATTTGAAGATAAAAAGAGGCAGCCCCGCAAACAGGAACCGCCTCCCTCTCATTCCCTATGAGCGTGCGGGGATTCGAACCCCGGACAACTTGATTAAAAGTCAAGTGCTCTACCACCTGAGCTACACGCCCTCATTTAATTATCAGAGAAAAAATGCCCAGAGCCGGAATCGAACCAGCGACACGAGGATTTTCAGTCCTCTGCTCTACCGACTGAGCTATCTGGGCAGATTGCGGGGGCAGGATTTGAACCTACGACCTTCGGGTTATGAGCCCGACGAGCTTCCAGACTGCTCCACCCCGCGATATCAAATTTGCACTCTATTCAGAGTCAAGCCGATGATCGGACTCGAACCGATAACCTGCTGATTACAAATCAGCTGCTCTGCCAATTGAGCCACATCGGCACGGAGTTTTAAATCAGCTTTAAATGGATGGAGGTGGATTCGAACCACCGAAGCAATTTGCAACAGATTTACAGTCTGCCCCCTTTGGCCACTCGGGAATCCATCCAGATAATATGGGGCCTATAGGGCTCGAACCTATGACCCTCTGCTTGTAAGGCAGATGCTCTCCCAGCTGAGCTAAGACCCCATATGACGACCCAGAAGAGACTCGAACTCTCGACCTCCGCCGTGACAGGGCGGCGCTCTAACCAACTGAGCCACTGGGCCATACAGGATATACATACCCTGAAAACTGCATACAAGAAATCATCCGTACCTTCCGCCTCCGCTTGAAAGCTCTTTCATTGGCTGCAACATCCAGCCCGCTCTCTTTGCTCTTGGTCATGCCCTCGACCGATTAGTAGCGGTCAGCTCCATACATTACTGCACTTCCACCTCCGCCCTATCTACCTCGTCGTCTTCAAGGGGTCTTACTAACTTATGTTAGGGAGATCTCATCTTGAGGGGGGCTTCACGCTTAGATGCCTTCAGCGTTTATCCCCTCCCGGCTTGGCTATCCTGCTATGCGCTTGGCAGCCCAACAGGTTCACCAGCGGCCAGTCCATCCCGGTCCTCTCGTACTAAGGACAGCTCCTCTCAAATCTCCTGCGCCCACGCCGGATAGGGACCGAACTGTCTCACGACGTTCTGAACCCAGCTCGCGTACCGCTTTAATGGGCGAACAGCCCAACCCTTGGGACCTACTTCAGCCCCAGGATGCGATGAGCCGACATCGAGGTGCCAAACCACTCCGTCGATGTGAACTCTTGGGAGTGATAAGCCTGTTATCCCCAGGGTAGCTTTTATCCGTTGAGCGATGGCATTCCCACTTAATACCACCGGATCACTAAGTCCTACTTTCGTACCTGCTCCACCCGTCGGTGTCACAGTCAAGCTCCCTTCTGCCTTTACACTCTTCGAATGGTTTCCAACCATTCTGAGGGAACCTTTGAGCGCCTCCGATACCCTTTCGGAGGCGACCGCCCCAGTCAAACTCCCCGCCTGACATTGTCCCCCGGCCGGGTCACGGCCGCTGGTTAGAAATCCAATACTGCAAGGGTGGTATCCCAACAGCGACTCCACCACAACTGGCGTCATGGCTTCCAGCGTCTCCCACCTATCCTGTACATGCAATACCGAATCCCAGTATCAAGCTGGAGTAAAGCTCCATGGGGTCTTTCCGTCCTGGCGCGGGTAACCAGCATCTTCACTGGTATTTCAATTTCACCGGGTGCATTGTTGAGACAGCGCCCAAATCATTACGCCTTTCGTGCGGGTCGGAACTTACCCGACAAGGAATTTCGCTACCTTAGGACCGTTATAGTTACGGCCGCCGTTTACTGGGGCTTAAGTTCAAAGCTTCGCTTGCGCTAACCTCTCCCCTTAACCTTCCAGCACCGGGCAGGCGTCAGCCCGTATACTTCACCTTTCGGTTTCGCACAGACCTGTGTTTTTGCTAAACAGTTGCTTGGGCCAATTCTCTGCGGCCTGGTCTCCCAGGCACTCCTTCTCCCGAAGTTACGGAGTCATTTTGCCGAGTTCCTTAACAATGCTTCTCCCGTCGGCCTTAGGATTCTCTCCTCATCTACCTGTGTCGGTTTACGGTACGGGCACAATGAAAACAATAGCGGCTTTTCTTGACGCATGGCTCACATGCTTCCCTACTCTTGTTCGGTCCGCGTCACGTCTTCGGATCGCCTGACGGATTTGCCTATCAGACTCCTACCCCGCTTGCGCCGGGTTCTCCATCCCCGGCTCATGCTCTCCACACGTGTCCCCACAGTTCTGTCTCATTGTGGTACAGGAATCTCAACCTGTTGTCCATCGGCTACGCCTCTCGGCCTCGCCTTAGGTCCCGACTTACCCAGAGCAGATCAGCTTTACTCTGGAAACCTTGGATATTCGGCCGGAAGGATTCCCACCTTCCTCTCGCTACTCATTCCGGCATTCTCTCTTCTTAAAAGTCCACAGCTCCTTCCGGTACTGCTTCTTCCCTTTAACAATGCTCCTCTACCGATCAGCTCTCGGCTGATCCCCAGGCTTCGGCAGTGTGTTTCAGCCCCGGACATTTTCGGCGCAGGACCTCTCGACTAGTGAGCTATTACGCACTCTTTGAATGTATGGCTGCTTCTGAGCCAACATCCTAGTTGTCTTCGAAATCCCACATCCTTTTCCACTTAACACACATTTTGGGGCCTTAGCCGCGGGTCTGGGCTCTTTCCCTCTCGACTGTCCAACTTATCTCGTACAGTCTGACTCCCATGGATCATCTTACTGGCATTCGGAGTTTGATATTCTTCGGTAAGCTTTGACGCCCCCTAGGAAATTCAGTGCTCTACCTCCAAAAGACTCCCATGAGGCTAGCCCTAAAGCTATTTCGAGGAGAACCAGCTATCTCCGGGTTCGATTGGAATTTCTCCCCTATCCACACCTCATCCCCACCCTTTTCAACGGATGTGGGTTCGGACCTCCATTGCCTTTTACGGCAACTTCATCCTGGACATGGATAGATCACCCGGTTTCGGGTCTGCTCCCTCTGACTTATCCGCCCTGTTCAGACTTGGTTTCCCTTCGGCTCCAGGCTTTATGCCCTTAACCTCGCCAGAAAGCGCAACTCGCCGGACCGTTCTACAAAAAGTACGCGGTCCCACCTTTAAAGTGGTTCCACAGCTTGTAAACATATGGTTTCAGGTTCTCTTTCACTCCCCTCCCGGGGTCCTTTTCACCGTTCCTTCACAGTACTATGCGCTATCGGTCACTAAGGAGTATTTAGCCTTACGGGGTGGTCCCCGCGTGTTCAGTCAAGGTTCCACGTGTCTCGACCTACTCTGGATCCCGCCATGTCAACTCGCTTTTCACTTACGGGGCTTTCACCCTCTCTGGCTGGCTTTCCCAAAACCATTCTGCTAAGCTCATTGAATCACTTCCGCGGTCCTAAACCCCAGGGCGCACGCGCCCTGGTTTGGGCTCTTCCGGTTCCGCTCGCCGCTACTCCCGGAATCATTCTTATTTTCTCTTCCTCCGGCTACTTAGATGTTTCAGTTCACCGGGTTCCCTTCCTTACGTTATGGATTGGCGTAAGGATACTGGAGGTCTGCTCCAGTGGGTTCCCCCATTCAGAGATCTCCGGATCGTTGGATATTTGCTCCTCCCCGAAGCTTTTCGCAGCTTATCACGTCTTTCATCGGCTCTTAGTGCCAAGGCATCCACCATATGCTCTTTCTATCATGACCAAAACGTCAGTATAGCGTTACTAACGCTGGCTTCAGGTTCGTCCCTTGCGGGACTGGTCTCGTTTCTTCTCCAGAAACTCTACCTCGGATGTCTCGTTTTCTTCTTTGAGATTCTTTCTTGTATGCGGTTTTCAAGGTACGTCCGTGATGTGTTTTGATGGGAGCACATCGGAAATAGACAGCGTTGGAAACTTGTTTCCATAAGCTTTCCTATTTCCCGATGTATTGGCATGAAATGCCGCGACCGAGAAAATCTCTGATTTTCGAGGTGCGCTCACATCGGTACTTGAAGGTTCTTTCCTTCCATCACTCTCTGACTGATGTTTTATCAGTCATCAGAGTCCTGAACCCTTTGTTCAAACCTCTGATCACTGGTAAAACCAGCTATCAAAACAGCACTGCCCTGCTGATCGGGTTGGCGCTGAAGGATTGTTGTCCTTCCTTGCCTGTATCTATCCTAAAGGCTCCCGCCTTTTTTCTTTTTGACCTGGCAGCCACCTGCTCTCCCACACCGTCTCCAGTGCAGTACCATCGGCCGCTTAAGGCTTAACCATCGTGTTCGGGATGGGTACGGGTGTTTCCCCTAAGCGCATCGCCACCAGGACTTCCATCTCTCCTTTTGACGGGATCTATGGATCCTTCTGACTTTGATAACTGAATAACAGACACCAGCCCCTACTTTCTTCCCTTAGAAAGGAGGTGATCCAGCCGCACCTTCCGATACGGCTACCTTGTTACGACTTCACCCCAGTTATCGGTCCCACCTTCGACGGCTCCCTCCTTAACAGGTTGGGTCACCGGCTTCGGGCGTTACTGACTCCCATGGTGTGACGGGCGGTGTGTACAAGACCCGGGAACGTATTCACCGCGGCATTCTGATCCGCGATTACTAGCGATTCCAGCTTCATGCAGTCGAGTTGCAGACTGCAATCCGAACTGAGACGTTATTTTTGGGTTTCGCTCACCTTCGCAGGCTCGCTTCCCTTTGTTTACGCCATTGTAGCACGTGTGTAGCCCTGGTCATAAGGGGCATGATGATTTGACGTCATCCCCACCTTCCTCCAGGTTGTCCCTGGCAGTCTCCCTAGAGTGCCCGGCCGAACCGCTGGCTACTAAGGATAAGGGTTGCGCTCGTTGCGGGACTTAACCCAACATCTCACGACACGAGCTGACGACAACCATGCACCACCTGTCTCGAGTGTCCCGAAGGAAAGCTCCGATTAAAGAGCGGCCACTCGGATGTCAAGATCAGGTAAGGTTCTTCGCGTTGCTTCGAATTAAACCACATGCTCCACCGCTTGTGCGGGTCCCCGTCAATTCCTTTGAGTTTCATTCTTGCGAACGTACTCCCCAGGTGGAATACTTATTGCGTTGGCTGCGGCACCGAATGGCTTTGCCACCCGACACCTAGTATTCATCGTTTACGGCGTGGACTACCAGGGTATCTAATCCTGTTTGCTCCCCACGCTTTCGAGCCTCAACGTCAGTCACTGTCCAGTAAGCCGCCTTCGCCACTGGTGTTCCTCCTAATATCTACGCATTTCACCGCTACACTAGGAATTCCACTTACCTCTCCAGCACTCTAGGTCAACAGTTTCCAAAGCAGTCCCAGGGTTGAGCCCTGGGCTTTCACTTCAGACTTGCTCTCCCGTCTACGCTCCCTTTACACCCAGTAAATCCGGATAACGCTTGCCCCCTACGTATTACCGCGGCTGCTGGCACGTAGTTAGCCGGGGCTTCTTAGTCAGGTACCGTCACTTTCTTCCCTGCTGATAGAGCTTTACATACCGAAATACTTCATCGCTCACGCGGCGTCGCTGCATCAGGGTTTCCCCCATTGTGCAATATTCCCCACTGCTGCCTCCCGTAGGAGTTTGGGCCGTGTCTCAGTCCCAATGTGGCCGGTCACCCTCTCAGGTCGGCTACTGATCGTCGCCTTGGTGAGCTCTTACCTCACCAACTAGCTAATCAGACGCGGGCCCATCCTGTACCACCGGAGTTTTTCCCACCGCTTCATGCGAAGCTGTGGGCTTATGCGGTATTAGCAGTCATTTCTAACTGTTATCCCCCTGTACAGGGCAGGTTACCCACGCGTTACTCACCCGTCCGCCGCTCAGTCGCAGATCTCGTCATTCCGAAGAAATCTAAGATAAGCGCTTCGCTCGACTTGCATGTGTTAGGCACGCCGCCAGCGTTCATCCTGAGCCAGGATCAAACTCTCGTATAAAATGCCTATAGACTTAGGCGCTGTCTTTTGGCGCCTTAGTCGGTTGGTAGTTCCCGGTCCTTAGGTTTGGTAGTTCACAAACCTTAGTTCCGGGAACCATCTATGATAGGACTTTAAGTTCAAGTTCGTTCCAGGTCCAAGAAAACTTACTAGCTTCCTTATCCCTTTTACTGTTCTTGGGTCGCTCCCTCCTGCTCTCACAGGCCGGAGCTGTTCTCTGAATCTTCTCTTAAGAATCTTTCAGGGTTGGTGTCTATTGTTCAGTTATCAAGGTCCGTTTTCGCCTCCCCTAACGGGTCAGCCTAGATATAATATCATTGAATGCTGTTTGATGTCAAGACTTTTTCTATCTTTTTTTTAGTTTTTTTCAACATTCTTTTTCAAATACTATACATTGTTTTTACCTGAGATTCCTACCACAAGATATCCCCTCAGGCATTAGCCATAAAAAACTGTCTGAAACTCCCGCTCCAGACAGTCATCCTTGACTAAACGGAGAAAGAGGGATTTGAACCCTCGCGCCGGTTGCCCGACCTACACCCTTAGCAGGGGCGCCTCTTCAGCCTCTTGAGTATTTCTCCAGCAAAGGTAATTATACTAAACCTCTTCTCTATTGTCAATCACTTTTTCCTTTGGATTCTTTCCTTAATTAATATTTTTATACCATCATAGTTCTGCTCTTATATTTTCATAAATAGTCTTTTGTATCCGCTCTTCTACTATTTCTGCGATTTCTGTCGTCTTCATATCTTTATACTCTTCATAGCAGATCGGCTCCAGAAAATGTACTTGAACGGTCACTGGACTTATTGTATTTGTATCAAAAGGCTTAAATGAGTCGATCAAGGCTACTGGAACTATCGGGCATTTTGCTTTTGTTGCTGCTTTGAAGCTTCCTCCTTTAAAAGTTTGAATATTATTTCCGTTTTTTGATCGTGTCCCCTCGGCAAAAATCAAATAGTTTCTTCCATTTTTCACTTCCTTTGTTACATTAATGATAATCTCCATAGACTGTCTTACATCTTCCCGGTCCATTAGATAAGCTTTCATGCAGGCGAAAACCTGCTTCAGGAATGGAATATTCCCTATCTCCTTTTTAGCGACCACAGAAAACGGTCTTGGACTGGCTTCAATAATCGCCAAAACATCATACAGCCCCTGGTGATTTGGAAAAAACATAAATCCATTTTCTGTTGGGATATTTTCTTTTCCGTGTACGTCAATATGGACGTTTCCCCCTTTATTTGCACGCAGCGTAATAAATCGGAGCATCTTATATTGTTCTTCTTCTGTATATTTTTCTGTATGGTTTGCATGATAACACAATCTAAACCATGTAACAGGAACCAATAATATATTTCTAAACACCATCATTAATATTCTCTTCATTATTAAGTACTCCTTTTTAGGATTATTTCTTTCAGTATAATCTTAGATTTCTATATTGTCAAAAGGGACAGGGCTTTTTCAATTTGGGCCGGGGGATTTTTAAAAATCCCCCGGCCCAAATTAATTGTTGACATTTTTTTCTTTGTATGCTTTAATACATATATAGTTAATTACTCAACTAATTAACCAAATAACAAGAAGGGAGGGCTGTATTCTCATGAAATTGGAATTAGATAGTGAAAAGCCTATTTTTATACAGATTGCCGAAGGCATCGAGGATGGAATCCTGACTGGGCTTTTTCCGGAAGAAAGTCAGATTCCTTCTATTACGGAGTTTTCTGTAAGTTACAAGATCAATCCCGCAACGGCGTTAAAGGGAATTAATCTTCTTGTAGAGGATCATATCATTTTTAAGAAAAGAGGAGTCGGAATGTTTGTAGCCAAGGATGCTGTAAAAAAACTAAAGCAAAAAAGACAAGATCAATTTTATGAAAATTATATCGGCCGCTTGGTCGAAGAGGCCAGAAAACTGGGAATCAGCAGCGATGATATTATTGCTATGATTGAAAGGGGGTTTGCGCAGTGAGTGCTCTTGAAATTAAAAATGTTTCAAAAACTTTTAAAGATACGAAAGCTCTGGATAACGTGTCTGTTCGGATTGAAGAAAATAAAATCTACGGCCTGCTTGGAAGAAACGGGGCCGGCAAAACTACTTTATTGAATATCATTAATAACAGACTGTATCCAGACCAGGGCAGCGTTACGCTGGACGGTCAGGATGTGTCTGAGAATGATCAGATTCTAAAACAATTCTATCTGATTGGGGAAAAGAATCTATTTCCAGATACTATCAAGGTCAAAGATGCCTTTAAATGGTCCGGAGAATTCTTTCCTAACTTTGATATGGAGTATGCGCTAAAGCTTTCTGAATTATTTGAACTTCCGTTGAAAAAGAAAGTAACTGCCCTTTCTACCGGATATCAGTCGATTTTCAGAAATATTACCGCTCTTTCCGTTAACACTCCCTTCATCTTTCTGGATGAACCGGTTCTTGGTCTGGATGCCAACCACAGGGAACTTTTTTACAAAACGCTGATTCAAAAATATAGTGAAGATCCCTTCACCTGCGTGATCTCAACTCATTTGATCGATGAAGTGGCCACAGTGCTTGAAGATATTATCATCATAAAGAAGGGAAAAATCTTATGCCAGGATTCTTGTGAAAATCTCTTAAAGCAGGGATATTCTATCTCCGGTCCTGCCTCACAGGTGGATTCTTATATAGAAGGAAGGAACACCATCGGCCAAGATGTCCTTGGAGGATTAAAAACGGCTTACATCCTTGGAACACCTGATTCTGAGGAATTAAATGGCCTGGAAATCACTCCGCTGGATCTGCAGAAACTTTTTATCCAATTAACCAATGTATAGTATAGGAGGCTATTTATGAAAACCGCAGTGAAATATTTCTTATATGATTTAAAAAAGGTAATCTTTATTTTCTTCCTGGTCTATACTTTCTTCATTCTGACAGGAAATCTCCTGGTAGCAACCACGGATTCTTCCGGTTCTGCCATTAATTTTAACGGGACAAATTCTTCGATCGTCCTAATGAATTTTATCCTTGGTCTTGTAGTATTTAAAGAATATTTCTGGATGTTTACACAAAATGGCCTTTCCAGGAAAACGTATTTTAAAAGCTGTTTGGTCAGCTTCTTACTTCTAGATATAGGGATGGCTATTATTTCCCTGATCCTGACCGTCATTCTGCAGCCTCTTGGTTTTGTATCCGAGGATTTGACAACGGCATTTCTGGCAGCTTTTTATCCCGCTCTTTCAGAAAATGTTGTTTTAGAATCCATTTTGAATTTTCTGTTTAATATATTGATTTTCTACTTAAGTTTTATTCTTGGATATTTTCTGGGAACTTTGTTCTACAGAGCAGGTAAATTTGGAAAAATCCTTATTGCCGCCGGGCTTCCGGTCACACTCTTTGTACTCCTGCCGGTATCTTATAATTTTATCGCCCCATTTTGGAATGGTTTTGCCAAGGTTCTTTTGACCTTACTTGGCAGAAACACAGGAAATCCTTTGTTTTCTTTTTTAACTTTCTCTTTGGTCACGATTCTTTTGATCATCTGCAGCTATCGGCTTTTGAAAAAGGCAGAAATTTCATAGTGATTGATACAAAGAACAGCCCCGTTCCGGTAAATCCAGAACGGGGTTATTATGATGAGTATCTTCTCTTACCATTCATCATACCAATTATATTGATACTCTTTATGCTTTTGTATATATCGGTCTGCCGTCATTTTGGCCCTGATTCTGGAATAGTTTGCTTTTCTGAAATAAATTCCTTTGTTTCTTTCTGATATATCAAGAAAATATTGATACACATCCCCTTTTACATAATCATCATAATGGCTCACATCTATATCCGCAATGACTGGCGCGGCGTCTGTTGAAAGTTTCGTCAAAAGATAATATATATCTTCTTCTTTCATATTTTCCGAATGGGCAACGTTATATCTCGCGACAATCGCATCTGGCCTAGAAAAAGAGAATCCAATATACAGAACACTTACCACTGCCATAATATAACGAAAAAGAGGAAATCTTTCTTTATATATACTCACCACCACTCCGCTCATGATAAAAATAAGAGTGATCAAAAACCAAAGCACAAGAATCCTCAAAAAGGTCAGGTGATAAACGCCTACATATAAAAACATACGATAGGCCGCCGAGAAGATCATGATAAAAGTACAGGCTGAGATAACCGTAAGGATAACTTTCAATGGAATACTATCTTTAAATAGGAACATACACAAGAGCACCATGATAAAATTCAGGAAACTGACAAACAGCAATTCCCAAAAGCCGCCTCTTGCGTATTCCGAATAGGTCACTTCCGCCGGAAGTCCTGCCTGGATTCCAATAAAAAGGTAGATGATCTGAATCAAACAATATAATAGGTAGATAACGCTTACAATACTTGTAAATGTTATTCCGATCACCGGATTAAAATATCGGATTTTTCTTTTATTTTCATTTGGAAAATTATATTTGCATAAAGCCGCAAAAAAACTGTACGCAAGGATAAATCCCAGTACAATCGTAACCCCTATACCTATCAGGTTTCCAAAATTAATATATTTCAAAATTTGTCCAAATATTTTAGCAAACACAACATCTGATCTTAATAATAAAGGAAGAACAATACATAAAATTCCAAGAGCGACAAAAAACCCTATTACAACTGCGGCGACCGTCTGCTTTTTCTTATTCTGCGTCCTAGACAGATACCCTGTTCCATGAGAGAAAGGATAAAGTACCGATGCGGCCATTGTTCCAAAAAGAAGAAAGAGCCGCTTGATATACGCAGGAAAATTCCAGTTCTCGTCTTCATAAAACTGATGGATCATCCACACAAAAAATAGCAGGATAATTCCGATCATATTGAAAAAATGCAGGAAAAAGGAAGTCGTCAAAGCCGTGGAAAGTCCGAGCAAAAGCATTCCCACAATATATGGGATGGATTTTTTTTGAAGTTTGTAATGGATTCTCTTCATAAATAGAAAGGCTGTTAAAATTGTTGCGATCACACATATAGGAAAGGTGATTCCATGCATATTCTTATACAGGCAGAATGTGAAAATTATTCCATATACAAGACTTATCCCGCCAAAATATTGATAATCTTCTCTCATTTTCCGGACTAATGGTCTTTCGTTCATAGAAAACCTCCTACCTATGCATTATAGTATGCATCTTCTTTCTTAAACTATATCATAAGTAATCCCTTATTGAGAAGTTGAAACTTGCATGATAAACTGGATGATAGGATTACTTTTTTAAAACAGGAGTAAGATTTATGGAAATCTCAAAAGCTTTGGCAATGCAGATTGTTCACGCGATCTATGAAGTTGTAAAAAAAGATACAAATCTTATCAGCCCTTCCGGTATGATCATAGGCAGTACCGATCCAGACCGAATCGGGTCTTTTCATGCGGCGGGCGCTTATGCCCTGGAAACAGCCTCTCCTGTTTTTGTAGATGAATCACATCCCTTTCAGGGCTCAAAATCAGGTATTAATTATCCTATCTTTCTCGATGGGACACCAATTGCTGTAATCGGAATCACAGGGCAGCCAAAAGAACTTAAATCCTATGGTTTTTTGATCACCAAAATCACAGAGGTCTTTCTAAAAGAACAGCAGTTAAACGAAGAAATGCTATCCGAATCCAGAGCCCTCCAATATGTGATCACCTCCCTAATCTATCAAAACATCCAAAATATGGAGCAGCTTACACTTCTTCTGAAAAAATATGGATTCCAACCAGAGGACGAGGCTGCGGTGCTTTCCATCCATATGACAGACTCTTGCCCAGAACAATCTCTGCGATTCTATTTTCAGTCTATAGGATGCAGGATCTCACAGTATCTTTATCCCAGCGAATGGATTGTCTTTTTTGACCGAAAAACGTTCTTATCCTTTTCTAAGGAAGAATTCTCTCAAAAATTTCAAGGACGAATCCATGCAGGTTTTGGAAATTTTTCTCCAATCCTTGAAGCTTCCGACTCCTATCAAAATGCTCGTACGGCGCTCAGACACGCACAAAATCAGAATCTAACATTCTGTGATATTACTGATCTGTCCGTAGAATATCTATTAGAACATATTCCTCAAAACCTGCAAGAACTTTATGTTTCCCAGCTTCTTGGCCATCTCTCAGATAAAGAACGCTTTGTGCTGAAAACCTATTTTTCCTGCGATATGTCCTTAAAGCTTACGGCAGATAAACTTTTTATCCACAAAAATACGCTCCAATACCAATTAGATAGAATTGCTGAAAAATGTAAAAAAAATCCAAGAGTTTTCCAAGATGCATTTCTCCTGCGTCTAGTCCTATATTTTCAAAAATAGAACTATCCTTGTTATTTGTACTAATATATATCAGATTTTTAATTCTAATTTTAGTATAAGTAATATATTCTTTTTTTCTTTCTTCGCTATACTGAAAGAAACAGGGTTAAAAAATCCCTATTTTAAAAACGGAGGTATATCGTTATGAAAGTTGTTGTCGCTATCGATTCCCTAAAAGGGAGCCTTTCTTCCACCCAGGCTGGACTTGCGGTAAAGCAGGGTATTTTATCCGCCCGCCCAGATGCAAAAGTCGTAATAAAACCTCTGGCTGATGGAGGTGAGGGGACTACGGATTCCTTGATCGAAGGGCTTGGCGGAACCCGCATTGATCTGCAAGTGACTGGACCGCTTGGTTCTCCCGTATCAGCTTACTATGGATATATGGAAGAAAGTAAAACAGCTGTTCTTGAGATGGCCAGTGCTGCCGGACTTACGCTGGTACCTGCGGCGCAAAAAGACCCTTTGACTGCTACAACATACGGTGTTGGAGAAATGATCCTGGATGCGGTCTGCCGCGGATGCCGAAAGTTCATCATCGGAATCGGAGGAAGCGCTACCAATGACGGAGGTCTTGGCATGTTGAAGGCATTAGGATATCGTTTTCTTGACAAAGATGGATATGACCCTGGAGAAGGCGCTCAGGCTCTCTCTAAAATTGCATCTATTTCTACAGAAAATATGAATCCTCTGCTTAAAGACTGTGAATTCCAAGTTGCCTGTGATGTTACTAATCCTCTTTGCGGACCAAATGGCGCCACCTATATCTACGGCCCTCAAAAAGGAGTAACTGAAGAAATGAAAGCGCCTCTGGATACAGCAATGGAACATTATACTAAAGTCACTGCAGATGCTACTCAGACTCAATTTGCAGATGCAACAGGTGCCGGAGCTGCGGGCGGCTTAGGATTTGCTTTCTTAAGTTATCTTAAAGCAACTCTTGTTCCAGGCATAGATCTCATTCTGGATGCGATTAATCTAGAAAAAGAACTCCAGGATGCGGATGTTGTGGTTACAGGGGAAGGACGGTTAGATCATCAGACTGCAATGGGAAAAGCCCCCATCGGCGTTGCCCATCTTGCGAAAAAATACGGAGCAATCGTTGTTGCCTTTGCCGGAAGTGTTACCAAGGATGCCTCTGCCTGCAACCAGGCAGGAATCGATGCCTTCTTTCCAATTGTCCGGGGAATCACCACTTTGGAGGAAGCAATGGACCCCGCCAACGCAAGAGAAAACTTATCACTGACTGCAGAACAGGTTTTTCGCCTGATATCCGTTTAGGAAACATATTTCCTAAACGGATATCACAAAAATACCTGCCATGAAACCTTTATCAGATTTCATGGCAGGTATTTTTCTTTCTTATTGCTTGTCTTTAGCTGTTATATACTTCTTCATCCAGTACATGCAGACTCTTGGAAACAAGGGTGGTTCCTGTTAAGTCTCCAACATTATTTGCCGTTGTGGCAAATGGATCAAGAGTTGGCCATACAGCCGCCAAAATCGGAATCAGCGTTAATCCGGCATCTCCGATCAGAGTCTGTACAATAATTGTAGACATAACGATTCCAGAACCTTTTACGCCAGCCGCCCCAATCGACAATATCAGACTCAGAAAAATGAACTGGAAAATTCTCTCCGGTGTCAGAGCGAGACCAAACAAATTGCAGGCAAAGACTGCGATCACGCTATATTGAATTGCCGCTCCATCCATGTTACAGGTATTTCCAAGCGGAAGAGTAAATCCATAAACCTTTTCTGGGCAGCCAAGACCTTTATCTGCCACCTTCATAGATACAGGAAGTGTAGCGGCAGAAGATGTGGTCGTAAATGCTACTAACATAGATGCGGATGCTTTTTTGAAAAACTTAAATACATTGACTCTTGCAATAAATTTCAGCACTGCCGGATAGAAGATAAGCATAAATATCACAATAGTAACGTCTATCGTGGCGATGAAGACCAATACTTCTTTCATCATTGCGCCGGACAGTGTAGAAATCATAGATGCCATTAACGACATAATACCGATTGGAGAAAGATTGATCACATACTCCGTGATCTTCAGCATAACATCATTTCCTTCCTGGATCAATGACAGCAAGCGGGGAACTCTCTCTCCAAGAGAAAGCAAAGCCACACCAAGGAACAGACAGAATACTATGATCTGGATCATATTTGCTTCCGCCATAGCGTTTACGATATTATCCGGAAACCAGGATATGATATTTTCTACCATATCGAAATCTGAGGCTTCCGCCGCTTCTCCAGAAGAAAGCACCAAATCCTTTACATTTCGTCCTGGTTGTGTAATCATACCTCCGATTACACCAAAAATACCGGCTGCCACTGTGGAAAGCGTATAGTAGAGAACAATCCTTCCGCCTACACTCCTAAGCTGCTTTACATCCTTCATTTGGCAGATACCATTGGTAATACTGAAGAAAACAAGTGGAACGATCAACATCTTCAATAAGTTCAGGAAAATATCTCCAAGTGGAGAAATCACATCTGCCGCCTTCGGGGATACTACACCTATCAGGATTCCGACTACAATACCCAGGAGGATCTGTGCCCAAAGAGGCACTTTTTTAATTTTTCCCATTCTCTTTTTCTCTCTTGCAGGATATTACTATTACTTTTCTAAAAGGCGCCATAGAAATGCACCTGCTCTCCTTTCTTAGACTTATTGGCATACCGGTTATACCTTTTCAATTTTTTTGGTTAATTGAAAAATTAATTGCAACATAGGTTGTTGCGGTTAGAATTACAAGGCATATGGGCCATGGAGTTGCAGTTGTAACTTCATGGTTTCTTTTTGCCTTTTTTCCAGTATACTATCCTTGTCCTGTCTTCGGATTGGAGGTAACCATGAGTAATAAACACCTTACATATGATGACAGGCTCGCCATCCAGTCAGGTCTGCAGCAGGGATTGAAGGTCGCACAGATCGCCAAAAACATTGGAAAGGATCGGTCTACTGTCGGCAGAGAGATCAAAGCACACCGCAGGCTGGTCAAAACGTCAGGGGGCAATAACTGTATCCACCATTGTACCTGTACCAGAATCCCAAACTGCCGTCAGGGATGCTTTCATGGGAAGAAACAGTGCCAGACAGCATGTGGACGATGTCAGGAAGGATGCCCTGATTATCAGGAAGAGTTCTGTACAGATTACGAAAAGTCGCCGTTTGTCTGTAATGCCTGTGACCACCGGCTTCGCTGCCGTCTGCGCAGGATGCTCTATGACGCCAAGCATGCTCAGCAGCAGTATGAACAGATGCTCTCTGAATCCCGTAAAGGAATCTCTCTTACAGAGCAGGAGTTAAACCGGATCAATGATACGATCACACCGCTGTTAAAAAAGGGGCAGTCACTCCCGGTTATCTGTGAACGTCACAGAGATGAACTGCCCGTATCGGAACGGACGATCTATTCCTATATTGATGCAGGCCTTTTGGATGCCAGAAATATAGACCTGAGAAGGAAACTGCGCAGACCGGAACGGAAAAAGAGCGGTCCGGTTCTCCGGGTAGACCGGAAATGCCATATCGGACGCAGTTATGAGGAATACGAGGAATATATGCGCCAGAATCCAGATGCCATAGTCAGCCAGATGGACAGTGTGGTCATACACAAAGGCGGCCAGACACTGCTGACAATCTTGTTTACCAACTGTGACGTACAGCTCATGTTCCTGAGAGAGCGCAACACAGCGGGATCAGTAACAGAAATATTCTGCCGGCTGCGGAAAGCACTTGGAGATGAGAAATTCCGGATGCTTTTTCAGGTTATTATTACCGATCGGGGAAGCGAATTCAGCGATCCCGAAAAAATCGAAGCAGATATGGAGACCGGAGAGATCCAGTGCCGCGTATTCTATTGTGACCCGATGAATACAAATCAGAAGAGCAACTGTGAACGGAACCATGAATTGATCCGTTATATCATACCTAAAAATCATGCAAAGGATGAATATACGGAAGAAGAAATCAGGGAAATGATGAACCACATCAATTCCTATCCCCGAAAAAAGTGGAACGGACAGGCTCCTATAGATCTTTTTATCAAGATCTACGGCCAGGAGACTGCGAACCTCCTGGGCCTTGAAAAGATCCCATCCGATTCCATAACCCTTACACCGGCTTTATTTAAGAAGTAAACCGGAATTTAAGAGAAGACAGGACACGATAAAAAAGGAAACACAAACAGGGTGCATTTACAACTTCTGCGAAAAGTAAAAAATGCAGTCTGTGTTTTGTCATGCCTTCCTTTAAGAAATTTTACAAGGAAAATCGGAAAAAGGCAATCCAAAGCCAGAAAAACAGCTTAAAACTGTTGCAGTTACTCATGATATTATGCAGTTACAACTTCATAAAGTTTTCAATGTGCAGTTACAACTTCAATGTTGCAGTAAGGATTTCAATTAACCTTTCAATTTTTTTATATCATAACATAAAGATAAAAATTCTAAAAATCGATTAATTTTTTTAATAATATAAAAAATCTTTATTTATTTACCACATTCTTTGGATTTCCTTCCGTGAAAGCTTTCAAATTGTCCACAGCAATATCCATTAACCTCTGCCTGGATTCCTTTGGTGCCCAGGAGATGTGCGGTGTGATAAAACAATTCTTCGCCTTCAATAGTACATTATCTTCCTTGATGGGTTCCGTTGAGACCACATCTAGACCAGCGGCATAGACTTTGCCTGAATTTAACGCATCCGCCAGATCCTGTTCAACGATCAACGGTCCTCTGGAATTATTCAAGATGATCACTCCATCTTTCATCTTTTCAATATTCTCCCGGTTGATGATACCTTCTGTTTCTGGAAACAGCGGACAATGCAGGGCGATCACATCTGATTGGGCAAAAAGAGTATCTTTATCCACATATGCAGCGATCTCTTTTCCTGTTTCACTCTCAAACGCATCATTCGCTATCACATTCATGCCCAGCGCTTTGGCTATTTTCCCGGTACTCTGCCCGATTCTTCCAAATCCGATGATTCCCATGGTCTTACCTGCCAGTTCGATCAGAGGATAATCCCAGAAACACCAATCCGGATTGCTGCTCCATTTTCCCTCATGTACTGCCTGAGAATGATATCCGATATGATGGCAGATTTCCAAAAGGAGAGCGATTGCGAACTGCCCCACCGCATCCGTTCCATAGGTAGGGATATTTGTTACAGGAATTCCTTTTTCTTTAGCCGCCGCCACGTCTACGATATTATATCCTGTAGCCAGAACTCCGATAAATTTGATCTGACTGCATACATTCAGCGTCTCTTTTGTGATAGGCGTCTTATTCGTATAGACGATCTGGGCATCACCTATACGATCTATCACTTCCTCTGGAGCTGTACGGTTGTAAACCTTCAATTCTCCCAGGGCTTCCAGTCCATCCCAGCTAATATCCCCAGGATTTAATGTATAGCCGTCTAACACAACGATTTTCATAGTAAATTCCTCCTCCATTTTATATTTACAAGCTTTTATGACTGAATTATACCATGGTAAAATTAGTGAAAAAAATAAATTATTTAACTATAATATATTAACTATTTTTATTTATTTTCCACGTATCCCCAATTTTTTGCTTTTAGATACTCCTGTAGTTTTTGCTCAAAAATCTGGACAGACTTTCTGGTGATAACGTATAATTAATTTCGCAAAATCAATTTCATAAAAATAGACATGGTCTATAGCCGTTTGGTAAAATCAAGTCACCACAACTAAATCTATCAAAGGAGGCTATAGAACCATGTCTGATAAGATTATACAGCTAAATGAGGACTTAATAAAGCATGATTTAAAGGATCTTGTCCGTAACAGTGTCGAAGAAACATTAAACGCCCTGCTCGATAAGGAAGCCGACGAATTAGTCAACGCTGAAAAGTATGAGCGCTCCTCTGACCGCCAGGGATATCGTTCCGGCCATTATAAGCGAAATCTCCACACTACCGCAGGGGAAGTCGAACTGAAGGTTCCTAAACTGAAAGGGGTTCCTTTCGAGACAGCCATTATCGAAAGATATCGTCGCAGAGAATCTTCCGTGGAAGAAGCTCTTATTGAGATGTATCTGGCCGGTGTTTCTGTCCGACGCGTGGAAGATATCACCGAAGCCTTATGGGGAACGAAAGTATCCCCTGGAACCATCAGTAACCTGAATAAAAAGGCTTATGAGCATATTGAAACCTGGCGTACCCGTCCGCTTTCCGGGAACTATCCTTATGTTTACGTAGATGGTGTTTACCTGAAACGTAGCTGGGGCGGCGAGATCCAGAACGTTTCTGTTCTCGTTGCCATTGGCGTCAGTCAGGATGGCTGCCGGGAAATCCTTGGTGCTGCGGAAGGGATGAAAGAGGATCGTGAAAGCTGGCGTTCTTTCTTCGTATGGTTGAAAGAACGCGGGCTTACTGGTGTACGTTTGATCATCGGCGATAAGAATCTCGGTATGCTTGAAACCATTCCGGAAGTCTTTCCGGATGCCAGATATCAGCGCTGTACGGTTCATTTTTACAGAAATATATTTTCTGTTACCCCCCGTAACAAGATGAAAACGGTAGCGCTTATGCTCAAGGCGATCCATGCGCAGGAAAGCAAGGAAGCCGCCCGTGAAAAAGCAATCCAGGTAGCGGAGAAACTCCGTGCCATGAAGCTTGCTAAAGCTGCCAAGAAGGTAGAGGACGGGATTGAAGAAACCTTGACCTATATGGATTTTCCTACGCAGCATTGGACCCGGATCCGAACCAATAACGCTATTGAGCGCCTCAACCGTGAGATTAAACGGCGTACAAAAGCGATCGGTGCTTTTCCTGACGGGCAGAGTGCCTTGATGCTCGTATGTGCCAGACTGCGTCACGTAGCAGCAACCAGTTGGGGAGCCAGACGCTATATGAATATGGATCATCTTTTCAAAACAGAAGAGGATCTGCTGTCTGATATCATAGCCGGCTGACTACCGGCTGCTAAACGGCTAGGTTTTGATTTTGCGAAAAACTATTGACACTATCCCTTTTTTCATGAAAATAGGCCGTACTTCTTTAAAAAAAGTTATAATTGATATAAAATAGGGACAGGGCATTTTTAATTTGGGCCGGGGGATTTTTAAAAATCCCCCGGCCCCAATAGGAGGTTATCATGAATACAAACATTAATATGGAAGAATTACAAAAGGATGCGGTTGAAATTTTCAATCAAGGTTTTGCCTGTTCAGAGTCTGTTATTTACGCAATTAAAAAGCATTTTGAACTGGACATGTCTGACGATGCGATCGCTATGAGTTCCGGATTTCCATGGGGACTTGGAGGCGGCGGATGTATTTGCGGCGCGCTTGCCGGAGCTACTATGTGCATCGGTTATTTCTTTGGAAGGAAGACACCTGGCGATCCGAAAATCAACCGCTGCTTTGCTTTATGCAACGAAATGCATGACTTTTTCAAAGAAACCTGCGGAGGCACATGCTGCCGAGTACTTACCAGGGGAAAAGAAAAGAATTCTCCTGAACGTAAAGCCCAATGTACACAATTTGTCTCCATAACAGTGAAAAAGACGGCAGAAATTATTCTGCGAGAATTAGAGAAGGACGGATTGATCGAGAATTAATTTTCAAAAAGGGACAGGGCATTTTTAATTTGGGCCGGGGGATTTTTAAAAATCCCCCGGCCCCATTTAATTATTCTTCCTCATCCAGAAAGTATTTCTTCTTATAATCTTCTTTTTCTCCATCCCGCACTTTTGCGATGCTTGCTACCGTATCTCCTTCTTTCAGGTTGATCAGTTTCACTCCTGAGGTTACACGGCCAAGGACTGAGATTCCGCTGCACAGCATGCGGATGATGATTCCTTCTGTGTTGATGATCATGATCTCGTCATCTTCATGGACTCCTTTGATACCGACTACATTTCCTGTCTTTTCTGTGATCTTATAACACTTCACGCCTTTTCCGCCTCGGTTTTGAGCGGTAAATTCATCGATGGAGGTCCTTTTTCCCATTCCTTTTTCTGAAACAATGAGAAGATCTGTTCCCTGGGAAGCAAGCTGCATACCGATCACTTCGTCTCTGTCGGCCAGATTGATTCCGCGCACTCCCATGGATGTCCTTCCTGTACAGCGAACATCATTTTCGCGGAATCGGATACACTGTCCATACTTGGTTGCGAGAATGATCTCCTGTCGCCCATTGGTGAATTTCACTTCGATCAATTCATCGTCTTCTCTTAATGTAATTGCGGCAAGCCCTGTTTTTCTTACATTGGCGTATTCTTTCAATGGCGTCTTTTTGATCAGACCTTTCTTGGTAGCCATCACAAGATATGCCTTCTCACTGTAATACTCTACAGGTATGACTGCTGTGATATTTTCTCCGGGCATCAGCTGCAGAAGGTTGATGATCGCTGTTCCTCTGGATGTCCGGCTGGCCTCCGGAATCTCATAGCCTTTCAGCCGGTAGACCCGTCCCGCATTGGTAAAGAACATAATGTAATGATGAGTATTGCACATCAGAAGGTCTTCTACATAATCTTCTTCCAGAGTCTGTATTCCCTTAATGCCTTTGCCTCCCCGGTTTTGAGCTTTGAAGGTATCTTCTGACATCCGTTTGATATATCCTAATTTCGTCATTGTAATGACAACATCTTCCTTAGGAATCAAATCTTCCATGGAAATGTCATACTCATCAAATCCAATAGAGGTTCTTCTTTCGTCTCCGTATTTATCCCGGATAGCAAGGATTTCTTCCTTTATAACTCCAAGGAGCAGCTTCCGATCCGCAAGGATGGCTTTCAAATGTTCGATCTGTTTTACCAGTTCGTTATATTCTGCTTCCAGCTTCTCCCGTTCCAAACCGGTCAAAGCCCGCAGCCGCATATCCACAATTGCCTGAGCCTGGGCGTCGCTTAGATCAAAGCGCGCCATCAACTCTGTCTTGGCGATCTGTACCGTCTGGGAACCGCGGATAATGCTGATCACTTCATCAATGTGATCCAGGGCGATCAGCAATCCCTCTAAAATATGTGCCCGCTCTTCTGCTTTGTTTAACTCATATTTTGTTCTTCTGGTAACCACATCTTCCTGATGCTTCAGATAATGGTTTAACATATCCAGAAGATTCATAACTTTTGGAACATTTCCTACAAGAGCAAGCATGATTACTCCAAATGTATCCTGGAGCTGGGTATGTTTATATAATTGATTCAATAATACATTGGCGTTAACGTCTTTCCGAAGTTCAATGACTACCCGCATACCCTCCCGGCTGGACTGATCGCTTAAGTCTGTGATTCCGTCGATTTTCTTATCTCTCACCATTTCAGCGATTTTCTCGATCAGACGCGCTTTATTCACCATGTAAGGAAGTTCTGTCACAATGATCCGGCTCTTACCATTTGGCATGGTCTCAATGTCTGTCACTGCCCGGACGCGAATCTTCCCCCGCCCGGTGCGGTAAGCTTCCTCGATGCCCCTGGTTCCAAGGATAGTTCCTCCTGTGGGAAAATCAGGCCCCTTTACGATCTGAAGGATCTCTTCAATGGTAGTCTCCTCTTTATCCGCGATCTGGTCGTCGATGATCTTGACTACCGCATTGATGATTTCCTTCAGGTTGTGAGGCGGAATATTGGTAGCCATTCCAACCGCGATTCCCGACGTTCCGTTTACTAAAAGATTTGGAAATCTTGCGGGAAGTACTGTTGGTTCCTTCTCTGTCTCATCAAAGTTTGGCATGAAATCAACCGTATCTTTGTTGATATCTGCCGTCAATTCCATAGAAATCTTACTTAGACGTGCTTCCGTATACCGCATGGCGGCTGCCCCGTCTCCATCTACAGATCCAAAGTTTCCATGGCCATCCACCAGCGGATATCTGGTAGACCACTCCTGGGCCATATTTACCAAAGCCCCATAAATAGAACTATCTCCATGGGGATGATATTTACCCATGGTATCACCAACGATACGGGCAGATTTTCTATGAGGCTTGTCTGGTCCATTGTTCAGCTCGATCATAGAATAGAGAATTCTTCTCTGAACCGGCTTTAATCCATCCCGCACATCCGGAAGCGCTCTGGAAGCGATTACGCTCATGGCATAATCAATGTAGGAGTCTTCCATCGTCTTCTTTAAGTCCACTTCATGGACTTTATCAAAAATATTATCTTCCATTTTCTTTTATCCTCCTACACATCCAGGTTCTTAACATATTTGGCGTTTTCTTCAATAAATTCTCTTCTCGGTTCTACTTTATCTCCCATTAGAGTCGTAAAGGTAAGATCAAGTTCTGATGTTGTCTCTTCATCCATAGTTACCCGCAACAAGACCCTGTGTTCCGGATCCATAGTGGTATCCCAAAGCTGTTCTGCATCCATCTCGCCAAGACCTTTATAACGCTGGATTTTGTTATTAGTATCTCTTCCAACTTCTGTCAAAATATTATCTAACTCTTCGTCGCTGTATGCGTACCATACCTTTTTATTTTTCTCCAGCTTATAGAGAGGCGGCTGAGCCAGATATACATATCCTTCTTTAATTAGATCAGGCATAAAGCGGTATAAAAATGTTAATAATAATGTACTGATATGCGCTCCGTCTACGTCCGCATCTGTCATAATGATGATCTTATGATATCTTAATTTTGTAATATCAAAATCCTCATGGATGCCAGTTCCAAACGCGGTGATCATAGCTTTGATCTCCGCATTTCCATAGATTTTATCCAGACGGGCTTTCTCTACATTCAAAATCTTTCCACGCAAAGGAAGAATTGCCTGTGTAGCTCTATCTCTTGCCGTTTTGGCAGACCCTCCCGCAGAATCTCCCTCTACAATATAAATCTCACAGTTTTCCGGATTTTTATCTGAACAATCTGCTAATTTTCCAGGAAGAGACATCCCGTCTAAAGCAGACTTTCTTCGAGTCAGATCTCTTGCCTTTCTGGCGGCTTCCCTTGCTCTTTGTGCAAGAACAGATTTTTCCACTGTCTGTTTGGCAATCTGTGGATTCTGTTCCAGGAATATCTCAAGCTGTCGGCTCACCACGCTGTCTACCGCTCCCCTTGCCTCGCTGTTTCCAAGTTTTTGCTTGGTCTGTCCCTCAAACTGAGGATCCTCGATCTTTACGCTGATGATAGCCGTAAGTCCTTCCCGGATATCTTCTCCTGACAGGTTTGGCTCGCTATCCTTTAAAAGCTTATTCTTTCTGGCATAGTCATTAAAAGTCTTTGTCAGCGCGTTTCGAAATCCCATCACATGAGTTCCGCCTTCCGGCGTGGTAATATTGTTTACAAACCCATACGTATTTTCATTATAAGAATCATTATGCTGCATAGCTACTTCCACAGCTACGTTATTTACCGTACCTTCACAATAAATAATACTTTCATATAAAGGAGTCGTGCTACGATTTAAGTACTGGACAAACTCTTTGATCCCGCCTTCATAATGGAAGGTTTTCTCCACTGGCTCTTCTTCTCTTTCATCTCTGAGCACAATCTTTAATCCTTTTGTTAAGAAAGCCATTTCCCGAAAACGCTGTTTTAAAACATTATATTCAAAAACTGTTGTATCAAAAATTGTATCATCCGGAAGGAACGTTACTTTTGTACCTGTCTTTTCTGGATCACATTCTCCGATCACAGCCAGTTTTTGAACGACTTTTCCACGTTCATAACGCTGCTTATAAACTTTTCCCTCATGACAGATCTCTACTTCCAGCCAATTGGACAGGGCATTTACAACAGAAGCCCCTACTCCATGAAGTCCGCCGGATACCTTATAACCGCCGCTTCCAAATTTACCGCCGGCATGCAGCACAGTAAATACAACTTCCACTGCCGGAAGTCCTGCTTTGTGATTGATCCCAACCGGAATTCCCCGTCCGTTATCTACAACTGTCACAGAATTGTCCTGATTAATCGTAACAAGGATCGTATCGCAGAATCCGGCCAGCGCTTCATCCACAGAATTATCCACGATTTCATAAACAAGATGATGGAGTCCTCTCGCAGAAGTGCTCCCAATGTACATTCCAGGACGTTTCCTTACCGCCTCAAGGCCTTCCAATATCTGAATTTCGTCTGCTCCATATTCGTGCTGTACTTTTTCTGTACTCATTTATGATCCTCCTAATTTTCTTTTGCCACCTGTCCATTCTGAACATGAAATACTTTATTGATTGAAAATCGGTGATTTACAAATTCTTCTACTCCTGTACAGGTGATCAATGTCTGGATATCATGGATGTTGTCTAATAAATAGTTTTGCCTGTGTTTATCCAATTCAGACAATACATCATCCAACAATAACACAGGAGTGTCATTGATTACTTTTTTTACAAGTTCTATCTCTGAGAGTTTTAAAGACAAGGCCGCCGTTCTTTGCTGCCCCTGAGATCCAAAACGCCTAAGATCCAGACTGCCATTTTTAAAACAAATATCATCTCTATGAGGTCCTACGGAGGTACTCTTTATTTTCATATCTTTTTCTCTGTTTTTCATCAAAGCTTGTTCCAAGGACATACTTCCGATGCTGGGTTCATAGATTAGTTGGATATTTTCTCTTTCACCCGTTAATTTTTTATGAATAGAAGAAACTATTTTATTTATTTCATCAATAAAAATCTTTCTCCTCTCAATGATCGCGTTCCCATAAGTGACCAACTGCATATCCCAGATTTCCAAAGTCTGTATCAAATCTTTTTGATATTGGATTTCCTTAAGCAGATGATTTCTCTGATTAATGATTCTATTATAATTAGATAAATTTTTCAGGTATATTTTATCTAATTGAGATAACTCCAAATCAATGAATCTTCTTCTCTCAGAAGGACCATTTTTTATAATATTCAAATCTTCCGGAGAAAAAAATACAATATTAACAATTCCAAACAATTCACTTGCTTTTCTAATGGGAATTTTATTAATGGCAATTCCTTTTGGGCTGTTTTTTTTCAAGTGAAGATCAATCTGATAAGTCATTTCATTCTTTTTGACCATAACCTCAATATGAGATTCCTCTTCCCCAAACCGGATCATATCCCTGTCTTTGGAACCTCTGTGGGATTTTGTGGTCCCGGAAAGATAGACCGCTTCCAGGATATTGGTTTTTCCCTGAGCATTATCGCCATAAAAAATGTTCGCTGCATCATCAAATTTCAGATTTAATAATTCATAATTTCTGAAATTTTTTAATTTTAAAGACTCAATCTTCAATTTTAATTTCTTCCCCGTTAAAAGTCACGATATCACCCGCGTATAATTTCTTTCCCCTGCGGGTATCTGTTTCTCCGTTCACTTTCACAAGCCCGCTTTGTATAACTTCTTTCGCCTCTACTCCAGACTCTACCAATCCGGCGGCCTTTAAGGCCTGCCCTAATTTTATAAATTCGTCTCTCAATTTAACTTCATACATTTTTTAACTCCTTAATGCCGTCCCTATGCTGCCGCCGCAGTTAGGATACCGCGTTAAAGTTCACCGGCAGAATCAGATAAATATAAGATTCATCATCATCCCTGATAAAGCAGGGCGCCTTTGCGTTCATAAGATACAAAGTTACTTCTTCATCATCAATGACCCTTAATGCATCAATCAGGAATTTTGGATTAAATCCGATCAAAAGATCTTTTCCTTCTTTTTCGATCTCAATTTCTTCATTCATGGAACCAATCTGAGATTTGATCTTAAGTTCCATGACCTCGTCCTGAATATTAATGATGATCGGTTTTTTATCTCCTTCTTTGATCAGAAGAGTAGCTCTGTCGATACAATTCAATAGTTCTTTCTTGTTGATCTTCAATTTTGTCTCATAATCGCTGGACAGCATTTGGTCGATCTTGAAATATTCTCCTTCGATCAGACGAGATACAACGATGGTATTATCAAACTCAAATACGATATGATTATTTGTATATGAGATATTGACCATGCTTTCTGCTTCCCCGGACAAAATCTTACTGATCTCTGTCAAAGTCTTTCCTGGAACGATCAGCTTTTTATCACTGACGGGATTCTTTAATTCCATCTTACGGATTGAGATTCTATGTCCATCCAAAGAAATAACGCGCAGGACATTATCTTTGATCTCAAATAACTCTCCCGTCATCATTTTGTTGCTTTCGCTGTCAGAAATAGAAAAGATCGTCTGACGGATCATCTCTTTCAATGTAAACTGTGAGATTTCGATAGAATCTTCTTTTTCAATTACCGGAAGATAAGAAAATTCTTCTCCAGGTTTTCCGGCAATATCGAATTTGGCTTTTTCACATACAATGGTTGTCTGAAGGTTCTCGTCTGTTTCAATCACGATATTGTTATCTGGAAGCTTGCGGACGATCTCTGAAAAGATTCTGGCGTCTATAGCGATCATTCCTCTTTCAGAAATCTCTCCTTCAATCTCCGTCTGGATTCCAAGCTCCATGTCATTAGCGGTCAGTCGGATGATATCTGTTGTAGCATCGATCAAGATACATTCTAGTATAGGCATAGTAGTCTTGGAAGGTACAGCTTTCGCTACGATTCCAACTCCTTTTGCCAAGTTTGATTTTGTACAGATGATCTTCATGGTAAAACTCCTTTCGCGTAGGAATAGATATTATATATCATTTATTTCCGTATTCTTCTTATTAGGGGTGTGGAATACGGGGAAAACTAGGTTTATCCCTTTATTTTCCAGCGATTCTGAATTTTATAAACAAGTGGAACGGTGTTTAGGTTCCTGTGAATGTATTCTGGATAACTTTTTTATTTCTTTTTCTCTTTTTCAGTTATCCATAGGATGTCCACATATTTATTCACATTATGCCGGATTGATTTTCTTCTTTATAATATTGATTGTGTTGGCCAAAGTTTCGTCTTCCTTTATTTCAGAAGCGATTTTATCCGCTCCGTACTTAATCGTGGAGTGGTCTTTGCCGCCCAGGATGACCCCGATGGTTTTCAGAGAAGTATCCGTCATATTTCTGATGAAATACATGGAAATCTGTCTTGGAATGGCAATTTCCGCGTTTCTTTTGTTGCTCTTTAAGTCTGATACAGAAATATTGAAATGATCCGCTACAATGTCAAGGATCAGATCTGGAGTGACTACCCGGTTATTTTTTGAAGAAATGATATCTTTCAAAGCTTTTGTAGCCAGGTTGATATCAATAGGATCCTGGTAGTTGTTCAGTTTATAAAGAGCGATCAGTTTATTTAAGGAACCTTCCAATTCCCGGATATTTGTTTTGATATTTGTAGCAATATAGTCCAGTACATCATGAGGAATATTGTATTTTTCCAGATGATCCAGTTCAATTTTTTTCTGCAGGATCGCCATCCTTGTCTCATAATTTGGCGCAGAAATATCCGCGATCAACCCCCACTCGAAACGGGTCCGGAGTCTTGCTTCCAGCGTTTCGATATCTTTGGGCGGTTTATCACTGGAGATGATGATCTGCTTTCCTGAAGTATGCAAGTGGTTAAATGTATGGAAAAACTCTTCCTGCGTACTTTCTTTTCCAATGATGAATTGGATATCATCGATCAAAAGTACATCGTTATTTCTGTATTTTTCACGGAACTGAGCCATCGCGGACTCATTTCCTGAGGTTTTTCCATTCTTCAGGGCATCGATCAGTTCGTTGGTAAAGGTTTCGCTGGTTACGTAAAGCACTTTTTTCTTTGCGTTCTTCTCCAGAATGAAATGAGCGATGGAGTGCATAAGATGTGTCTTTCCAAGTCCTACTCCCCCGTAGATAAAAAGAGGGTTATATACTTCTCCCGGCGACTCTGCTACCGCAAGGGAAGCCGCATGGGCAAAGTTATTATTTCCTCCCACAACAAAAGTGTCGAACGTATATTTAGGATTCAACCCGGCTTTCTCCGCCAGGCTTTTGGTACGTTTTCTCTGGTTCGCCTCTGCCGCGATATTCTGGATTTCCGCCAGCTTGCTGCTGTCCTCTGAAATAAATCTTACTTCGTATTCAATTCCTGTAATTTCCGCGATACATACCTTCAGCGGAAGGAGATACTTTTTTTCTATGTATTCTACACTGGCATTCATGTTTACCAGTATAAAAACGGTATCGTCAATGACGTCATAGATTTTCAAAGGTTGGATCCAGGTTGTAAAAGAGACATTGGAAAGTTCATGTTCCACCCTTAGATGTTCAATTATTTCAGGCCATTTTTCCTCTACGATATTCAT